>NZ_DASYMN010000338.1:0-20602 GCF_036009065.1 Bradyrhizobium sp. | reverse complement strand
TCGGTCACCGCCTGCTTGGTGATGGCGTTGAACACCACGCGCTCGATCTTGTGATCCTTCAGCGCGCGCTTCTGTTTCATCACTTCCAGCACGTGCCAGGAAATCGCCTCGCCCTCGCGGTCGGGGTCGGTTGCGAGGATCAGCCGGTCCGCCCCTTTCAAGGCACGCGCGATGTCGTTGAGCCGGCCGGCAGCCTTGGGATCGATCTCCCAGATCATCTGGAAATTGGCTTCCGGATCGACCGATCCGTTTTTTGCCGGAAGGTCGCGGACATGACCGAACGACGCCAGAACCTCGTAGGAACCGCCCAAATACTTGTTGATCGTCTTGGCCTTGGCAGGCGACTCGACAATGACGATATTCATGTCATTCCAATAGCTTACAGGGGAGATAGGGGCCGCTTTCACGAGATTCGCGCCGGCCGTTTCGAGGCGAACATGGTGGCAGAGGGCACTTAAGTCAAATCGCCGGGTGTTGAACTGGGGCGAGAACGGCAGAAGATTTCGTCTCTAAGTTGTAGAAAATACCATTAGTTGCACTCTCATCGCGGGAAGTTATAACAACCACCCGATTTGAAATGTGCCGACGCACGCGGCAAAGGATGATCAGCGGATGTCCGCACCTTCAGACCGCAATGACCGCCCCGCCAAGCCTGCGCGGGATGGCGGACGGGACGAGGCCGCAAGCCACATCGCCGAGGCGGTGAGAGATCTCGCGCAACTGGCGCGCCGGCACAAGCACGACACGCTGGGCTTCCTGCTCGACATGGCGCTGATGGAAGCCGAGGAAATCGTTCGCCTTCGCGGCAAGCCTGCATCGCCGAAGTCCTGATCGATCCCTGCCGTTATTCCGGGCGCGATGCAGCGCGATAGCGCTGCTTCGCAGAACCGGGACCCATGTTTTTATAACCGTCGGTGCAGGTGAATGAGTCTCGGTTCAGCAGCGCACCGCTCCGCAAGTGCCATAGTGCGTCGAGCCGCGCGCGCGCCCCGGAATGACTTAGATCAGCGACACCAGCCCGCCGCCGTGGCGCTCGAGCCGTCCGGCCAGTTCGAGTTCGAGCAGCACGGTACGCACCACGGCCGGCGAGGTCCCGGCCATCCGGATCAGATCGTCCAGTCCGATCGGGCTCGGCCCGAGCAGGCCGACGATGCGCGCGCGGTCGCCGGGGTCGGGCTCGTAAGTCCCGGGCAAGTCTTCTTCCGGCTCGCGCGTCGGCAGTTCGACCGGACGGTCCATGATCGGCTGCACCATATTGATGACATCCGATGCCTCGGTGGTCAGCGTCGCACCCTGCTTGATCAGGTCGTTGGTGCCGGCGGCACGCGGATCGAGCGGCGAGCCCGGCACCGCGAACACTTCGCGGCCCTGCTCGGCGGCGATGCGTGCGGTGATCAGCGAGCCGGAGCGATGCGCGGCCTCGACCACGACCACGCCGAGCGCGACGCCGGAGATCAGCCGGTTGCGCCGCGGAAAATCCCGGGCGCGCGGCACGTGGCCGAGCGGCATTTCCGAGATCGCCGCGCCGCACTGCAGGACGGCGTCCAGCAGATCTTCGTGTTCGGCGGGATAGACGCGGTCGTGGCCGCCGGCCAGCACCGCAATTGTGCCGCTGTCGATGCTGGCGCGATGCGCCGCCTGGTCGATGCCGCGCGCCAGACCCGAGGCGATGACAAACCCGGCTTCGCCGAGATCGTGCGCCAGCCGCCCTGTGACCTTGAGGCCGGCGCCGGAGGCGTTGCGCGAGCCGACGATGGCGATCATCGGCCGCGCCAACACCTTGAGCGTTCCGCGCACGCCGAGCAGCGGCGGCGCGTCGTCGATCAGCGCCAGCCGCGGCGGATAGAAGGGCTCGGTCGGGGCGACGAGGCTGACGCCGATCTTCCGTCCCGCGATCAGCTCGGCTTCCGCGTCTTGCTCGCTGTAAATACGGCCGGGACGCGCGGCGCCGCCGCGTCGCGCCAGATCGGGCAACCGGCCCAGCGCGGTGCGCGCGCTGCCGAAATGGTTGATCAGCGAACGAAACGTGCGCGGCCCGACGTTGTCGGAACGGATCAGCCGCAGCCAGTCGATCCGCTGCTCGTCGGTGAGATGGGTGGTGTTTTGGGTGTTGTTGCTCACGTCTGCTCCGTGGGCGAAGCATCGAACAACCCGGGAATGCGGGCTACTTACCAGCGGTTGCACCAGCCACAAACCCATTGGTTAAGTGAGGAACGCTTGACGTTCTCAGGACGGCCACGCAGCTCATTCGGCAATTAAGCTGGCTCAGCCCGTGTTCGCCGCCGCTGAGACCGGAAGGCCGTTCAAACCTTGAACAGAACGTTCAGGCCAGTTTGCGCAGTTTGCGAAATCGCGCGGCAAAGCACTGAGCAGACCGAACGGCAAGCGGCGCGATGGGCGTTGGCTACACACGAGGAATCAAAGGACGGTCGTTATTTCCTTAACTCAGCAAGGACGAAAAACAATCCGATTGATCCCGCTATCGAAATGCTCACCGGGCTAGCGGATCGCAGGTAGGAAAGAATGGTGTCGTTGAACACGGCACCAGCCATCAGCAAAAAGGGTGTGACCACTGTTCCATTCAAAAAATCTACGACAAGTTTCGAGAAAGAATTTTCTGCGTGCGTATTCCAGCGCCAGCCAGCCTTCAAGAAGGCGGCGACGAAGCCGACGCCTACGGTGACGGCATCGACAATCCCATCAAGAGGTATGTGGGCCGGCGAAATGGCCATCTTGGCTAGGCTTCGGAGCGGCCAAAATATCGGCCAATCATAACAGTAAGAAAGCCAACCAATGCACCCCAATGATCAAAACGAGCATGGTCCGGATATGAGAAGAATATCGCGACCAAGCCCGACACGGCCACTCCGACCAAAGCACCTTCGAGGCCATATCGTAGTGATCGGAAGCCCAGATCGACGAAAGAAGATTTTGCTCCCTTGGACTGGCGCATCGCGGGCCTCATCAAAGTATCGAGCATTGGCCCTCCGAGTTAACAAAAAGCCCTAAAGTGAAGCAAAATTGAGTAGCAAACCTAACGTAAATTTAACAATTCGGAACTTGCCGTCGGGTTCCCATGGTTGTCAAGTCCTCCGCTACACGTAACGCGCGAACTATTCATGAACACGCCTCTGCCGGTAGCCAAGTCGATACCGCACTTACTGCTAATGCGACAATACGACTGACCTGATCGGCCATTCGACGTGCGGCGATTGTTTTCGCGCCACGATGATTCTCGTGCGCATCGTAGCAGATATGCGCTAGCGATGTGGTGACGTATGCCAATCTCGGCGCGGCGCAAGTGGCTGAAGTATTCCTCGGCCTGATTCGCGTAAGCCGTGTCCAACGAATAAGCTCCTAATGGTTGATTCGCTTCATCTCGAAGCGCTCATGCAGCCATCCCATGACACTCATCCGCACGAACCGTTGTGCTTTTTTTGGCGATGAGCGCGGATGAATGAAGCGACTTGGCGTTCTGTTCCGAACACTGCCGGGAATCCAATTGCCGCCGCGCTCGCGGATGATGACCACCACCTTGCGCTTGCCGTCCTGGTTGCGCTGGCGAAGACATACTGCGAGCGGTTATGGCGATATGGTCGCACCGACAGACGCTGTTGCTGACAGGGCGGGACGGCGCCGTAGAAGATCCCCTTCCATCTGGCTTGCCCGATCCCGACGTGGTGCTTAAAAGCTGTCCGGTCTTTTCGCATAGGAATGATGCCGATGTTGTCACTTGCCGATCTCCAGCGCCGTATCGAATTGGGCGAGCTTTCGGCCGCTGCGGCGATCGCCCAGTCGCGTGAGGCGATCGACGCGCATGAAAACAGCATCGGCGCCTTTGTCTGTCACACCGAGAACGCCCGCGCGCAAAATGCCGGGCCGCTGCGCGGCATTGCCGTCGGTATCAAGGACATCATGGATACCGCTGAGTTGCCGACCGAAATGGGCTCGCCGATCTACAAGGGCTGGCGGCCCCGCGCCGATGCGCCTGTCGTGACAATGCTGAAGCAGGCTGGAGCGACCATCGCCGGAAAGACCACGACAACCGGATTCGCTTCCGTCGACCCGACCGCGACGCGCAACCCGCGCAACCTCGATCACACGCCCGGCGGATCGTCGTCGGGCTCGGCGGCGGCGGTCGCGGCCGGAATGATTCCCCTGGCGCTGGGCACGCAGACCGGGGGCTCGGTGATCCGGCCGGCCTCGTTCTGCGGCGTGGCCGCGATAAAACCGTCGTTCCGGCTGCTGCCGACGGTGGGCGTGAAGTGTTTTTCGTGGACGCTGGACACCGTCGGGCTGTTCGCGGCCGGCGTCAAAGATCTCGCGCACGGATTGTCCGCGATGACCAACCGGCCGGAACTGCTGCCGGATGGCGCGATGCGGGCGCCGCGCATCGGCATCGTGCTGCAGGATTTCGCGGGCGCGCCGGAAGCAGCGGGAGGGGAGGCGCTGCGGACCGCGGCGTCGGCGGCGGAACGGGCCGGCGCTTCCGTCCGCGACCTCGCATTGCCGGAGATCGTCGCCGAGGCATGGCGGATCCAGCCGACCGTGCAGGATTTTGAGGCGCATCAGGCGCTCGCGTGGGAATACGGCGTGCATCACGATGCAATGCCGCCGCTGCTGCGCGCAAAGCTCGACGAAACCGCCGGGCTCCTGCCCGCCACCTATGACGCGGCGCGCGAGGTTGCGAAGCGGGCCCGGGATGCGTTGGCCGCAATCTTCGAAGACGTTGACGTGCTGTTGACGCTCTCGGCACCGGGCGCAGCGCCAAAGGGACTTTCATCGACCGGCGATCCCCGTTTCAACCGGCTCTGGACCCTGATGGGCGTTCCCTGCGTCAACGTGCCCGCCATCATCGCCGACGGCGGATTGCCCGTCGGCGTGCAGGTGATCGCGCGATACGGCGATGATGCCGGCGCGCTGGCGGCCGCGCGTTTCGTCGAGGAAGCGCTGACGACTTCGTAGGGTGGGCAAAGGCGCTCTTGCGCCGTGCCCACCATTGTAACAACAAACGTGGAATGGTGGGCACGTCGCCGGACGCGTGCGCGCCCGGCGTCTTTGCCCACCCTACGGCGTTACTTCTCTCCGATCCGCCCCTCGGTCCCGGCCTGCAATCGCTTGATGTTCTCGCGGTGTACGTAGAACAGCAGCAGGGTCAGCACTGCGAACAGCGCGGCCAGCGCCGGGTGGCCGAACCACCACAAGAAGATCGGCGTCATGAAGCTTGCGACCAGCGAGGACAGGGATGAGGTGCGCGTGGTGGCGGCGGTGGCGAGCCACAATACGCAAAACACCACCGCGGCGGGCCAGAACAATCCGAAGAGCACGCCGATATAGACCGCGACGCCCTTGCCGCCCTTGAAGTTCAGCCACACTGGAAACAGATGGCCGAGGAACGCGGCGAGGCCCGCCAGCATCGCGGCGTCGGGGCCGCCAACATAGCCCGCGATTAGAACAGCCACCGTTCCCTTCAGCATGTCGCAGAGCAGGGTCGCCGCGGCGAGGCCCTTGCGGCCGGTGCGCAGCACATTGGTTGCGCCGATATTGCCGGAGCCGATCGAGCGCAGGTCCTGCGTGCCGGCGAGTTTGGTGAGGACCAACCCGAACGGAATCGATCCCAGCAGATAGCCGATCGCCAGAGCTAGAATGTACGTGCCGATCATAGGACCTCACACATGTTCATAGACCGTGCGGCCGCCGACGATGGTACGCGCGACGCGGCCGGAGAACTTTGCCTCGTCGAATGGCGTGTTCTTGCATTGCGATTTGAGGTCGCTGGGATCGAGCACCCACGGCGTGTCGGGATCGATCACGATCACGTCGGCGGGCGACCCCGCGCGCAGCGATCCGCCGGGCAGGCCGAGCAGCTCGGCGGGCTTTGTCGACATCGCACGGATCAGCGTTATAAAATCCATCTCGCCGCTGTGGATCAGCCGCAGGCCCGCCGGCAGCATGGTTTGCAGCCCGATCGCGCCGGCGGCGGCTTCCGCGAACGGCAGCCGCTTGGTTTCGACATCCTGCGGATTGTGATCGGACATGATGACGTCGATCAGTCCGGAGGCCACAGCGGCGACCAGCGCGAGACGATCGTCCTCGGTGCGAAGTGGCGGCGACAGTTTCAGGAAGGTCCGGTAGGGGCCGATGTCGTTTTCATTCAGCGTCAGGTGATTGATCGACACCGAGGCGCTCACCGAAAGGCCCGCCTCGCGCGCGCGCTTGAGAATTTCCAGCGATTCAATGCTGGTCAGCGATGCCGCGTGATACCGCCCGCCGGTCAGCGCCACCAAGCGGATGTCGCGTTCCAGCATCACCGCTTCGGCGGCGTCGGGGATGCCGACCAGACCGAGCCTTGCGGCGAATTCGCCCTCGTTCATGACGCCTTCGCCGACCAGGTTAGGATCTTCGGTGTGGTGCACGATCAGCGCGTCGAAATCGCGGGCGTAGGTCAGCGCCCGCCGCATCACCTGCGCGTTGGTGACGCTGCGGTCGCCATCGGTGAAGGCCACGGCGCCGGCGGCCTTCAGCAGGCCGATTTCGGTCATCTCGGCGCCGGCCATGCCCTTGGTCAGCGCCGCCATCGGATGGATATTGACGATGGCGGTGTCGCGCGCGCGGCGCAGGATGAAGTCCACCGTCGCGGAGTTGTCGATCACCGGCCTGGTGTCGGGCTGGCAGATGATGGTGGTGATGCCGCCGGCCGCCGCGGCCTGGCTCGCCGAGGCAATCGTTTCGCGATGGCCGGCGCCGGGTTCGCCGACGAAGGCGCGCATGTCGACCAGCCCGGGCGCGACGACCTTGCCGGCGCAATTGACGATGTCGGTGCCTTCCGGCACGCCGGCAGCGCCGATGCCGCGCCTGCTGTCGCGGATCATGCCGTCGGCGATCAGCACGTCGCCGACGGTGTCGAGGTCGCGCGAGGGGTCGATCAGCCGGGCATTGGCGAGCAGGATCGGGCGGCGGTCGGTCAGCATGATGTCACGCGTTGGGCAGGTTGCGGGCCAGCGCTTCCAGCACCGCCATCCGCACCGCCACTCCCATTTCCACCTGCTCCCGGATCAGCGATTGGGCGCCGTCGGCGACGATCGAGTCGATCTCGACGCCGCGGTTCATCGGCCCCGGATGCATCACCAGCGCGTCCGGCTTGGCATAAGCGAGCTTTTTCTGGTCGAGGCCGAAATAATGGAAATACTCCTGGCTCGACGGCACGAAGGAGCCGTTCATGCGCTCGCGCTGCAGCCGCAGCATCATCACGATATCGGCGCCATTAAGACCCTCGCGCATGTCGCGGGCGACCTCGACCCCCATCCGCTCGATGCCGCGCGGCAGCAGCGTCGATGGCGCGACCACGCGCACGCGCGCGCCCATGGTGTTGAGCAGCAGGATGTTGGAGCGCGCCACCCGCGAATGCATCACGTCACCGCAGATCGCGATGACGAGGCCCTCGAGCCGGCCCTTGTTGCGACGGATGGTCAGCGCATCGAGCAGCGCCTGGGTCGGATGTTCATGGGCGCCGTCGCCGGCGTTGATCACCGAGCCATCGACCTTGCGCGCCAGCAATTCCACGGCACCCGACGCATGGTGCCGCATCACCAGAATATCCGGGTGCATGGCATTCAAGGTGACGGCTGTGTCTATCAGCGTCTCGCCCTTACGCATCGAGGACGAGGTCACCGACATGTTCATGACGTCGGCGCCCAGCCGTTTGCCGGCGATCTCGAACGACGACTGGGTGCGGGTGGAAGCTTCGAAGAACAGGTTGACCTGGGTGCGGCCGCGCAAGCTAGTGCGCTTCTTGTCGACCTGGCGGTTGAGCTCGACATATTCCTCGGAAAGATCGAGCAGGCCGGTGATGTCGTCGGCGGAAAGCCCCTCGATGCCCAGCAGGTGCCGGTGACCGAGGACGAAGGTCGATTTCGATGCAGGGGTCATTAAAACGAGAGCTATAGGGGGGGACGCCGGGCGGGGCAAGGGCGAAGAGGGGGTGTTCGAGTTATCCCCCGGTCTGTCCTGTCGGACGCGAACCAATGCCTCGGAAGGCGCACAATCCTGTCGTTCGTCATGGCCGGACCTGTTCCGGCCATCCACGTCTTGTTTCGCGCTAATTTAGTTGAAAGAAGACGTGGATGCCTGCGACGTCTGCGCGAAGACGCGCTTCGCGCTTTTGCGCGGGCATGACGGTGTTCTCCGGCATAGACTAGAGCCGGAAATCGTTTTCCGGCAGGAAGATGCGCTTGTGCCGCGCATTCGATTCCGCGCCCGGCGACGCAAAGGCGGCGGCCTATATGCGGCCGCTGACGCCGGCGGTAAAATACTGGGTGTCCAAGAGCGCGCCGGGATTTTGTACGAGGCGATGGAATGCCTCGGCGGCAACGGCTATGTCGAGGAAGGCATTTTGGCGCGGCATTATCGCGAATCCCCGGTCAACGCGATCTGGGAAGGTTCCGGCAATGTGATGTGCCTCGACGTGCTCAGAGCATTGTCGCGCGAGGCCGATGCGGCAAGGAGCGTGCTGCAAAGCCTGATCGAGCAAACCGCGGGCCTGCCGGGCGCGGCGGAGACCGCGGCCTTCATCGGCAGCACGTTCCGCAGGGCCGACAGCGAGCGCGTCGCTCGATCGGCGGTGGAGAAACTGGCGATGCTGGCTGCCGCGGCGGCCCTCAACGGCGTGTCGCCGCGCAGCGCCGAATTGTTCGCGGCGACGCGTTGGCCGAGAATCACGCTAGCATGTACGGCGCCGTCGATCTCGCCGGCGAGGACATACGCGGCCTGCTGGAGCGGGCATTGCCCCGGTAAGGACGTCGTCATGCCAGGGCTGGTCCCGGGCATCCACGTCTGCAGCGTTCGCGACAAAGCAAGACGTGGATGGCCGGGACAAGCCCGGCCATGACGCTAAAAGGTTGATCGATGAGTTCTTCTGAAGCGCCCACGCTTGCCGCCGACACGCTACCTCTCACATCACATCCGCCGCGAATCTGGAAATTCTGGGGCACCTGCCTGTGGGGATTGCTTCTGTTCGCGGCGATGTTCGCGGGGCAATTTTTGCTGGTCGTGGTTTTCTTTCTCGCCAAGGGCCCGCCGTTCGACATCGCTTCGATCAAAGCGGTGGCCAGCGCCGGGACGGTGATTTCGCTGTCGGTCATGATGGGACTGCCCGCGGTGCTCGCGGTGTTGTGGCTGGCGACGCGGATGGCGCGTATGCCATTTGCCGATTACCTGGCGCTGCGCCGCACCTCATGGCGCAATCTTCTGATCGGCATCGTCGCCCTGATCGTGCTGATCGCGGGCTGGGACCTGCTGTCGCGCATGCTCGGCCGCGAGATCTCGCCGGGCTTCATGGTCGATGTGCTGAAATCGGCGCATGCCGATGGCGCATTATGGCTGCTGGTAGTCGCGTTCGCGGTCGCCGCACCGGTGACCGAAGAACTGATGGTTCGCGGATTTCTCTACCGCGGATGGTCGGAATCGGCTCTCGGCCCCGTAGGCGCCATCGTGCTGTCGTCGCTGGTGTGGACGGCGATGCACGCGCAATATTACGACTGGTTCCTGTTCAGCGAAGTGATGTCGATCGGATTGCTGCTCGGTTACATACGCTACCGCAGCAATTCGACCTGGCTAACGACCATCATGCACGGCACCAACAATCTCGCCGCGACGCTACAGAGCGTCTGGCTCGCGGCGCAGTGAGGTTCGTCGTCATTGCGAGGAGCGCAGCGACGAAGCAATCCAGTTCTCTTGTGGCCTTCTGGATTGCTTCGCTTCGCTCGCAATGACGGCTAGCTAGTCGCCCGTCGACCGGCGCATTACCGTCAGCCGGTCCAGCGCGCCCTGCAAAATGAAGATCGCGGCATGCTCGTCGATCACCTCCGCGCGCCGGGCGCGGCGCATGTCCATGCCGATCAGCTCGCGCTCGACCGCGACGGTGGACAGCCGCTCGTCCCACAGCGCGATGGGAAGATCGGTGAGCTTGGAAAAGTTGCGCGCGAAAGCGCGGGTGGATTGCGCGCGCGGGCCTTCGCTGCCGTCCATGTTGATGGGCAAGCCGAGCACGAAGCCGGCGGTGTTGCGCTCACGCGCGATCGCCAGCAACCGCGCCGCGTCGACGGTGAAGCTCTTGCGCGCAATGGTCTCCACCCCCGTTGCCAGCCGACGATCGGGATCGGACACCGCGACGCCGATGGTCTTGGTGCCGAGATCCAGCCCAACCAGCGCGCCGCGGTCGGGCCAGTGCGCCGTTGCGTCGATCAGGGGCAGGATGAGTGCGGGCATGGCGTCGCATAGCACGTGGCTTATAACGGGTGCAAAGCGTGAAAGGCTGGCGACGATGGACGGGCTGACTTTTTTCGGATTATTCGCTGTTAGCGCAATGCTCGTCTGTTACGCGCTGGAGGATCGCAGCCACTGGTTCATCCTTGCATTCGCCACGGCCTGCGCGCTCGGCTCGGCCTATGGATTTCTGCAGGGCGCCTGGCCGTTCGGTCTGGTCGAAGCGATCTGGACCGGCGTCGCACTGCGACGCTGGATTGTCAGGCAGCGAAAGAGCGCATAGGGATTTTGGCGTATCCCTATTTGCCCGCTTTCATTCTCTCGCCTTTGCGCCCGGAGCCTTTGACCACCAGAGCCAGCAGGGTGCGCAACGCCAGCACCGGTGGCGAGATTTCACCTCGGCGCCAGATCAGCGGCGTGACCATCTCGCTTTGGGCGCGGGGAATGCGGTTGCGGCGCACCAACGCCTGCGGCATGGCATCGAGCACCGCCTCCGGCATCAGGGCGATCCCCGCACCGGCGGCGACGCAGGCGACGATCGCGTGATACGAGCTCAGCTCCAGCACGCGCGAGGTGGCCAGGCTTTCGCGCTTCAGCCAGCGTTGCAGCACGCGGCGGTAGGCGCAGCCGTGAGGGAAGGCGATCAGGCTTTGGCCTTCGGCATCACGCGCCCTGGCGATCGGCGCGTGGTCCTGGCTTGAGATCACCACGAGGCTCTCGCGAAACACCGGCAGGTAAGCGAGTCCGCGCGCCGATGGAGGCTCGGCGATAAAGGCGGCGTCGAGCCGCCGCTCGGCCACTGCACTCACCAGCGCGTCGTTGGTGCCGGTGGTGAGCTCGAGGCGCACGTCAGGATAGCGGCGGTGAAAGTCAGCGAGTATGCCGGGCAGCCGGCTCGCGGTCGTGCTCTCCAATGCGCCCAGTTTCAGCAAACCATGCGGCGCCGCGCCGGAGACGACGTGGCGCGCCTCTTCGGAGAGGCCGATCAGCCGCTCGGCGTAGCCAAGCAGAACTTCGCCGCTCGGAGCCAGATGGAGCCGCTGGCGGTCGCGGTGGAACAGCGGGATGCCTACAGCGGTCTCAAGCTGCTTGATGCGCGTGCTGATGTTCGAAGGTACGCGGTGCAGCTTGTGCGCGGCCTTGACGATGCCGCCTTCCTCCACGACGGCTTTGAACACCCGCAAATCGGTGAAGTTCATCGTCAGTTCTCCGCCGGCAAGTCGATGGTATTTTCAAACAGAGAATAACTGGTTCTCTATTATTCAGTATTTGAGAAACAAGATCCAGCCTAAGCTTGTTACGACGGAATTCAAGCTGCGGTGTGTCGAAAACGTCGGGGTCGCCCCGCATGCCAGCGCTGCAACCGGCCGGTCCGCCATGTCCATCGCTCTTGCGCCCGCAACGCTCGCCGAAACACCGACCGCCGGTGCCGCCATATCGACCGGCCTTATCGGTCTGGCGGTGGCTATGGGGATCGGCCGTTTTGCCTTCACGCCGTTGTTGCCGCTGATGGTGCAGGACTCCGGCGTGAGCCTGGTGCAGGGCAGCTGGCTCGCGACCGCGAACTATGTGGGTTACCTCGTCGGGGCCTTGATGTGCATTTCCTCGCCGCCGGCGCCACCGCGCGCCATCCGTTGGGGGCTGGTTTCGATCGCCTTTTTCACCTTGGGCATGGGACTGACGGCAGAACTCCGGCTGTGGCTCGCTCTGCGTTTTCTTGCCGGGGCGGGTAGCGCGTTCGTGCTGGTTGGCGTGTCCGCATGGGTCATGCCTATCCTCGCGCAACTGCATCAGGCGACGCGGTCGGGACAGGTGTTCGCGGGGGTCGGCGTCGGCATCTGCTTTGCCGGTCTGGTGGCTCTCGTCGCGGGTGTAACAGCTTCGGGCTCGCAGGCGACGTGGATCAGTCTGGGCGTGATTGCAGCGTTATTCGCGCTCGCGTTGTGGCGGCAGCTCACAGGTGGCGGCGTGCACGCAACCGCGGTAGTGGGCCATGCGCCGCTGACCAGGCAGGCGTGGACGGCCGCGCTCTGCTATGGTGCGTTCGGTTACGGCTATATTATTCCCGCTACGTTTCTGCCGGCGCTGGCGCGGGAGGCAATCAAGGATCCCGCGGTGTTCGGCTGGGTTTGGCCGATATTCGGCGCCGCCGCCGCCGTCTCGACGGTGCTGGCCGTGCGGCTGTTGCCGGCGCTTTCGTCGCGGCGTCTGTGGGCTTATGGACAATGGCTGCTGGCATTGGGCGTCGTGGCGCCGGTTTTCGCGATCAATCTCACCACGCTGTCGTTTGCCGCCTTGTGTGTCGGCGGCACCTTCATGGTGATCACGATGGCGGGAATACAGGAAGCGCGGCGCCTCGGCGGAGCGCGGGTGGTGGCCCTCTGCACGGCCGCGTTTGCCTTCGGGCAGATTGTCGGACCGTTGACGGTCAGTCTATTTGACGGCCGGCTGCTGCTGCCCAGCCTGCTTGCTGCGTTGGCGCTGGCGGCGAGCAGCCTCACGCTCGGTTTGACCGCGCCTGCCTCCATGCTATCCGAGACCACCCCGGGTCCACGACGCCCGAGCTAATCCCCCATGGCCGAACGAGCTGATCATGTGGCCCGACCGCAGACTTATCGACCTGTTCAAGACCGAATTTCCCATCGTGCAGGCGCCGATGGCCGGCGTGATGGACGCCGACCTGGTGATCGCGGCGGCGCAGGGCGGCGCGCTGGGGTCGCTGCCCAGCGCGATGCTGTCGGTCGAGAAGGCGCGCGAGCAGGTCAACATCATCCGCCAGCGCGTGTCGGCGCCGGTCAACCTGAATTTCTTCTGCCACACGCCGGTCGATGTCGATTCCTTGCGCGAGGCCGGATGGAAGCGGCGGCTGGCGTCGTATTACAGCGAATTCGGGCTTGATCCGGCGGCTCCCATCAACGCCGCCAACCGCGCGCCGTTCGATGCGGCGATGTGCGAACTGATCGAGGAGCTGAAGCCCGAGGTCGTCAGCTTCCACTTCGGCTTGCCGGAGCCGGCACTGTTGAAGCGGATCAAGGCTGCGGGGAGCATCGTGATCGCCTCGGCGACCATCGTGCGCGAGGCGATCTGGCTGGAAGAGCATGGCGCCGACGCCATTATCGCGCAGGGCGCGGAGGCCGGCGGCCATCGCGGCATGTTCCTGACTGAAAACATTGCCGAGCAGCCCGGCACCTTCGCGCTGGTGCCGCAGGTGGTGGATGCGGTGCGCGTGCCGGTGATCGCGGCGGGCGGCATCGCCGACGGGCGCGGCATCGCCGCGGCGTTCGCGCTGGGCGCCGCCGGGGTGCAGATCGGCACCGCCTATCTGCACTGTCCCGAATCCAGGATCATCGCGCCGCACCGTGCGGCGCTGGCCGGGGCGCATGACGATTCCACGGTCATCACCAATGTGATGACCGGGCGTCCGGCCCGCGGGGTTGCGAACCGGGTGATGCGCGAGGCCGGCCCGATCTCGCCGGACGCGCCGGCATTCCCGCATGCCGCAACCGCGCTTGGGCCCTTGAAGGCGGCGGCGGAAAAGCTCGGCAGGGTCGATTTCACCAATCTGTGGGCCGGGCAGGCGGTAGGACTGGTCCGGAACATCCCGGCGGCGGAACTGACCCGGGCGCTGGCGGGTGATGCGTTGAAGCGGCTGAGCGCGCTGGCGGGGTAATCACGCCTTTTCGTCATGGCCGGGCTTGAACCCGCCATCCACGTCTTGCTTGCGGCGCGCTGTTAAGACGCGGATGCCGGGCACAAGGCCGGGCATGACGAACTTCACAACCGCGCGGTTGCGGTGCGAAAGGTCCGTCTGCTATACGGCGGGCTGATTTTGCCGCCGGAGGCCCTCACTATGTCCGTCGATGCCGCCACCGTTCGCCGCATCGCGCATCTGGCGCGGATCGCAGTCGATGAGGCCGAAATTCTCCCTCTGCAGGGCGAACTGAACGCGATGCTGGCGTTTGTCGAGCAGTTGTCGGAAGTCGACGTCGCGGGCGTCGAGCCGATGACCTCGGTGACGCCGATGGAAATGAAGAAGCGCGCCGACATCGTCAATGACGGCGGCATTGCGGACCAGGTGGTCGCGAACGCGCCGGCCATCGAAGGCCATTTCTTTCTGGTGCCGAAAGTCGTCGAATAATTTGTCCGGTTTTCGAGGATCTTATGTGTCTGCTTTGCGACGATGAGAAGGCCTATCAGGCCTACATGAACTATCTGGACGCCATGGAGCGTCAGGGCAAGCCCGCCGATCCCGACAAGGCGATGGACGCCGTGCTCGATCAGCTGGAGGCGGCCGACAAGACGCGCCCGGACGATCCGGCCAATGACAAGACGCTGTCGCCGTTCTTCTGCAGCCCGGTCAATAAATGACCGACCTGACCGCGCTGACGCTCAGTGAGGCCCGTGAGGGCCTTGCGAAAAAATCCTTTACGTCGCTTGAATTGACCGACGCGCATATCGCCGCGATCGAAACCGCGCGCGCGCTCAATGCGTTCGTGCTTGAGACGCCGGATCGGGCGCGCAGCATGGCGCGCGAGGCCGATGCCAGACTAGCGAAAGGCGAGGGCAGGCCGCTCGGCGGCGTCCCGCTCGGGATCAAGGACCTGTTCGCCACCAAAGACGTGCGCACCACCGCTTGCTCAAATATCCTCGGCAATTTCATGCCGTCTTATGAATCCACCGTGACCTCGCAACTGTGGCGTGACGGCGCGGTGCTGCTCGGCAAGCTCAACAATGACGAGTTCGCGATGGGCTCGTCGAACGAGACTTCGTGTTTCGGCCCGGTGGTCAATCCATGGCGACGGCGCATGCGCGCCGTCAGCGCCCGGCCGCCCGACGCAGGCGATGCGAAGGCCGGACGAATTGAATTTCCGGAATTCGACGATACCCGCTTGGTGCCCGGCGGCTCGTCCGGCGGTTCGGCCTCGGCGGTGGCGGCGCAACTATGCATGGGCGCGACCGCGACCGACACCGGCGGCTCGATCCGGCAACCCGCCGCGTTCACCGGCACCGTCGGCATGAAGCCGACTTACGGGCGCTGCTCGCGCTGGGGCATCGTCGCGTTCGCCTCCTCGCTCGATCAGGCTGGGCCGATCGCGCGCACCGTCCGCGACGCCTCGATCCTGATGCGCTCGATGGCCGGTCACGACCCGAAGGACACCACTTCGGTCGATCGTGCGGTGCCGGACTTCGAGGCCGCGATCGGCAAATCCGTCAGGGGCATGAAGATCGGGATACCCAGAGAATACCGCCTCGACGGCATGCCCGATGAAATCGAGAAACTCTGGACCGAGGGCGCGGGCTGGCTGAAATCGGCCGGTGCGGAACTGGTCGAGGTGTCGCTGCCGCACACCAAATACGCACTGCCGGCCTATTACATCGTCGCGCCGGCCGAAGCGTCGTCGAATCTCGCGCGTTACGACGGCGTGCGCTACTGCCTGCGCGTCGAGGGGCGCAACATCGTCGACATGTATGAGAAGACCCGCGCGAAGGGCTTTGGCGCGGAAGTCCGCCGCCGCGTCATGATCGGCACCTATGTGCTGTCGGCCGGCTATTACGATGCCTATTATTTGCGCGCGCAGAAAGTGCGCACCCTGATCAAGAAGGATTTCGAGGATTGTTTTGCCCGGGGCGTGAACGCGATCCTGACGCCCGCGACGCCGTCGGCTGCATTCGGCATCGGCGAAAAGGGCGGCGCCGATCCGGTCGAGATGTATCTCAACGATATCTTCACGGTGACCGCGAACATGGCGGGGCTGCCCGGAATCGCGGTTCCCGCCGGCAAGGATGCGCAGGGATTGCCGCTCGGGCTGCAGCTGATCGGGCGGCCGTTCGATGAGGAGACGCTGTTCTCGCTCGGCGACGTGATCGAGCAGGCCGCGGGACGCTTCATGCCGCCGAAATGGTGGGTGTGAAGTTCCATTTTGATAGCGTCGGTTTTTGCGTTGCGTTTTCTGCGGCGCTTCGCCATGCTCGAATCATGGGGATGCCATGAGTATGAGCGGTGATGACGGTGTTCCGTCCTCCCAGCAGGTCGATCGGCTTCTGGGTTCGTCCAAGCTCGCCTTGGCGATCGAGAATGACAAATACAAGGACCTGCTCGATCACGCGCCGGTAGCGGTTGCGGTATCGCGCGGTTCCGGCGCGGAGCAGCAGGTGGTTTACGCCAACAAGGCGTTCGAGGGATTGCTGTCGCTGGCGCCGTCCGACGTGGAAGGCCGGAGCTGGCTAAGCCTCGACGGTTTTCTGAACGAGGATGATCCCGCCCAGACGCTGGGCGAAGCGATCAAGGACGGCGAGGATTTTATCGGCGTGTTCCGCCCCGCGGGGCCGGTCGACCGTCTTGTCATCGTGCAGGCTTACGCCTCGGTGATCGAAAGCGATGATGGCATCGAGAATTTCCGGATCGCGGCGCTGGTCGATGTCGGCGGCCGCGAGCGGGCGCAGATCGAGCAGTTCGAAAACCAGATACGCGACCGCGACATGCTGATGCGCGAGCTGCAGCACCGGGTGAAGAACAATCTGCAGCTGATCACGGCGCTGGTGCGGCTCGAAGCCCGCTCGGCGGTCGAGGGCGAGTCGGTGGCGCTGGCGCGGCTGGCAAGCCGGATCGACGCCTTGGCAGTGCTGTACCGCACCCTGTCAGCGGAAAACGCCGCGGCCGACATCGATCTCGGGCAGTACCTGTCCGATATCGCCACCGCGGTGATGCAGGCCAGCGCGATGCCGGGCGTCGAAATCGATCTGCAGGTGGGCTATTGCCCGCTGTCGATCAACGTCGTGATGCCTGCCGGGCTTCTGGTCAACGAAATGCTGACCAACGCGCTGAAATACGCCTTTATCGGGCGCAGCAACGGACTGATAAAACTGATCTGCAAATGCGAGAATGGCCGCGTCACGGTGGTGGTGTCCGATGACGGCGTCGGGCTCGGCGAAAACCAGCAATGGCCGTCGCCGCGAAAACTCGGCGCGCTGATCCTGCAGACCTTACGGGAAAACGCCAAGAATGTCGTATTCCGCGCTGAAAGCATCCGCGGCCAGGGCACCTGGTTCACGCTGACCTTCGACGCCTCGCCGACGCCGGCGCCGAACTAGCCGGCCAATCGGCGATATCCGGCTTGATTCGGCTCTAAGAATAGTTACTGTGTAACTATTAGTAACTAGGAGGGTGTCATGGGAAAATATGAGCCCCTGACCGAATTCTTGCAGAAACAGCGCGGCGGCGAAGTTCGCATGAGCTTTGCGCAAATCGAGCGCGTGGTCGGCTTCAAATTGCCGCCGGTAGCGCAGCGTCACCGCGCGTGGTGGAGCAACTCGCCAACGAATAATGTGATGACGCGGGCTTGGCTCGACGCCGGTTTTCGCAGCGAGCAGGTGGATATGACGGCACGCAAGCTCGTGTTCCGGCGCGAGAAGCAGGCCGATGCTCCAAAGCCTGATCCTGCAGCGAAGACAGGCCGGCATCCACTCATCGGTTGGATGAAGGGAACAGTCACTATTCCCGAAGGCGTCGACCTGACCGAGCCCGCCGATCCCGAGTGGGGCGAGCGGGCCTGGGGTGATCGCGAGTAAGTATGGATATCCCACTCCTCCTCGATACCTGTGCCGCTATTTGGATCACCGAGGAAGAGCCCATCTCGCGGGAGGCTTTCACCGCCTTGCAGCGCGCTCGCGAAGCCGGCGAACCAATTTACGTTTCCCCCATCACCGCGTGGGAAATCGGCCTGCTCGTTGCGCGGGGCCGACTGAACTTGTTGGTGGCGCCGCAGCGCTGGTTTGAGCGTCTGTTGCACGCACCCGGGCTCCAGCTAGCGGAAATGCCTCCTGCTATATTGATGTCCTCATCGTTTTTGCCCGGAAAGCCGCCGAATGATCCCGCCGACCGGATTTTCATCGCAACCGCGCGCGAGTACGGCTATCGGCTCGTCACCCGCGACCGACCGCTGTTGGAATATGCGCGCGAAGGGCATATTCAGGCGCTTGCCTGCTAAGCGAGCCCTCATGACCACCGCCGACTTCAAATCGAGTCTTTCTGGTATGGCCCCCGCGCCAGGCATTTCGCCGCCGCTCGCGGCGTTGTGGTGGGCCGCCAAAGGCGACTGGACCAAGGCGCACGAAATCGTCCAGGACGAGGAGGGCGTGGACGCGGCGTGGGTTCATGCCTATCTGCATCGTATCGAAGGCGATCTCGGCAATGCCGGCTATTGGTACCGGCGGGCCGGCAAGCCGGTTGCGAGCGGGCCGGTCGAGGCCGAGTGGGACAGAGTTGTGTCGGCGCTGCTTGAAGGCGAACAAACATGAATGCTCCGGTCAAACCATCGAAGCTGATCAAGGGCGCCACCGGCGACTGGGAAATGGTGATCGGCGTCGAGGTCCATGCCCAGGTCACCTCGAACTCAAAACTATTTTCCGGCGCCTCGACCGAATTCGGCGGCGAGCCCAACAGCCATGTCTCGCTGGTCGATGCGGCGATGCCGGGCATGCTGCCCGTCATCAACGAAGTCTGCATCCGGCAAGCGGTGCGCACCGGGCTCGGCCTGAAGGCGCAGATCAACCTGCGCTCGGTGTTCGACCGCAAGAACTATTTCTATCCCGACCTGCCGCAGGGCTACCAGATCAGCCAGTACAAGTCGCCGATCGTCGGCGAGGGTGAGGTCGTCGTCGATTTGGAGAGCGGCGAGAGTATCAGCGTCGGCATCGAACGGCTGCATCTGGAGCAGGACGCCGCCAAGTTGCTGCATGACCAGAATCCGGCGATGTCGCTGGTCGACCTCAACCGCTCCGGTGTGGCGCTGATGGAGATTGTCTCAAAACCCGACATGCGCTCGTCCGAGCAGGCGCGGGCCTATGTGACGAAACTGCGCGCGATCCTGCGCTATCTCGGCACCTGCGACGGCGACATGGAAAAGGGCTCGCTGCGCGCCGACGTCAATGTGTCGGTGCGAAAACCCGGCGATCCCCTTGGCACCCGCTGCGAGATCAAGAACGTCAATTCGATCCGCTTCATCGGCCAGGCCATCGACTACGAGGCGCGGCGCCAGATCGGCATCCTGGAAGACGGCGGCTCGATCGAGCAGGAAACCCGACTGTTCGACCCGGGCAAGGGCGAGACCCGCTCGATGCGCAGCAAGGAAGAGGCGCACGACTATCGCTATTTCCCCGATCCGGATCTGCTGCCGCTCGAGTTCACGCAGGGCTATGTCGATGAACTCAAAGCCGATCTGCCGGAATTGCCGGATCAAAAGAAGGCGCGCTTCATCGGCGACTTCGGCCTGACGCCCTACGACGCCGGCGTGCTGGTCAGCGAGCAGGAAAGCGCCGATTTCTACGAGGCGGTGCTGGCAAATCTGGCGAACCGGAGCCGCGACGGCAAGCTTGCCGCCAACTGGGTCATCAATGAACTGTTTGGCCGGCTCAACAAGGAAGGCGAGGGCATCGCCGCCTCGCCGCTGTCGGCCGCGCAGCTTGCTGCCATCGTCGGCCTGATCGGCGAGGGCACGATCTCCGGCAAGATCGCCAAGGACCTGTTCGAGATGGTCTGGGCCGAGGGCGGCGATCCCCGCGCGCTGGTCGAAGCGCGCGGGATGAAGCAGGTCACCGACGTCGGCGCGATCGAGAAGGCGGTGGACGAGATTATCGCCGCCAATCCCGACAAGGTCGCGCAGGCGAAGGCCAAGCCGCAGCTGGTCGGCTGGTTCGTCGGCCAGGTGATGAAGGCTTCCGGCGGCAAGGCCAATCCGCAGTCGGTGAACGATCTGTTGAAGTCGAAACTCGGCATCTAAATCTCGCGTGAGCGACAAACGCGCCAGCGAATCAGCTTTCCGCGATTCGCGCGAAAATCCGGTTTTGGCGAGCGCCGATCAGACGCGAAGGCTTCGCGCGTAAAAATTTTTTCATTGCCAAAATCTGCGACTCAGAGTCCGCGCAAAGCACTTTCGGCTGCACTCGATGAGTCGCGACGATGCGCTCGAGGTGTTGCGCGCGTCATAAGCGAATCAAAAAAATGCCTGCGGCACAGGCGCTTTCTGCAATCTTGACATTCGCCGATGTAGAGTTTTCGCGCACTATTCGCATCGCTCCGGACGCGCGCCGTGATGTTGTCGCTCGGCGCGCGCTGCACGCGCTGACGTTGCCGCGTCAACACTTCCTTAAGCGGGACGCTGTTTTTTCTAATGTGTTGGTGTATTCGGGATGCAGTGCATATCGATTCCCGAATGCACGCAGCGACTAAGCCATCTCACTACATTAGGAGGGCAACATGGCCAAGAAAGCTAAGAAGGCAAAGAAGGCGAAGGCAAAGAGCGCAGTGAAGAAGACTGCGAAGAAGACGTCCAAGAAGAAG
>NZ_DASYMN010000337.1:0-6004 GCF_036009065.1 Bradyrhizobium sp. | reverse complement strand
CGCGGCTTACGATTACGCCGAGATACAGCACGCCTACGACAACCGGTCTCTGATCGGCCCGCACACCAATACCGGCCTCGCACTGAGCATCGCCGCCAACCGCATCTCCTACATCTTCGACCTGCGCGGACCGAGCATTGCAGTCGACACCGCATGCTCGTCGTCTCTGGTCGCCGTGCACCTGGCCTGCCGCAGTCTGCAGAGCCAGGAGTCACGGATCGCGCTGGTGGGCGGCGTCAACGCCATCCTCAAGCCGGAGCCGACGATCGGATTTAGCCGCGCCTCGATGCTGTCGCCCGACGGACGCTGCAAGACCTTCGATGCCCGCGCCAACGGCTACACGCGCGGCGAGGGCGCCGGCGTCGTCGTACTCAAGCGCCTGTCCGACGCGCTGGAAGCCAATGATCACATCTATGCCCTGATCTGCGGCTCGGCGGTCAATCAGGACGGGCGCACGAACGGCATGAGCGTGCCGAGCCGCGATGCCCAGGAGGCGGCGCTGCACGAGGCGTTTCAGACGGCGCAGATCGATCCGGCGCAAGTCCAATATGTCGAGGCGCACGGCACCGGCACGCCGGTCGGCGATCCGATCGAGGCGCACGCGCTCGGCAGCGTGCTCGGCCCCGGGCGCGGCAATGACCGGTGTCTTGTCGGTTCGGTGAAAACCAACATCGGTCACCTGGAAGCGGCGGCCGGCATCGCCGGGCTGATCAAGACGGCGCTTGCGATCGAGCGACGCACGATTCCCGCAAGTCTGAACTTCGAGAGTCCCAATCCGGAGATTCCGCTGGAGCAACTCAACCTGCGGATCAACACGCAGACCGAACCGTGGCCCGACAACGGCCATCCCGCCCGCGCGGGAATCAACTCGTTCGGTTTCGGCGGGACCAATGCCCACGTGGTGCTCCAGGAGGCCCCGAGAGCCGACAGTCAACGCACACAGCCTGCTCTGCGTGACGCGCCGCTGATTCTGCCGCTGTCGGCGCGGGCGCCGGAAGCATTGCGCGCGCTGGCGACCAGTTATGCTGATCTGATCGAGCGCGAAGGCGGCGACCCCGAACGCCTGCACGCGATCTGCTATTGGGCCGCGGCGCGGCGATCGCATCACGCCTACCGGACCGCCGTGGTTGGACGATCGCCGCAGGCACTGACGACGCAGCTGCGCAACTTCGCGTCATCCGGTGCCGCGGTTCAAGCCAACAGGAGCAGCCTGTCCAAACCCGGACCGGCTTTCGTCTTTTCCGGAATGGGCTCGCAGTGGTGGGGGATGGCCCGCCAGTTGCTCGCGGCCGAGCCGGTCTTCCGCGACGCCGTCGAGCGCTGCGACGTCCTGTTCCGCCGCCGCGCGGACTGGTCGCTGTTGCGGGAACTGACCGCCGATGAAGCCAAGTCGCGCATGAGCCGCACCGACGTCTCGCAACCGTGCAACTTCGCGGTTCAAGTGGCGCTCGCGGCGCTGTGGCGTTCGTGGGGCATCGTACCCGGCGCCATCGTCGGCCATAGCGCCGGCGAGATGGCCGCCTGCCATGTTGCCGGCGTGCTGTCGCTCGAGGACGCGACCGAAGTCGCCTTTCAGCGCAGCCGCTTGCAGCAGCGCGCGTCCGGGCGCGGCAAGATGGCGGCCGTCGGCATCACCGAAATGGAGGCGCGCGAGCGGATCGCACGCTATGACGGCCGGCTGTCGATCGCGGCAATCAACGGCCCCGAAGCGCTGACGCTAAGCGGCGACGGCGATGCGCTGGAGGAAGTCGTCGCGGCACTCAATGAAGCCGGCGCATTCGTGCGTCTGCTGCGCGTCGACGTGCCATACCACAGCCACCACATGGATTCCTTGCAGCACGAGTTGCGCGCGGCGCTGTCGAACCTGCGCCCACAGAGCCCGAGCATACCGCTGTTCTCCACCGTAACGGGGGAAGCGGTAGAAGCGCCCCTGTTCGACGCGAATTACTGGTGGAATAACGTGCGCGAGCCGGTATTTTTTTCCCGCGCGGTCGCCGCGATGGTGCAGGCCGGCCACGATACGTTTCTCGAAGTCAGTCCCCATCCCGTGCTGGCGAGCGCGGTCTCCGAATGCCTGGCAGCGACCGGGACGCCCGGGACCGTGGTCGCATCGCTTCGCCGTGAAACCGACGAGCAGGAAACCATGCTGCGCTCGCTCGGCGACCTCTATGCGCGCGGCTTTGCCATTGCCTGGACCGGCGTCTACCCGCTCGCGGCGCCGTTTACGCATCTGCCCCAATATGCCTGGCAGCAGCAGTCCTATTGGCACGAATCGACGCAGTCCAGGAACGCGCGGCTGACATGCATCGATCATCCGCTGCTCGGACGTCGCCGCAACGGTCCAAGAACGGAATGGGAAGCCCTGCTGAACCCGAAAGTGTTGAGCTACCTCAGCGACCATCGCGTCGAGGGTTCGATCGTCTTTCCCGGCGCCGGCTATGTGGAGATTGCCCTGGCGGTCGGTCGCGCCGAACTCGGGACGACCAGGCTGGTGGTGGAGGACGTCGCGTTCGAACGGGCTCTGCTGCTTGCCGAGGCGGAATCCGTACAAGTTCTCGTCGCATATGAATCCGACACTGACGAGATCGCCGTGCATGCGAGCGCCGACCAATCGCAGTGGGAGCTGCACGCGCGCAGCAAGATCCGACCGTTCAAGCACGCTGCCGAGCCGGTCGATTTCGCCGCACTGCAGCTGCAATGCGCACGCGAGGTCCTTGAACCTTATGCGATCTTCGCCAGCGCCGGGCTGGACTACGGTCCCGCGTTTCAGGGCGTCGAACAGCTTTGGTGTGGCAGAGGCGCAGCGCTTGCGCGCCTGCGCTCGCCGCCCAGCGATGATCGCTATATTCTTCATCCGACCTTGCTCGATGCCTGCTTCCAGGTCTTTGTCGGAACGCTCGCGGCAGATGGACGGATGCCCGCTTATCTGCCGGTCGCCATGGCAAAGCTTGTCGTTTGCGCGGCTCTGGACGGCCAACAAGCCCTGTGGGCGCATGCGCGCATCAGCGAGCGCAGCGAGACGCGCCTGGTGGGCGACATCCGTTTGTTCAACGCGGACGGCGGCGTGCTCGCCGAGGTGCAAGGCTTTAGCTGCCGTGCGCTTGGCGCGCAGCAGGCGACGACGCTGACGCTCGCCAACTCGCTCTACGCATTCCGCTGGCAGGCCGACGGCTCTGCCGGCATCGCGGCGGCGGAGGGCCTGCTCAGTCCGGATGCGATCGGTGAACGGGTTCGCGCCCGCATGGACGAGATCGCCGATCCCGCCGAGCGCGTGCATTATTATCGTCAGGTCGAGCCTGCGCTCGATCTTGCTTGCGCGCGCATCGCCGCCGGCGCTTTCGCGCGGCTCGGCCGGGTGCTCCGCGCCGGCGATGTCCTCAAGGTCGAGCTCCTGTGCGAGGAGATCGGCGCGAAGCCCGAGAAGGAGCGCCTGGTCGCACGCATGCTGACGATGCTGGAGGCCAGCGGAACTGCGCGCCGTGAGGGTTACAGTTGGCGCGTGCTGGCGAGCGCCGACCCGAATGTGACGGCCGCCGAAATCCTCGATCCGCTTGCGCAGCAATTTCCGCTTTACGCGTCGGAGATCGAGCTGCTGCGGCGTTGCGCCGAGCGCCTCCCCGAAGTGCTGCGCTCCGAGATCGACCCGCTGCAACTTATCTTTCCCGACGGCTCGCAGGCGGTGGCCGAGCGCATCTATCGGGATTCGCGCTCGTTCGGCATCTACAACGCCATCGGCCGCGAGGCGGTGAGCGCCATCGTCGATGCCTTGCCGGAAAGATCCACCCTGCGCATCCTCGAGATCGGGGCGGGCGTCGGCTCCTTGACCGCGGAAATTCTGTCGCTGCTGCCGGAAGACCGGACGCACTACGTCTTTACCGACCTGTCGGGCACCTTCACACAGAAGGCCGCACAGAAATTTTCTCGCCACCGCTTCGTCGACTACCGCACATTCGATCTGGATCAGCCGCCGGAGCACCTCGCACCGAACAGCTTCCACATCGTCCTTGCGTCAGACGTGCTGCATGCGACCCGCGATCTGGAACGCAGCCTCGGCCATGTACGGGACCTGTTGGCGCCGGACGGATTGCTCATCGCGTGCGAACTCACCAAGCCGCCGTTCTGGTTCGATCTCGTGTTTGGCTTGTTGCCGGGATGGTGGCTGTTCGACGACAACGTGCGCAGCGATCATGCGTGCCTTCCCGGCGCCGCTTGGCACGCCTTGTTGCGGCATGCCGGATTTGAGCAGACCGAGTTGCTGTCGGAGGGCAACGCGGCCGGCGACACGGTGCACAGCGTCATCGTGGCCCGCTCTCCCGCCCGTGCCCTCGCGCGCGAGAGCACTGTGGAACTGCGGTCGGGCGTTTGGCTGCTTCTATCCGACGCGGCCGGTATTGCCGTCCGATTTGCCCAGGAATTGGCCCGTGCCGGTCAGCGCGCCGTTGCCATTGATTGCGTCGGAGGCGCCAACGGCGGCAGTCCCGTCGCGCCCGGCTGGATGCGCACGCGTATCGAACGGGCAATCGCGGAAAATCCGGAGCTGCGCGGCGTGGTGTACCTGCGGGGTCTCGACTATCCATTGGCGACGACGGCTGAGGTTCTCAATGCCGCGGACGAGATCTGCGCGGGCGCGCTCGATCTGATGCAGGCCATCGCCGAATGCTCGCAATCCGCGGATACCCGGCTGATCTTGCTGACCGCCGGCGCGGAGCGGGTGCTGGCCACCGATGCCGTCGACCCCGTTCAAGCCTCGCTGTGGGGTCTTGCTCGAGTATTCTTCAATGAGCACCCCGACGTCCGAAGTGCGATCGTCGATCTGTCCTCAGTGCCCGAGGACACGGAGCTCGCGTTGCTTGCGGCAGAATGCCTGAGCGCAAGCGGCGAAAGCGAAATCGCGCTGCGCGGCCACGCGCGCTTCGTGCATCGGCTCGAAGCGGCGGCGCTTGACAGCCTCGCGCTCGGCTTCAAGCGCCCCGTGCGCCCCGGCGAGACATTCCAGCTCGATTACGCCAAGCCGGGCGCCTTCGAGAATCTGCTGGTGCGGGCCTCCGAGCGCGTCGCGCCCGGTCCCGGACAGGTGGAAATCCGCGTCGCTGCTGCGGGACTGAACTTCCGCGACATCATGAAGATGCTCGACATCTATCCGACCGACGGCGATGCGCGGCATGTTCTTGGCGACGAATGCACCGGAACCGTCATCGCGGTCGGCGCGGGCGTGCACCGTATCGCGGTCGGCGACCGCGTCGCGGCGATCGTCGGCGGGTTCAGGTCCTCGATAACGGTAAGCGAAGAGCTCGTCGTCCGCCTGCCCGATCGCATCTCCTTCGCGCAAGGCGCGACGATCCCGATCGCCTTCGTTACCGCCTATTACGCGTTGCATCGGCTGGCGCATTTGCGCGCCGGTGAGCGGGTGCTGATTCACGCCGCCGCCGGCGGCGTCGGTCAAGCCGCATTGCAGGTTGCTAGGCTCGCCGGCGCGGAGGTGTTTGCCACCGCCGGTACGGCGGAGAAGCGCGACGCCTTGCGCGCCGAGGGTATCCAGCACGTGCTCGATTCGCGCTCACTCGATTTTGCCGACCAGGTGATGGAATTGACCGCGGGCAAGGGCGTCAACGTCGTTCTCAACTCGCTGGCCGGGCGGGCGATCCCGAAGAGCTTGATGGTGCTGGCGCCCCATGGGCGTTTCCTGGAAATCGGCAAGACCGACATCTACCGCGACAGCAAGCTCGGGCTGCGGCCGTTCCGCAAGAATCTTTCGTACTTCGCCATCGACCTCGACGCTATTTTCAAGGAACGTAGCGCAATCGCGGCAGAATTGCTGCACGAAGTCATGCAGGACATGGCAGCCGGCCGTCTGCAACCGCTGTCCAACCGGGTGTTTCCGGTATCGCAGGCGGAAAGCGCGTTTCGCTACATGGCGCAGGCCAAGCACATCGGCAAAGTCGTGCTGTCGATGGAAGATGCGCGCCTCAAGATCTCGCCGCGCCGATTCGATGCCTTGCCGCTG
>NZ_DASYMN010000336.1:0-1672 GCF_036009065.1 Bradyrhizobium sp. | reverse complement strand
CGCCGGCCAGAAGTCCGCCGCGTTCGCTCGTGGTGCGCCGCCACTGTCCTTTCATATCCGGATATTTCGAGTCTTGCGCCGCAGCCGCGCCGCTGATCGCCATCAGCAGTGCCGCCGCCAGCAGTGTGCGCAATTGCAAGCGCGCGATCGATGTGCCAGCAGGCATGGTGGTTTCTCCCTCTGATCGCGGGCGTCTCGCGCGCCACGCGAGTGTCCTGTGCACCTGGATGTGAACACCTTTGCCACTGACTGTCGGCGCAGCACCTTTGGTCGAAGCTCGGCAATCCACCAAATTCGCTGCTTGCCGCCCAGTGCCGAGGCCTTTCGCCTCCAGTTCGGCACGTTTCCTGGTACGCTTACGTTTCTTGTTACGTTTTCTGGTCTTATTTACGTTTTATGGCCGCGCCTAGTGGTCCGATTCTGACATTTGCATCCCTTGTCGGCAGGCTCGTAGCAAATGTCAGAATCAAAGGACCACTAGCAAATATGGCATTTCTAGGGTCAGGACTCAATTGATCCAGTAGGCCACGAGGGCGGCGAGTTGGACGGCGGCGAGGAAGTTTCGGGCGAGCTTATCGTAACGGGTGGCGATGCGCCTGAAGTCTTTCAGTCGACAGAAGCAGCGCTCGATAACATTGCGGCCTTTGTAGGCTCGTTTGCTGAAACGATGGAGGGCTACCCTGTTGGACTTGTTCGGAATGACTGGTTTGGCGCCGCGGTGGACGATGTCAGCGCGGAAGTCGTCGCCGTCGTACCCCTTGTCGGCGATGAGGGCGCGCATCGGCGGAGCGAGCATTAACAGCGCCGGCGCGGCGGTGATGTCGGCCTCCTGGCCCGGAGTGAGATGAAATGCGCAGGGTCTGCAATCAGCATCGCTCAGCGCGTGGATTTTTGTGGTGCGTCCGCCGCGCGAGCGACCGATCGCCTGTTCATGCTCCCCCCTTTTCCGCCGCTGGCCGAGCGATGCGCCTTGATCGAGGTGGAGTCGATCGACAGGGTCACGCTGTCCTTTCCGCAGTTGGCCAGCGCCTCGAAAATAGCCTGCCAACGTCCGCGCTTGGCCCAGCGATTGAAGCGATTGTAGATGGTCGTGTACGGGCCATATTCGGGCGGGCAATCGCGCCAGCGCGCGCCGCACTGGAGCATGTGTACGATGCCGCTGATAATGCGCCGATCATCCTCACGCTCGGGGCCGGTCAGGTTGGTCGGCAGTTGCGGCGCCATGCACGCCCACTGTCTGTCGTTCAGCCAGAACAATCCTGCTCGCATCAAAGCCTCCCCGCCCCGAATCATTCGGAACGAGGGAATCAGAACTCGCTAATTAGGTACAGACCCTAGTACGCGGGCGACACCCACAACCGCTCCTTCCCGCGCAAGCGGGAACCCAAGGGCCACTCGCTCTCGATGTCCCGTCCTGGGTCCCCGCTTTCGCGGGGATGAGCGGAATCGGATTGGCAGATCTAGGGCTAGGATCACCGGAACGGCGGCGGGAGCGTCTGCGGCGACAATTGCTGCGGCGACGTGGTGCGGCGTTGCTGCTGCTGCTGCTTGGGCTGCGCGGTCTGTTGCGCGCGCGCGGCCGGGGCCGGCGGCTCGGCCGGTCGTTCGGCTGCGATCGTGGGGCTTTTGCAGTCGGTCAGCCAGATGTCGTAGATCGGATGCTCGACCGCAT
>NZ_DASYMN010000335.1:0-1916 GCF_036009065.1 Bradyrhizobium sp. | reverse complement strand
CGAAAAGGCGGCGCAGCCATTCAAGGGCATGGAGGTCAACGTGGTCTCCGAAACCATCACCACCCATGAATATGAATCCGCGACGCTGGCGAAGGCGTTCACGGAGATCACCGGCATCAAGGTCAAGCACGACATCATCCAGGAAGGCGACGTCGTGGAAAAGCTGCAGACCCAGATGCAGTCGGGCAAGAACGTCTATGACGGCTGGATCAACGATAGCGACCTGATCGGCACGCATTTCCGCTATGGCCAGACCGTGATCCTGTCCGACTACATGGCCGGCGAAGGCAAGGACGTCACCGACCCGATGCTCGACGTCAACGATTTTATCGGCAAGTCGTTCACGACAGGCCCGGACGGAAAACTGTATCAACTGCCGGACCAGCAATTCGCCAACCTGTACTGGTTCCGTTACGACTGGTTCTCCAATCCGGACTACAAGGCGAAGTTCAAGGCCAAATACGGCTACGAGCTCGGCGTGCCGGTGAACTGGTCGGCCTATGAGGATATCGCCGAGTTCTTCACCAACGACATCAAGGAGATCAACGGCGTCAAGGTCTATGGTCACATGGACTATGGCAAGAAGGATCCCTCGCTCGGCTGGCGCTTCACCGACGCGTGGCTGTCCATGGCCGGCAACGGCGACAAGGGCATCCCGAACGGCAAGCCGGTCGATGAATGGGGCATCCGCATGGAAGGCTGCCGGCCGGTCGGCTCCTCCGTCGAGCGCGGCGGCGACACCAACGGCCCGGCAGCGGTCTATTCGATCGTCAAATATCTCGACTGGCTGAAGAAATATGCCCCGCCGCAGGCGCAAGGCATGACCTTCTCCGAATCGGGACCGGTGCCGGCGCAGGGCGCGATCGCCCAGCAGATCTTCTGGTACACGGCGTTTACCGCCGACATGGTGAAGCCCGGCATCGCCGTGATGAATGCCGACGGCACGCCGAAATGGCGAATGGCGCCGTCGCCGCACGGGTCGTACTGGAAAGAGGGCATGAAGCTCGGCTATCAGGACGCCGGCTCCGTGACGCTCTTGAAGTCGACGCCGCCGGACCGCCGCAAGGCTGCCTGGCTCTATCTGCAGTTCATCAACTCCAAAACGGTGTCGTTGAAGAAGAGCCATGTCGGACTGACGTTTACGCGTGAATCCGACATCTGGGACAAGTCCTTCACCGAGCGCGCGCCAAAGCTCGGCGGGCTGATCGAGTTCTACCGCTCGCCGGCGCGCGTGCAGTGGACGCCGACCGGCAACAACGTTCCGGATTATCCGAAGCTCGCGCAACTGTGGTGGCAGAACATCGGCGATGCGTCGTCCGGTGCGAAGACGCCGCAAGCGGCGATGGACGCGCTCGCCGCCGCGCAGGATTCGGTGATGGAGCGGCTGGAGAAGTCCGGCGTGCAGGGCGCCTGCGGGCCGAAGCTGAACAAGAAGGAGAAGCCGGAATACTGGTTCGCCAAGGCCGAGAAGGACGGCACCGTCGCGCCGCAACGCAAGCTCGCCAACGAAAAGCCGAAGGGCGAGACCATCGACTACGACGCCCTGATCAAGTCGTGGCCTGCCACCCCGCCGAAGCGCGCCTCGAACTAGGGCCGTGCCCCCGGACGCAGCGCAGCGCGTAGCTCTTCGCGAAGCGGTGCGCTGCAGAGCCGGGGCCGTAACGAACACAATTCTATCGTCATGCGCGGGCTTGACCCGCGCATCCATCACTTCTCAAAACATTCTTTCGAAGGAGATGGATGGCCGGGTCAAGCCCGGCCATGACGGGTCGGAGTTTGGTACGATCCCGGCTCTGCGAAGCAGCGCAAGAGCGCTGCATCGCGTCCGGGAAACGCGCTACTGCGCCGCCTCGACCGTCTCGCTCAATACCGGATAATCCGTATATCCCCTGGCGCTGCCGCCGTAGAACGTCGCC
>NZ_DASYMN010000334.1:0-34560 GCF_036009065.1 Bradyrhizobium sp. | reverse complement strand
GCCGGGTCTCGGTGTCGTCATCGGACTCCACGCCTTCCGGCCATTCCTCGGGCCGGATGCTGATGGCGTATTGCAGCAACCCCAGCACTCCCGCCATCGTGGTTGGAGCGACGTTTGCCAGGGCGTAAGCGGCGTCGGTTGCGGCATCGGAGGTATGGTGAACCTCACGCACGCTATCGATCCATCGCGGATCGTCGGTTTCGACAATCGTCTGTTCCCAAACCGTGATCCAGGAACGGGTTTTTTCGCCCGGCAATTCCTGCTCAAGCGCACAACCCCGGCTGACGGCGTTTTCAAAAGCAAGGCGGGCGGCCCTGTGGACCTCGATCGCCTCGAATATCGGATCGGGCGTGGACGCGTCGGCCGCGTTGGCCGGGATGGCGACAGCAGCGGACGCAGCCAGCGCGGCAGCAGTTGAAAGCAAACCACGGCGGGTGGTATTGGTTGAACTGGTCATCGATTTTTTCTCGCTTTGCCAAAGGTTGAGGGGTTCGATGGTCGGAGCCGGCCAGCCTGGCACCAGGATCGGCTATGAGCCAATTTTGGGACAATCTGTCCCAAAATTCAAGGACCAATTGTCTCATGACTTAATCCGTCCTATGGGACAATGTGCGCCCATGGCCGATGATGTTGAAGATATTGCAGAATCCCAGTGGCGGGACGCTTTCCGCGCCCGTGTGCGCGAAGCTCAGGGCGATCGCAAAGACAAGGATATGGCCAAACTTCTGGGGATAACGCCGGAACGATACCGGAAGTATGTCAGCGGCGGTGCAGGCCGAAAGACCGTGATCCCGGTGCGCCTGCTAACCAGGTTCTGTCTGATCACGGATCGCCCGCTGGAATGGCTGATTGACGGCCCCGAGGAGCAATTCAGCAAGCAACAAAAGCCACGAAAGACTCAGCCTTCCCCGAAAAGGCGGGCTACAGCACCCCGGCGCTGATGGATCACGCGATTTCAGTGAGACAGATGAAGGCTGCGCGCGCTTTGCTTGCGTGGTCTCAAGGCGATCTGGCCACCGCCTCCGGTATTTCCGAGCCGACAATCGGAAGACTGGAGGCTGAGGATGGGCCGGTAGGAGGTCGTGCCGAAACGGGCGCCGCTCTGGTGGCCGCTCTAGAAAAGGCTGGTGTCGAGTTTATTCCAGAGAATGGCGGCGGCGCTGGGGTGCGGATGAAAAAACGAAGCGGCAAACGGTGACGCGCGCTTTTGCATAGCATCGATGATCCAAACAGCATCAAGGCGTTTTTGATGACTTCGATCGAACAGCCCGTAGGGCGCAATAAGCGCAGCGCATTGCGCCACAAGAATAATGGCGCGACGGCCGCACCGCATTCTGAAGTCCACCTTGCCTTGATGTCCGAAGATGGCGCAATGCGCTTCGCTTATTGCGCCCTACGAACTGAGCCGGGGTCCAGCTTTTTTCAACTCCAACCGGGGTCCCGGTTCTGCGAAGCGGCATGAAGAATGCCGCATCGCGCCCGGGACACGGAGCTCTCCGTCATTGCCGGGCTTGACCCGGCAATCCATCCTCTTCGCAAGAATCTTTTTTTCGAAAAGTGATGGATACGCGGGTCAAGCCCGCGTATGACGCCGAGTACTTTGCCACGTTTGTTGAACAATTCATCGCACCGCGGCTGTCCCACCTTACACCGCCATCTTCCTATGCCGCACCGGCGCGCCGGCGGTGAGCCCCTCCGCCGCATCGATGATGGCGTTGGCGTCGATGCCGTAGTGCCGGTAGAGGTCGCGAATCGTGCCGGTCTGGCCGAAATGCTCGACGCCGAGCGCCTCCATGCGGTGGCCGCAGACCCCGCCGAGCCAGCCCAGCGTCGCGGGATGCCCGTCGAGCACGGTGACGATGCCGCAGTCCCGCGGCAACGGCCGCAACAGTCTTTCGATATGGCTCGCATGCTTGGAGCCGCGATTGTCGCGGCGAATCCGGCGCGCCGCGGTCCAGCCGGCATGCAGGCGGTCCGCCGACGTGATCGCCAGCAGGCCGACATCGCGCCGGCTCTCGCCGAGTAGGCCGATGGCTTCGATCGCTTCCGGCGCCACCGCGCCGGTATAGGCGATCACCACCTCCGCATTCGGACCCGGCTTGCGCAGCCAATACGCGCCGTCGGTGATACCTTTCTGCAGGTCCGGCGTCATCATGCGCTGCGGCTGGTCGATGCTGCGCGTCGAGAGCCGCAAATAGACCGAGCCGCCGCTGCGCATGCCGCTTTGCTCGTCGCCCTCCTCGCTCAGCTCGCGCTGCATGTGGGCAAAGCCCCAGCCCGTGATGACGGCGAGTTCATCGACGAAGGCCGGCTCGAACGCGGCGAGGCCATCCTGCGCGATGCCGATCAGCGGCGTGCCGATCGACTGATGCGCGCCGCCTTCCGGCGCCAGCGTGATGCCAGATGGCGTCGCCGCCACCATGAAGCGCGCGTCCTGATAGCAGGCGTAGTTCAGCTGATCGAGCGCGCGGCTGATGAACGGATCGTACAAGGTCGCGATCGGCAGCAGCCGCACGCCGTTGATCGAAGAGGACAGGCCCAGCGCCGACATCAGGAGGAACAGATTGCTCTCGGCGATGCCGAGTTCGATGTGCTGGCCCTTCGGCGAAAAATCCCAGTTGAAGGTCGAGGGGATTTTTTCTTTGCGGAACAGGTCGGCGGCCTCGCCCTTCGCGAACAGGCCGCGGCGGTTGACCCAGGCGCCGAGATTGGTCGAGACCGTGACGTCCGGCGATGCGGTGACGATGCGCGAGGCCAGTTCGCTGTTGCCGCGCGCGAGCTCGTTGAGGATGAGGCCAAAACCCTGCTGGGTCGACATCTGCGGCGACGGCGAAAACGCAAGATGCTGCGGCACCTCGATCACCGGCGCCGTCAGCCGGCGGCGGCCTTCGCGGTTGAACGGCGCATCTTTCAGGAATGCTTCAAGCGAAGACGCGTCCTGCGGCAATCCCTCGAACTTTTCCCACTCGCGCCCCGGCCGGATATTCTGCGACGCCCGCCACTTTTCCATCTGCGTCGGCGTCATCAATCCGGCGTGGTTGTCCTTGTGGCCCTGGAACGGCAGGCCGACGCCCTTGATGGTGTAGGCGATGAAGCAGACCGGGCGGTCGTGATCGACGGCCTCGAATGCTTCGATCATGCTGGCCATGTCGTGGCCGCCGAGATTGGACATCAGCTCGAGCAACTCATCGTCACTGCGCCGCTCGATCAGCGCGGACACCTCGCCCTGGTCGCCGATCTCGTCGCGCAGGCGCTTGCGGAATGCGGCGCCGCCCTGAAAGCACAGCGCCGCGTACATCTGGTTCGGGCAGGAATCGATCCAGCGCCTGAGCGCCTCGCCGCCGGGTTCGGCGAACGCCGCCTGCATCAGCCGCCCGTATTTCACGATTCTGACGTCCCAGCCGAAATTGCGGAACATGGATTCGAATTTTTCCCACAGCCCTTCGCGCACCACCGCATCCAGGCTCTGGCGGTTGTAGTCGACGATCCACCAGGTGTTGCGCAGGCCGTGCTTCCAGCCTTCCAGCAGCGCCTCGAAAATGTTGCCCTCGTCCATCTCGGCGTCGCCGACCAGCGCAATCATGCGCCCCTCAGGCCGGTCCTTCATCCAGCCATGCGCGGTGACGTAGTCCTGCACCAGCGAGGAGAACAGCGTCTGCGCCACGCCAAGCCCCACCGAGCCGGTGGAGAAATCGACGTCGTCAACGTCCTTGGTGCGCGACGGATAGGACTGCGCGCCTTTGAAGCCGCGGAAATTTTCCAGCTTTTCGCGCGATTGGTGCCCGAACAGATACTGGATGGCATGAAACACCGGGCTGGCGTGCGGCTTCACCGCGACGCGATCCTCCGGCTTCAGCACCGAGAAATACAGCGCGGACATGATCGTCACCAGCGACGCCGACGAGGCCTGGTGGCCGCCCACCTTCAAGCCGTCGCTATTCGGCCTGATATGATTGGCGTGATGGATGGTCCACGACGACAGCCACAACACTTTCCGTGCAAGCGCCGACAACAGTTCAAGGCGCGTGGGTTCGACGGGCATCATGCTGCTCCGGGATCGGCTGATTTTGGCTGGATGTTAACGAGCGACGGGCCGCAAGAAATCTCAAATTCTTGGGAGATATCGTCGATTATTGGGATAGAATACCACTGTATACCGCCTTTACCTGGATTTATCCCAATGCACGCCCTGGATGCCATCGACCGCAAGATTCTCAGCCAGCTGCAATCCGACAGCCGCACCACCATGCAGCAGCTTGCCGACAAGGTCGGGCTCTCGGTCTCGCCCTGCCATCGCCGCGTGAAACTCTTGGAAGAGCGCGGCGTGATCACGCGCTACATCGCCATGGTCGACCAGAAATCGCTGGGGCTGCACGTCAGCGTCTTCATCTCGATCAAGCTGACCCGGCAGAAGGAGGAAGACCTCGATCGCTTCGCGAAAGCGATTTCGAAATGGGAAGAGGTGCTGGAATGCTACCTGATGACCGGCAACCGCGACTATCTGTTGCGCGTGGTGGCCGCCGATCTGTCCTCCTATGAAGCGTTCCTCAAGAACAAGCTGACCCGGCTCGACGGCATCGCCTCGATCGAATCCAGTTTTGCGCTGAGCCAGGTGAAGTATTCGATCGCGCTGCCGGTGTGATGCTTCTTCACCCTCCCCTGCAGGGGGAGGGTCGGCGAGCATGCGCGAAGCGCAATGCGAGACGGGGTGGGGTGAAGCCGCGGATGAACACTTCACCCACCCCGGACGACTTCGTCGTCCGACCCTCCCCCTCCAGGGGAGGGTAAGCAATCTCAACTAACCGCCACACGCCGAGACTCTTGTCGCGCCAGCCGCCGCCGGCCTCGGTGCAATTCTCGTTCAGCAATTCAACCGGCGCTCCCCAACCGAACGGCGCGCGCTCGAAATTCAGCGCGCGCCAGTCGCCGTCCTCGCAATCCCGGTTGACCTGCCATTGCGGAAACGTGGTCGCGATCAGCCATCTGGCGCCGGAGCGCCGGAAATTTTCGACCGCACGTTCGATATTGGCGAACGACAGATGCACGAGGCAATCGCGGCACAGGATGGCCTCGCAGGCCGGCAAAGCATCGCAGGTGATGTCGGCGAGACGATAGCCGCCGTTGATTTCGCCGGCGGCGGCACGCGCCTGCAGGCGCTCGATCAGGGCCGGCACGATGTCGACGCCGATGGTTCGCACGCCGAGATCCGCGCTGCTGATCCAGCCGGCATCGCCACAAGGCGCGTCGAGCAGCGAGCTCACTCCAAGTCGCGCCAGCAGCCGCGGCAACTCCGCGCGCAATGACGCCGTCGCGTCCATTTCCGAGCCCAATCCGGAAGCGGACCCCGCCGCACCCCACAGATTGCCGTCGTGAATGTGCCGAAAGCGTTGCGCCAGATTCAAACCGGCAAAGGATGCCTTGTCCGCCAGGAAACGTTGATGCGCGAGCACCGGCGGACGATCGGAGTCGGATGGGATTTCGCGATGGCTCATCCGACCGCCATGCTTGCTCTGCCGATCCCGGGAAGCGACTCTTTCGTCATCGCGCCCTTTCGTACCCTCGCCCTCACTCGCCGCGCAGCCACGCCAGCATCGCTGCGTTGATCTCGTCCGGATAGCAATGGCTGAGATCGTCCAGCTCGCGGTAGACGATATCGGCGCCGGCCGCCGCGAGCGCATGATGCGTCTGCCGCGCCACCTCGACCTGAAACATCCAGTCCAGCGCGCCGTGCACGAGATAGACCGGCAATCCGCGCAACCTGTCGGGCGACGCCATTTCCGCCATCAGCGGATGGAACGTGGCCGAGACCGGCGCCAGATGCGTGAAGGGCGATGCGTCCTCCAGTCCCGTGACGTAGCAGAACGTGCCGCCATCGCTCATTCCGGTCAGCAGCATCCGGGATGCGTCGATGGTCCAGCGGCTTCTCACGGCATCGAGGATGCGGACGAGGTTTGGCGTATCGGTGTCCTCGCCCATCAGGGCCCAGGTCGGTCCGGTGGCGGTGGGCGCGACGACGATCGCGCCGTGGCTGCGCGCATCGCGCAGCCAGCTCCATAGAAAATTGCGGCCGTTGCCGCTGCCGCCATGCAGCGCCATCACCACCGGCCACGCGCGGTCGGGCGTGTAAAATTCCGGCACGTAGAGCGAATAGCCGCCGCGGCTGCCCGGCTCGTTACCCGCGTGCATGACGCCGGTGCCGTCCGGCGGCGGCGCGGCGAACCGCGCCGTCAACTCGACATCTTCGCGCAGCGCCGGATCGAGAAAATAGCGATTGATCGCGGGGACCGCGCCGGCCAGCGGATACAGCGCTTCCTTGGCACGCGGCAGGTATCGCAGCGCGCGGAATACGGCGCGAATGCCGTCGGCCTGATCGGGCGCGTTGCGCAGTCCCTCGAATGCCGCAAGCGCCGCATTGGCTGCGGTCTCAAACCGCTCGCGCACGCCGGCCAGTTCATCCGGCCAGCCGCCAGTTTGCTGGCGTGCCGCCCGCAAATCATCATCCGGCGTCCCGGCGGCGTCCATCACCGCGCCAAAGTCCGGCGGATGAAAATGCCGCGCGATGAAACCGAGCGTCTCCAGCGCCCGCAGCAGCGGCGGCAACAGGGCCACGAGACGTTCGGTGACAACATCGCTCATTCGGGTTTCATAACACATTGCCGACGGTTCGCGGCAAAGCATGCGGCGGCCACTGGCCAGCACGGTGTTACGAGTGCTGAGGAAGATGGGGCAGACTTAAGCGTTCGGAGAAGGCTCGGCCTCAACCAGCGTCCGCTGCCGGACGCGCTCGCGGTGTGCGGTATAGAGCCCGCTGGCGACGATCACCGCGGCGCCGGCGATGGTCCAGATATCCGGGACCTCGCCAAAAACGAAAAAGCCGAGGACGCTGACCCACACCAGCTGGGTGTAGGAAAACGGCGCCAGCACCGAGGCGTCGGCGTAGCGGAACGCCAGCACCACGATCCATTGCCCCGCCGTCGATGCGACGCCGATGAATATCCCGAACAGGATGTCGTGCCAGCTTGGCGTCACCCACACCAGCGGCACCAGCGCCGACAGGATGCACACGCCGGTAATGGCGGACCAGGTCATGGTGGTGATGGCGCGCTCCTTGCCACTCATCATCCGCGTCATGATCAGGGTGCAAGCCCAAGCCAGCGCCGAGACGATGGGAAAGAACGCGGCGGGATGAAACGCACTGGAGCCGGGCCGCAAGATGATCAGCACGCCGATCAGCCCGGCGATCGTCGCCAGCCAGCGCCGCACGCCGACTTTTTCGCCGAGAAAGGCGATCGACAATGCGGTGACGAACAGCGGCGCGATGAATCCGGTGGCGGAGGCCTCCGCGATCGGAAGAAACCGCAGCCCGGAGATGAAGAATAGCGAGGACGACAACAGCGCGACCCCGCGCATGACCTGCAGGCCGGGACGTTCGGATTGCAGGGCGAACAGCCGCGTTCCCGGCAGCATCGCCGGAACCATGATCATCGCGAACACCAGGAACCGGATCCAGGCGATCTCGATCGACGGCAAGGTGGCCGACAGGTACTTCGCGGTGACGTCGGAGCAGCCGAGAAAAATCGTCGACGCCAGAATGAGCGCGATGCCGCGAAACGGCCGGTCGGCGCGCGCCGGTGCGGAGCGAGCGGCCACTTTCCTGTTCGGCAATGGCAATGGCAATGAGGCGCTGTCCAGCCGGGCGGCTGTTGCGGAGGGCGGGGTCACGTTGAAACTCGGGCGTGTAATAACAATCGAATCGGGGTGAAGTCGTTAAAAACGATAATTCGCGCGCATGGACAAGGCCGGAAAACAGGAAGCCGATATGCGCTATTGCGTGCGCCGGCCCGTCACAGCGATTACAGCCTCATCCTGAGAGCTTGTGAATCTATTGATTTTTGCGTTTTCCGACATGAGTCAAATCAAAGACTTAGGACCCGCAGAAACGTCGAAATTCGAATAGATTCACAAACTCTGAGGAGCCGCGCTCTTCGCGCGGCGTCTCGAAGGATGGCAGCGCTCGCGACTCATGGTTCGAGACGGCGCTTCGCGCCTCTTCACCATGAGAAACCGCACTACAGCATCGGCAGGCCGCGCGGCCTCGGTCCGCGCGGAAACGCCTGGTCGAGCGCGGCGATCTCGTTGTCGGTCAGCGTGAGGTCGCCGGCCGCGGCGTTTTCGGCGGCGTGGTCCGGCATCGCCGCTTTTGGAATTGCGAGCAGCGATGGCCGCCGGGTGAGAAAGCTGAGCGCAACCTGCCGCGGGCTCGCGCGATGCGCCGCTGCGATTGCCTGCAGTACCGCGCCAGGCTTGCTGCGGGGATTCGGAAAATCATTGTGACCGAATGGTGAATAGGCGACCACCGCCACGCCATGCTGCTCGCACCACGGAAGCACCGCGTGCTCGATGGCCCGCTCCTGCAGATGATAGAGCACCTGGTTGCAGGCGATACTGCCACCGCCTGCGGCTTCGAGCATCTCGTCGAGATCGTCGGTGTCGAAATTGCTGACGCCCCATGAGCGGATTTTTCCAGCGCTCAGCAGCTCGTCGAACGCGGCTACGGTTTCCGCGAGCGGAACCGATCCGCGCCAATGCAGCAGATAGCAATCGAGCCGGTCGGTCTTCAGCCGTTTCAATGACCGGTCGCATGCGGTGATGGTTCCACGCCGCGACGCGTTGCTGGGCAACACTTTCGAGACCAGAAAAACCTCATCGCGGCGTCCGGCAATCGCCTCTGCCACGACGAGTTCGGCATCGCCATACATCTCGGCGGTGTCGATATGCGTCATGCCGAGATCGATGCCCCGGCGCAGCGCCGCGACCGCGGTGGCGCGGTCGCCATGGTCGATGTACCACGTGCCCTGCCCGATCACGGAGACCTGCGGGCCGTTGGAACCGAATTGATTTCGTCTCACGGCTGCCTCATGCACTTCGTCGTTCCCGCGAAGGCGGGGACCGATAACCCCTGGCGCATATTGTCACGGTGCGACGATCAAACAAGGACACTCAGGCGGTCCAAAACATCGACGACACGGCGTATGGGTCCCCGCCTTCGCGGGGACGACGCCGGTAAATCGGGCTTATCTTTCATCATCGAGCACACCGATATCCGCCACCAGCACGGTGCCGGTTACCGATTCGGTGATGTAGAGCCGGTCGCTATTCGCGCCGCCGATCGCGACATTGGTGCAGCTTTGCCCCGCGCATGATCTGATGCGCGCGATCAGTTCGCCGTTCGGCGCAAACACGAACACATGGCCCAGCGATGCATGCGCTACGAACAGGCGTCCCGCCCTGTCCATGGTCAGGCCGTCGGGGCCGCTGCTGCCGAAGGTCGAACAGAAGCGGCCGACTTTCGAGATGCTGCCGTCCTTCATCAGCGGCAACCGCCACACCGCATTGTCGCGGGTCATCGCCACGAACAGCACGCGCTCCGCAGGATCGAGCACGAGCCCGTTCGGGCTGACGCCGGTATCGATCAGGCAATCGAGCCGACCATCGAGTGACAGCCGATACACCCGCCCGGTCGGATCGTGCAGCCCGGTCTGCCCCTGGTCGGTGAAATAGATGTCGCCGTTCGATGCCATATGCAGATCATTGCAGCCTTTGAAGGACTCCGAATTGCGCGCCGTCAATACCGGATGCATCCGCCCGGCTGCCGCATCGAGCTGCATGATGCCGCGCCGATAGTCGGCGACGAGAATGCGTCCGTCCGGGTGAATCTTCAGGCCGTTGGGCCAGCCGTCGTATTCGATGACAAGCGTCCAGGCGCCGTCAGGTGCGATGCGGAAGACGCGGCCGAACGGGATATCGACGATATAGAGATTATCGTCGGCGTCGAATGAGGGTCCTTCAATGAAACAATCGGTCTCAAGGCCCGGCCGATTGGCGTCGGCCCAGGTCGAGCGCACGCCCGTGCGGCGAAACCGGTCCGGCATCGCCGAAAACACTTTTGTTTCGATCAGCAGCGGCGGACGGTCGAGATACATCATGGAATGGTTCACCCCGTGAAGGACGAGGCGCACCATAGATGAGCAGCTCTAATTCGCAACGGCCAGTTGGCGCGGCGCCTCTGAAACGTCCACCTGCGCGATCAGCCGCTTCAACTCCGGAATGCACGAGCCGCAATTGGTGCCGGCTTTCAACCGCGCGCCGATCTCGGCGGCCGAACCCGCGCCACCCGCGATGGCATCGCGAATGGTAGTGCGGCCGACCCCAAAACAGGCACAGACGATAGCACCGCCGCTCGCCAATCCATCGGCCGATTTGCCCGACAGCAGCATGCGGCGTTGGTCGTCATCGAGCGCGTCCGCCGCGAACAGCTCCTTGACCACCCCCCAGTCGCCCGCATCGTGCGCGGGGCCGACGAACAGGCAGGTTTCGATGCGGTCGCCCGCAAACGACGCTGCGCGAAAAATACCGCTGCCAAAGTCCGTGTATTCGGCGAGATCGCTGCCGGCGACCGATCGCAACCATGATTGCCATCCCGCCAGGTCGGCATTGCCCGCGAGCAGATAGCCGGTGCCGCCGCTGACCGCGACACGCGCCCACCAGACGTTCGCAGGCAATTCCAATTGCACGCGCGCCAACGCAAAACCGCGAAACACATACTCGTAAGGCGCGATCGACGCCGGTGTCGCCTTGTTTTCCGGCTGGCCGGAAAACGGATCGGTGAACGGCGCCACCAGCGCGCCCACACGCGCGGCCGAAGCGTTATCGTCGCTCCAATGAATCGGCGCGAACAGCATGCCGCGTTGCTGGCGTTCGCTCACCACAACCTTCAGAATGCATTGCCCATAATCGGTGACCACGCGCGCGAAGTCGCCGTCCGCCAGGCCTGCCCTCGCCGCATCGTCGGGATGGATTTCGACGAACGGCTCGGGCAGATGCTGGCTCAGCCGCGGGCTGATGCCGGTGCGGGTCATGCTGTGCCACTGATCGCGGATGCGCCCGGTGTTGAGACGTAGCGGCCGGCCGGCCGTGGCCTCGCTGCGCAACGCGGGTATTTCCGGCGCGACAAAGCGCGCCTTGCGGTCACCGGTGTAGAAGCCGCCCGCTGCGAAGAAGCGCCGCCGCGGTTCGAGTTCTCCCCGCCGCATCGGCCACTGTATCGGGTCCATCGCGTCGAACGCAGCATCGGACAGCCGCGCCACGCCGCCGAGATCGAAATCCCGGGCGCCGCCGTTCTCGAACGCCGACAGCGCCGCATGCTCGCGAAACACGTCCGCCGCCGAGTTGAAATCGAACGCCGGCCGGAAGCCGAGGCGCTTTGCGACCTCGCTCAACATCCACCAGTCCGGTTTGGCTTCGCCCGGCGAGGGCAAAAACGCACGCTGGCGCGAAACCCGTCGTTCGGAATTGGTCACCGTGCCGGATTTCTCGCCCCACGCCTGCGCCGGCAGCAGCACATGCGCGCCGGCGCTCACGGTGTCGTTGCAGCGCACGTTCTCGGAAATCACGAACAAATCGAGTTTCGCCAGCGCGGCGCGGGCGGCATCGGCGTCGGGCAGCGACACCGCCGGATTGGTGCCGATCACCCACAGCGCCTTGATCTCGCCGCGCCCGATCGCCTCGAACATCTGCACCGCCTTCAGCCCCTCACGGGTTGCGATGCGCGGCGCTTTCCAGAACCGGCGCACGCGGTCGATATCCGATGGCGTAAAGCCCATATGGGCTGCGAGCTGGTTGGCGAGGCCGCCGACTTCGCGCCCGCCCATCGCGTTGGGCTGTCCGGTCAGCGAAAATGGCGACGCGCCTGCTTTGCCGATCCGCCCCGTCGCCAGATGGCAGTTGATGATGGCGTTGACCTTGTCGGTGCCCTGCGCCGACTGGTTGACGCCTTGCGAATACAGCGTGACCACGCGCGGCGTCGTCCTGAACATCTGGAAGAAGGCCGCGACCTCGGCCTCGCTCAAGCCCGTTGCGAGCGCCGTGGCGCCGGCGCTTGCCGCAATGCTTTTCGCCCGGGCGAGCGCCTCGTCGAAACCGGAGGTGTGTTGCTCGACGTAATCGCGATCGAGCCCGCCGCTGTCGGCCAGGTGCGCCAGCAGCCCGCAAAACAGCGCGGTGTCGGTGCCGGGCTTCAATCCCAGAAACAGGTCGGCATCCCCTGCGGTATCGGTGCGGCGCGGGTCGATCACCACGATGCGCGCGCCGCGCTTCTGCTTGTTGGTAAGCATGCGCTGGAACAACACCGGATGGCACCATGCCGCGTTGGAGCCGACCAGCACCAGCAGGTCGGCCTCGTCGAGATCCTCGTAGCAGCCGGGCACGGTGTCGGCGCCGAAGGCGCGGCGATGGCCGGCCACTGTCGAGGCCATGCAGAGCCGAGAATTGGTATCGACATTGCCGCTGCCGATGAACCCCTTCATCAGCTTGTTGGCGACGTAGTAATCCTCGGTCAGCAGTTGCCCGGAGAGATAGAACGCCACCGCATCCGGACCATCGCGCGCGATGATGTGCTGAAAGCGGTGCGCGACGTGGTCGAGCGCGTCGCTCCAGGCCACCTGCTCCATGTTGCGCTTGCTGCAGCGGATCATGGGATAGAGCAGCCGCCCTTCCAGCCCAAGCGTTTCGCCGAGCGCGGAGCCCTTCGAGCACAGCCGGCCCAAATTCGCGGGATGCTCGGGATCACCCGATATCGCAGCGCCGCCTTTGCCGTCCGGCGTCGCCAGCACGCCGCAACCGACGCCGCAATAGGGACAGCTCGTGCGGGTCGCGCGCAGCGCGGGATCGACCATCGTCACGTCACGCCGCCTCCGAACTAACCGCCAGCGAGCGCCCGAACATCATGTCGCCGCGGATTTTGACGATCGGCTTGCGCGTGCGGATAAGGTCGAGATACCACAGCGCATCCTGCGTGTCGCCGACCAGCACTGCGCCGGTGAGACGGCCATTCGCGATCACCAGCTTCTTGTAGGCGCCGCGCCTGGTGTCGCTGAGCACGATGGTCTCGGCTCCATCATCCGCATTAAAATCGCCGGCGGAAAACACCGCGACGCCGGAGACTTTCAGGTTTGTGGCGACGACGCTGCCGCTGTAGCAGGCGCTATTTCCCGCGAGATGCTGCGCCAGCACCCTCGCCTGCTCGTAGGCCGGGTCGACCAGCCCGTAGCAGATGCCGCGATGCTCGGCGCATTCGCCGAGCGCGAAAATATCTGCAACACCAGTTTGCAGGTGATCGTCGATGACGATGCCGCGATTGACAGATATGCCGGCGTCCTTTGCCAGCGCCGTGTTCGGCCGGATGCCCGCCGCGAAAATCACCGCATCGGCGTCGATCCGGCGACCATCGACCAATTCGACACCTTCGACAAACGTCTCGCCATGCAGCCGCGCGGTATTGGCGCTGAGCAGAACCTCAATGCCCTTGCGCTCGACCAGCGTTTTCAGCAAGTCCGCGGCAGGCAAGTCGAGTTGGCGCTCCATCAAGCGGTCCATCAGATGGATCAACGTCACCGGCGCTCCAGCCTTGGCAAGGCCATAAGCCGCTTCCAGCCCAAGCAACCCGCCGCCGATCACGACAACGCGTTTTTTCTGAGCGGCCAATGCCAGCAGCAGGTCGACGTCCCGGCTGTCGCGAAACGTATGCACGCCGGCAAGACCGGCGCCCGGCACGTTGAGGCGCAGCGGCGCCGAGCCGGTGGCGAGCACCAGCTTTGAGAACATCAGGCTCTCTTCGCCCGCGATCTTCAGTTCGCGGCGGCCGACGTCGATTTCGGTGGCGACGCAGCCGTACTTCAGCGTGACGCCGCGATCCCGCCACCACGACGCCGGCCTGAGCTCGATCTCATGCGATGCGGTTTCGCCCGCCAGCACCGACGACAGCAGCACGCGGTTATAGGCGAGCCGCGGCTCGTCGCCGATCACCGCGATGGCGTAACGGCCGAGCGCGGATTTCGCCAGTTCGTCGACCAGACGCGCCGCCGCCATTCCGTTGCCGACGATCACCAGCGGCTCGCTCACGAAACACCCCTACTCTCCACCGCGTCATGCGCGGGCTTGACCCGCGCATCCATCTCTCTTCGCAAGACTCTTTCGAAGGGGATGGATTGCCGGGTCAAGCCCGGCAATGACACCGTTAGTCAAGCCGCCTCCACGAAACGATGCCGCTCGTAGAGGAACTCGAGCACCCGCTGCCGGCATTTCAGGTAGGCGGCATTGGTCGAGAGTTCGAGCCGCTTGCGCGGGCGCGCCAGCGGCACCTCCAGAACTTCGCCGATGTGCGCGCCTGGGCCATTGGTCATCATCACGATGCGGTCGGACAGCAGCACGGCTTCGTCGACGTCATGCGTGATCATCAGGATGGTGTTGCCGAGCTTTTGGTGCAGCGCCATTACCGAGTCCTGCAGGTGCGCGCGGGTCAGCGCGTCCAGCGCGCCGAACGGCTCGTCGAGCAGCAGCACCTTCGGCTCCATCGCCAGCGCGCGGGCGATGCCGACGCGCTGCTTCATGCCGCCGGAGATTTCCGCCGGGCGCTTGTCCTTGGCGTGCGCCATCTGCACCAGGTTGAGGTTGTGCATCACCCAGGCGTCGCGCTCGGCGCGGCTTTTGCGCTTCGCGAACACCTTGTCGACGCCGAGCCGCACGTTCTCATAGACGGTGAGCCAGGGCAGCAGGCTGTGGTTCTGGAACACCACCGCGCGGTCCGGACCGGGCGAATTGACCTCGCGGTTTTCCAGGAGCACGCAGCCCATGGTCGCGTTGGTAAGGCCGGCCACGATGTTGAGCAGCGTCGACTTGCCGCAACCGGAATGCCCGATGATCGACACGTATTCGCCCTTCTCGATCGTGAGGTAGACGTCCTTCAGAACTTCGGTCGAAGCGTTGCCTCGTGTAAAAACCTTGTCGATGTGGTCGAGCTTCAGATAAGGCTGCATGACATCTTCCTTCAGTTCAGCGCGGTGCCGCGGGTCACGATCCGGGCGAGGCCCGCGATCATGCGATCCAGCACGAAGCCGATGATGCCGACGTAGAACAGCGCCAGGATGATTTCGCTGATGTGCGAGGAATTCCATGCATCCCAGATGAAGAAGCCGATGCCGACGCCGCCGATCAGCATTTCCGCCGCCACGATGGCGAGCCAGGACAGGCCGATGCCGATGCGCAGCCCGGTGAAGATGTAGGGCGCCGCGGCCGGGATCATGATCTTCCAGAAAAATTCCAGCGGATTGAGCTGCACCACCGCCGCGACGTTGCGAAAATCCTGCGGGATGTTGCGGATGCCGACCGCGGTGTTGATGATGATCGGCCAGATCGAGGTGATGAAGATCACGAAGATCGCCGAGGGCTGGCCGTCGCGGAACGCTGCGAGCGACAGCGGCAGCCAGGCCAGCGGCGGTATCGTCCGCAGCACCTGGAAGATCGGATCGAGCCCGCGCATCGCCCACACGGATTGCCCGACCAATGTGCCGAGCGCGATGCCGGCGATGGCCGCCAGCGAATAACCGAGCGCGACGCGCTGCAGGCTGGCGGACAGATGCCAGAACAGCCCCTTGTCGATGCCGCCGCGGTCGAAGAAGGGATCGAAGATCAGTTCCTTGGTTTCCTTGAAAACCCGCGACGGCGGCGGCAGGGTCGAGCCGGCGCGCCGGCAGGCCAGTTCCCAGAACAGCAGCAGCAGCGCGAGCACGATCAGCGGCGGCACGACGCGCACCGCGGTTTCCCGCGCCATCTTGACGTATTTTTCCGCGACCGGAAGCCGCTTCGGCAACAGTTTTATGACCGGTGCCGGCGCGTTGGCAAGAACCGCGGCGGATTCGATTTTCTTTGCGGGCATATTCATCGATCAGACCTCGACGCGCTTGATCGACAGCGATTTCAGATAGGCGCCCGGATTTTCCGGATCGAACACTTTGCCATCGAAGAAGGTCTCCTTGCCGCGCGAGGTCGAGGCCGGAATATCTGAGGCTGCGACGCCGAGATCCCTGGCGGCCTCCTTCCACAGATCCTCGCGGTTGACCTTGGCGATCAGCGCCTTGGCGTCGATGCCCGCCTCGTATTTGCCCCAGCGGATATCCTCGGTCATGAACCAGAGGTCGTGGCTCTGGAACGGGTACGACGCGTGGTCGGCCCAGAACCGCATGATGTGCGGTGAGTTCTCGACCACCCGGCCGGTGCCGTAATCGAATTTTCCTTTGACACGATCGGTCACGTCGTCGACCGGGCAGTTGATCCACTGCCGCTTGGCGCAGATCGCCGCGACTTCCTCGCGGTTATCAGGCTTCTCGCACCACTGCTGCGCTTCCATCACCGCCATCAGCAGCGCCTTGGCGGCCTTGGGGTATTTGTCGACATAGGCGGCGCGCATGCCGAAGGATTTTTCCGGATGCCTGTTCCAGAGTTCGCCTGTCGTGATCGCGGTGTAGCCGATCTCCTGATGGATCAGTTGCAGATTCCACGGCTCGCAGACGCAGAAGCAGTCCATGGTGCCGACCTTCATGTTGGCGACCATCTGCGGCGGCGGCACCACGATGGTTTCGATGTCCTTGTCGGGATCGATGCCGCCGGCGGCGAGCCAGTAGCGGATCCACAGATCATGCGTGCCGCCGGGGAACGTCATCGCCGCCTTGATCGACTTGCCGGACGCCTTCTTCTTGTCGAGCGCGACCTTGAACGGCGCGGTATCGACGCCGACCTTGATGTCGCTGTATTCCTTGGCGACCGAGATGCATTGGCCGTTCAGATTGAGCCGCGCCAGGATGTACATCGGCGTCGGCTGGTTGTTCTGCGTCACCTTGCCCGAGGAGATCAGGTACGGCATCGGGGTCAGGATATGCGCGCCATCGATGCCGTTGCCTTCCGAGCCGAGCACGAGGTTGTCGCGCGTGGTGCCCCACGAGGCCTGCTTCTGCACTTCGACGTCGGGCATGCCGTATTTGGCGAAGATGCCTTTCTCCTTGGCGACGAACAGCGGCGAGGCATCCGTCAGCGCGATGAAGCCGAGTTTTGCCGCTTTCACTTCCGGCCCCGCACCTTGCGCGAACGCTCCGGCCGGGAAATTCAGCTTTGCAGCGGCGAGAAGCGCCGCGGTGCCCGCGCCCGCTTTCAGAATCTGGCGGCGGCTTAAGCTGCGTGGCGTCCGGGTGCTGGTCTTCATCATGAGTGCAGTCGTCCTTTGCGTCTGAGTGGCCGCCCGTCTAGTGCCACCGGTTGCCATGTACCGGGACATGGAGGCGCGTTCTGGGGAGGCCCCCAGTCCGGCGGTGTCACAAGTCGGATGATTGGTTTCGAGGGACGGCTTCAATGGCGTCAGCACAAACTATTCAAGCTTCGTGCCAGACCGGTGCGGTGCAAAAATGGTATAATTTATAAGGTGTTATGCAAGCACCGCATCGCGGTCGCTGAAGGACAAACGCACCCTAAATTTGCGATTCGCTCAATTGTTGTGCGGCGCACAAGATTTGAGCAGCAGATTAAAACTCGTATCCCGGACGCGGTGCAGCGTTTCTTGACGGTGCACCGCAGAGCCGGGACCCAGCGTTCTTCTTAGCAAGCTGGGCCCCGGCTCAGCAGCGCACCACTTCGCAAGAGCTACGTGCTGCGCCGCGTCCGGGGCACGTGATCACGCGTCTTCCTTCTCTGCCGCCATCATCGGCTTCGGCGCGTTGCCCTTGCCCGGCTTCATCCGGAAATTGTAGGTCATCAGGTGCCACGGTCCGCCGGCCGGCTTGCCATCGGGCATGACAGGATCGCTGCGCTTCTCGACTTTGGAAATCAGGTCGTCCTTGACCCCGAACACCACGTCGGAATCCAGATACTTGTCGCCTTCGATGAAGACATGGGTGATCAGCGGCTCGTATCCGGGCGCATCGACCAGGAAATGCACATGCGCCGGCCGCATCGGATGGCGGCGGGTCTGCAGAATCATTTCTCCGACCGGGCCGTCGGTCGGAATCGGATAGCTGCACGGCAAAATGGTGCGGAAGAAGAACCGGCCGTCGGCGTCGGTGACGAACCGCGCCCGCGACGAGGGCCCCTGCGTTTCATAGCTCGGCCTTTGCGAGTCGTAAAAGCCGTCGTCATCGGCATGCCAGACATCGACGGGCACATTGGCCAGCGGCTTGCCTTGGAGGTCGGTGACGCGGCTTTGCACGAACATCCGCTCGCCATCGAGATCGGACGAAATATCGGCGCCGTGCGGCATCGGCTTGTGCTCGCCCACGTAGAACGGACCCAGCACCGTGGTCTCGGTGGCTCCGTCTCGCTCGCGATGGTTGACCGCGTCGACCAGCATCGACACCCCCATCACGTCCGACAGCAGGATGAACTCCTGCCGGGTCGAGGTGCATTTCTGCCCGACGCGGGTCAGGAAATCGATCGCGGTGCCCCATTCGTCGAAGCTCAGATCGGTCCTGCGGACATAGTCGTGCAGCGACTTCACCAGCTCTTCCAGCAGGAATTTTACACGCGGATCCGGGGTTTCCTCGAAACTGCGGATCACGGCGGCGGTGAGTTCGGTGTCGTTGAACTGGGGCATTGGGTGGGTCCTGAGCGGATTCTCGATTGAGCGGTCACCGTATACCACACCGCCGGTGCTGATAAGCACGCCTGTATTGGAATGCGGCACACTTTTAGGCTATCAGGCCGTATCCCGAAAAGTTCCGGAGAAAGCCCGATGTTAGCCCCGACCCCCGCCTCGCCAGAATCCGCCGGCATGTCCAAACCGGCGCTCGACCGCGTCGAAGACCACCTGAAGCGCCGCTATATCGACGCCGGCCGGTTTCCGGGCACCCAGCTTCTGGTCTATCGCCGCGGCAGCGTCGTTCACTCGGCCGTGCAGGGCTTTGCCGATCTCGAGCGCAAGGCGCCCGTCAAGGACGACACCATCTTCCGCATCTATTCCATGACCAAGCCGATCACGACGGTCGCCTTCATGATGCTGGTCGAGGAAGGCCGCGTCGCGCTCGACGAGCCGGTGCACAAATACATTCCGGAATGGAAAAACCTCGGCGTGTTCCAGGCCGGCACGGCGCCTGCGTTCCTGACCAGGCCGCCGGCGCGGCCGATGCAGATCGTCGATCTGCTGCGCCACACCTCGGGGTTGACCTATGGATTCCAGCAGCGCAGCAATGTGGACGCCGCCTACCGCGAAAAAAAGATCGGCGAGGTGATCAAGGCCGGCACGCTGCAGTCGATGATCGACGAGCTGGCAAAAACGCCCCTGGAATTTTCGCCGGGCGAGGCCTGGAATTACTCGGTATCGACCGACGTGATCGGCTATCTGATCGGAAAGATCAGCGGCATGCCGTTCGAGCAATTCCTCAAAGAACGCATCTTCGATCCGCTTGGGATGGCCGACACCGACTTCTTCGTCCCCGCCGGCAAGGCGCATCGTTTCGCGGCCTGCTACAATGCCGATCCCGGCGGCATGATGTCGTTTCACGCGGTCGAGAAAAAAGGCGGCCTGACCTTGCAGGACGATCCGTCCAAAAGCTCGTTCCTTAGCCCGCCCTCCTTCATCTCCGGCGGCGGCGGATTGTGCTCGACCGCGGCCGATTATCTCAGCTTCTGCCGCGCGCTGCTCAATGGCGGCGAACTCGGCGGCGTCAGGTTGATCGGGCCGAAGACGCTCAAGCTGATGACCACCAACCATCTGCCGGGCGGGCGCGACCTGCCGGAGATGTCACGATCGATGTTTGCGGAAGCGAGCTACAACGGCATCGGCTTCGGCCTCGGCTTCTCCGTCACGATGGATCCGGCGAAGACCCTGATCCCGGGAAGCCCCGGCGAATACGCCTGGGGCGGGGCCGCGACCACATCGTTCTGGATCGATCCCGCGGAGGAGCTGATCGCGATCTTCATGACCCAGGTGTTGCCGTCGAGCGCCTACCCGGTGCGGCGCGAACTCCGCACCATGATCTATTCGGCGATCACGGACAGTAATCTGTGAGGTCGCGTCATTGCCGGGCTTGACCCGGCAATCCATCCACTTCGAAATACTGTTGCGAAGATCGATGGATGCGCGGGTCAAGCCCGCGCATGACGCTTTTTGCGCGATGGGAACTTTCCCGCGCGCAAGCCGTTGCGTCGGCACCTAAAACCCTTGGCGGATTTCAACCGTCTCTCTTATGTTTGCGGTCAGCGCTACGCTGAGGGGACCATTTGCGAGACCGACTGCCAAAACTGTCGTTGCCGGTGCGTCTTGTGCTGCTGGTCGCCGGCACCACGCTGCCGCTGATCGTCTTTGCCGCCGCCATCGTCTTCAGCCATTATGAGCGCGACCGGGAGGACGCCTCCCGGCGCGTGCTCGCAACCGTGCGCAGCATCCGCCTCGTGCTGGATGCCGAGATGCAGCGCATGACCGGGGGCTTGCAGGTGTTGTCGCTGACCAACGCGCTGCGCGACGGCGACTTCGAGGGATTCCGCCGCATCTCAAAAGGATTCCTCGATCAGTACCGCGACGGCGGCGTCCTGCTGGTGGCGGACCGGGAGGGCCGCCAGGTTTTCTCTTCGGACACAGCGGATACCGGGAGCCTGCCGCTGCGCAACAACCGCGAGATCGGGGAGAAGGTTTTTGCGGAAAAAAAGCCGCTCTACTCCAACCTGTTCATCGGCGCGGTCAGGCGCAAGCCGATCGTGACCGTCGAGGTCCCGGTGTTTCGCGACAACGAGGTGATCTACGATTTGTCGTTCAGCCCGCCGATCGAAATGTTCCAGGACATCATCAACACGCAACGTCCAAGCGACGACTGGACGATGTCGATCTTCGATGCCCAGGGCACCAATTTCGCCCGGGTGCCGAACCCGGAAGAGACCATCGGCAAGCGCGCGTCGCCGACGCTGTACGCCGCGATGTTCCAGAAATCCGAATCGACGCTGCGGACGGTAACGCTGGAGGGCGTGCCGCTGATCACCGCCTTTATGCGCTCGTCGCTCACCGGATGGACCGTGGCCGGCGGCATCGCGGAAGCGACGCTGGTCGGACCGTTGTGGCGCAATCTGGCGATCACCAGCCTGATCGGCGGCGTACTGCTGCTGATCGGCCTTGCGTTTGCGGTGCGGATGGCGACGGCGATCGCACGTGGCGAGATGCTGCATGATCTGCTGATCGAGGAGCTCAATCACCGCGTCAAGAATACGCTGGCGATCCTGCAATCGATCGCGGCGCAGACGTTTCGCAGCGCCAGCAGGCTTGAGCGCGAAAAATTCGAGGGCCGGCTCGGCGCGCTCGCGGAGGCGCACAATCTCTTAAGCAAGGAAAAATGGCAGGGATCCGAGCTGCAGGACGTCGCCGCCCGTGTCCTGCAGCCCTACGCGCTGAGCAATCCCGGCCGCATCCGCATGTCGGGGCCGAAGGTCCCGCTCTCGCCGCGGCAAGCCGTCGTCATCTCGATGATCCTCCATGAGATCGCGACCAACGCCGCAAAGTATGGCGCACTGTCGAACGAGACCGGCGCCGTCATGCTGGATTGGAACATTGCCGCCGACAATCCGGTGCGGAGATTGAAATTGAGCTGGACCGAGACGGGTGGCCCCCACGTCGCCGCACCGGCGCAGCGCGGCTTCGGGTCGCGCCTGATCGAGCGCAGCGCCCGCGACCAGCTTGGCGGCGAGGCGACGGTTGATTTCCTGCCGTGCGGCGCCGTCTACACCGTCAACTGCTTGCTTGATCCGGTAAGCGAGGCCGGCGAGATTGGTCCAGCTGCCGGGCCGATCGCGGCAGGTTGATGGTTCGAAGCGCCGATTGCGCCGGCGCAGGAGTTGATCGCGATTCGTGGTCCCTAGATAGAGCGTGATGAATTTAGGTTGAAGCGGCTGCTTGTCACCTCTCCCCGCAGGGGAGAGGTCGACGTGCATCGTCAGATGCGCGTCGGGTGAGGGGTCTTTCCGCAAGTACGAACGTGTGGAAACGCCCCTCACCCGGAGCCTGCGCTGCGCTCCAGCTTCGACCTCTCCCCTCCGGGGAGAGGTAAGAATTCATCAGGCCTTGGAAAACCACGCATTATTCCGATTGCAATGGCTCCTCATGGCGCGCTTGTGCGGTCTCCGGCGGCGATTTCCAATCTGCCCGCTTGAAGACGCGATGCAGCGGCCGCTCCTCGAGATGCGCCGATAGACCATCCCGGACCGGCACGCTGCGAATCCCGTTCTGCTATTTGACCGAATGCGGCCAGCGCGGCCCACGCTCTTTGGCGGGAAAGTCGTCCGATTTCTTCGGCCGCTGCGCCTCCTGACGCTGCATGGCGTGGCACAACGCCTTCAATTCGGAGTCGCCGACACGATGAAGCCGCATCCGCAGTTGAAGGATTGCCATGGTCAGGAGTTGAGCGGCTTCCGGACTGGCGCCTTCGGCCAGCGCGATACGATTTTCCTCGATACTTGCGATAATCGAACGCAGACGCGCGTCTGAATCCGAAACTAGACGCAACCGATTGTTTGAATTAGCCACCAGCGTTGTTCCCCTTGCCAAGCTTGCGTGGTTGAGTTGATGCGATCCAGTCGCTGGTTTGATACACGTCGCAGTAAAGACCGGATATCTTTGAAACGGCTCGATGAATTTCATCCGCCGGCACGTCCTCGAGCGCGTGACTAGCCGACGCATCTGATAGATATGTGACCTTGTGGTTTCGATGAAACGCGTCGATCAGAGTCGACAGACAGGCCGATTCACCGGCAAATCCGGCAAGCACGATACCGCCCCGGCACTGGCTCATCAGCGAGGCGAACGGCTCGCTGGAATAGCAGGACGGGCTGGCGCGTTCGAATATCATTTCGCTGCGGCTCGGCTCGAAGCCTTCGATCCAGCGCGCGAACGGCGTCGCCCGGTTGAAGAACGCGGTGTCGTCGAGCATGCGGATAAACGCGACGGGCAAGCCGTATTTTCGCGAATGCTCGAGAACCCTCCGGCAATTTGCCAACGCCTGGTCGATTTCGGGGATCGCCAGCATGCGCGGCTTCGCCAGGTATTCCTGCTGCATGTCCACCAATACCACGATGGGAACGTTGGATGAATTGGCAAACGCCCGAAGGCTTACGACTGACGTCATGCTACCCCCCTTGCAACCGAAGGTCGTGTGACGGGCCGCGCCCTCGATTGTTCGAGGATACCCGGCCGATGCCATCTGCCTTCGGGTCTTATGATCAAATACGGGTCGATGCCGATCGTAATCGCATTCGACCGCCGTGGGCTGATCATATGCATTTCCACGTAGTCGAAATCGGAGAACACGAACTCCTTGGCCTCGTCGAGCACTTCAAACCCGAATTGCGACCAGAAGTTGACGAGACGCTTTTGTGCGTGCCCATAAAGCCGCTGGTATCCCTTGGCGTGGCATAATTCGATCGCGGCTTCCACGAGTTGCAGGGAAACCCGCAATTTCCGGAACTCCTTGCGTACCGCAAGGCGTTCGATCTTGGCAAAATCCGCGAAATAGCGGATGCGCAGGCAGGCGGCCGGCTCGTTGCCGACGTATCCGAGAAGGTGGGTCGATGAGAAGTCGTTGCCGTCGAATTCCTCCAGATAGGGACACTGCTGTTCGGCGAGGAAGACCGCGCTGCGGATGGATATGACCCTCATCATGTCTTCAATCGAGCGCGCGACGGTCACCGCGACCGCCTTGTCAGGGCTGTGGCCGTTGTAACGATCATAGATCGGAGCGTCCGGACGATGAACGTCCGATCGCAGCAGGCTGTGCAAGCCGGCATTGGTCAATTTCTCGAACGCCGACCCCGGCTGAAATCCCATTGTTTCCAACAGCCGCTTGCCATCCTGGGTGACGGCGCGGGCATACAGGTCGGCGTCCTTGTAGAGCGGCGTAAACATCTTTTCGAAGGCGAGCGGGATGCCCGATACGAGATGGTTTCGCGCCCACATCGCCCAGAGATAGATTCCCGCCGGCTTCTCGTTTTGTGCCGACAGCAAGCTGGGATCGGGGTCGCTGGCGTCGAAGCTGCCCGAAATCAGCCGCCGGACGCCGTGCGCGTTGAGCATCAGGAACCCGACGAAACCTTCCGGTATCAGCGCGCTTCCGGTACCTTCCCCGCGTCTGGCGATTCCCCACACCGAATCAGGATTATGCTGCATCACCCGAACAACGGCTTCCTTCGCGGCAAGGCCGGGAAGGTCGATCCTGGCACGATCCATCAGATAACCCAGATCGCCGGCCGCCAGTGTGAAGACCACCACATTTCGTGCAAAATCTTCGAGGTTTCGCGCCGGAAGTGGATGCTTTGCCGGGTGAACCGCTGGCGGAAAGGTTGCAATCGCGCCTTTAATGGTCGGATAATGCGCTGTCATGGGGCATTCATTTGGTGGATTTCTCGATATTCTGCCAGAGTTTAACGGGTGGGAGAGCAACCGTATGCGTTTGGTGCCGGAAAGGGGCGTTCCGCATGAAGAACACCAGAAGATCGGCCTCGGTGGCCTGACCGACTGGGACGCGGCCAGGGTTTTTCTGCAAGTGGTACGCTGCGGAAGTTCCAGATCCGCGGCGGAACGGCTTGGCCTGTCCATCAACGTGGTTCGGCGGCGCATTGACGATTTCGAACGGCAGATCGGCGCCACGCTTTTCACCCGCGACGTCCTTGGAACCCGGCTCACCGACGAAGGCACTTTGGTCGTTTCGGCAGTGGAACGCATGGAGGCGGCGTCGTTCGACCTGATGCGGGCCCGCAATTCCGTTACCCAGACTCTTTCGGGCGAAGTCCGGGTCGCGGTCACCGAAGGCTTGGGAACGTTTTGGCTGGCCCCTCGTCTCGTCGAATTTCAGCAGGCCTTCCCGAACATTCTCGTCGACCTGCACTGCGCCATGCACTCCGCCGACGTCTTGAGACACGAGGCCGATGTCGCGATCCACCTGTCAAAGCCGGCGGCGCTGGACGTCAAGCTGGTCAGGCTCGGGCGGATGCATGTGATGTTTTTTGCCAGCCAAAAATACATCGACACCTTTGGCGCACCGAGGACCTATGACGAACTGATCAAGCATCGGATCGTCATGCAGTTCGCCGACCAGACGGCCGCCAAGGAAATCTTTGAAAGCTGGTTTCCCGGCATCCCCCAGCAGAACCTGCTGGTGATGAAGACCAATGTGAGCAGCGCCAACTACTGGGCCGTCTCCAAAGGTGCTGGGATAGGGTTGTTTCCGACCTACGCCTACGCGCTGGGGGCCAAAATCGTGCCTTTGGAGGTCAATTTAGCGCGTCCGTTCGATATTTGGCTGTCTTATCATCCAGGTAGCAACCGTATCCCCCGCATCCGGCGTATGATCGACTGGGTCGTGGAGGCCTTTAACCCTACAAGATTTCCGTGGTTTAAAGACGAATTCATCCATCCACAGGACCTTAAAGCGGTATATAAGGGAGAATCTCTGATAAATCTCTTCGAAGGTTTCTCCACCGAAGGACGGTAGCATCCGAATGAAACAATTAGCGGTGAAAAGAATGAAGCAGCGCAGTGCCGGCAAACCCGACATTGAAATGGGCAAGCGAATCCGTCTGCGCCGCGTCGAGCAACGAATTTCACAGGCGGAACTTGGCCAGAAGCTGGGGGTCAGTTTCCAGCAGGTCCAGAAATACGAGAAGGGCGTCAATCGGGTCGGGGCAGCCCGGCTTCAGCAAATCGCCACAGCACTCGATGTGCCCGTGACATTTTTCTATGACGGCGACGGCAAATCGCGGGAAGTCGAAAGCCTGCTGTTTCTGGACAGCGCGTTCAGCCTCCGGCTGTTGCGGGCCTACAGCAAGATCAAGGACCAGACCGTGCAGCGCCAGCTGGTCTCCTTGATGGAATCGATCGCCGCCGAAGACTAGCTGTGTGGTGAATTAGGTTGACGCGGCTCTTCTCACCTCTCCCCGGAGGGGAGAGGTGGTCTGAGCCTAGTGGCGATTCGACCTAAAACCATCATGCTCTAGCGCCGTGGGCGGTTGACCGCGGTGCTCCGCGACCTCAACTCAATGCCCCGCGCACGCGATCGATCAACGCCAGGGGATCGGACGGCAACGCCTCGCCGCGCCAGGCGACGTGCTGGTCGGGGCGCGACAGCACCAACCTGTGGCCGTAGAGGCCGCGGGCGGCCGAGGTCTCCACATCGAGGATCGTCAGCGGCACGCGCCGGTAGTGGGCCGCGGCCCGGAGTGGCGCGGCATCTGCCGACGGATCGAACCTCAGCAGCGTGAACTCGGGTCCCATGGCGTCATAGAGCGAACCCCCGTCATCCCGCCACAGATGCGGCGTTCGGCAGCCCGGTACGGTGGAGGGGATATAGCTGTCCATCGTATAGGCCGGATGTCCGGCGCCGTCGTAGGCGATGATCGGCGAGGAATCGTAATAGGTGCCGAAGTTGAGACCGGCACAGGCGTATTGCTGGACGTTGATCTCGTAGGCCAGCCGCCCGACCTCCCGCCGCACCAGATCGCCCTCAGCCCCCGCATCCTCGATATCGCCTGGCACCGCGCCGCGACGACGGATTTCCGCCTCCGCGTGCGACATCGCAAATCGCGAGACCTGGCTGGTGATCGGCCAGCGTTCCGCCTCGTAGGCGTCGAGGATGGACGGCGGCGCCCAGCCATTGAGATGGGCTGCGAGCAGCCAGGACAGGTTCATGGCATCGGCAATGCCGGCATTCATGCCGTAGCCCGCATAAGGTACCCAGATATGCGCGGCATCACCGGCGATGAACGCGCATCGGTCACGGAACTTGTCCGCGATCAGTCGACGTCCGACCCAATCCTCTTTCGAGATGATGTCGTAGCGAAACTCCGCACCGACACCGAGGATGGTCCGGATGCAGGCGTCGCGGTCGACCTGTTCGAAATCGCCCTCGTCCGGCTTCATGTAATTATGCACCAGCCATCGCTCAAAGCCGTCGATCGCGTAGACCATGCCGGCGCGCCGGGGGTTGATGGAGCCGGTGCCCCAGGCGCGCTCGTGCCGCTGAAGGCTCAAGAGGTCCGGCGCGCGGATGTAGGTCGACTGCACCCGCTGCACCATGTCGTCGCCGGAAAATCTTGCGCCGATGGCCTTGCGGACAACCGAGCGCGCGCCGTCGCATCCGATCAGAAAGCGGCTGCTCATTCGACTGACAGTGCCGCTGTCGAGGTCGCGAAGCAGAGCGCTTGCCGACATGTCCCCAACAACCACGTCCTCGACCGAGGTCCGATTGACGATGCGGATGCGCGGCTGGGCAGCGGCGTGCTCGAACAGGATCGGCTCGAGAAAGATCTGGTTGATGCGATGTGGCGGCTCCGGCGTCGGCCAGTTGCAGTCGGGACCATCGGTGACCGCAAAACGGTCGCGGCGGCAGGGAATCCGGATCCGCGTCAGTTCCTGCCCGGTGAAGGTGGTGCGGTAGCTGATGTCGTGCGGGTAGTCCGCCGGCAATCCGGCATTGCGCACCTTGTCCGCCATACCGAGGCGGCGAAAGATTTCCATGGTGCGGGCGGCGACGTGATTGCATTTGGGCTCCGGAGGCGCGGCGCGCGCCCGTGTCTCGACCACGGTGACGTCGATGCCGCGCCAGGCGAGATCGATGGCCAACGTCAGCCCAACCGGGCCCGCGCCTACGATCAGGACGTCCGATTCAAACGCGTTTGGCATCGGCGCCTATTCCGCCTCGGCGCCCGAAGCTTTGACCACCACGGCCCAACGGTCGACCTCGGTTTTGACATAGCTGGCAAAACTGTCCGGCGTCGATCCGGCCAGCGGCTCCAGCGAAAGCGCCGTCAGCCTGTCGCGCGTTGCCGGATCGGCGACCAGCTTTGCGATCTGGGCTGCCAGTTGGTCGACGATCGCCCGCGGCACGCCGGCGGGCGCGACCACGCCTTGCCATGCCACCAGCTCAAAACCGGGCAACCCCGATTCGGCCAGTGTCGGGATATCCGGCGCCGCCGCGACCCGCTTCGGCGTGGTGACGCCGAGCACGCTTACCTTGCCTTCGCGGATCTGCTGCAGCGCCGGTTGCAGGTCGACGATCATGAACGGGATATGCCCCGCGATCACGTCGAGCATCGCCGGCACGCTGCCGCGATACGGGACGTGCCTGATGTTGATGCCGGCGGCGCTGCGCAGCATCTCCGCGCCGAGATGCTGCGGGCTGCCATTGCCCGCCGAGCCATAGGCCAGCTCTCCCGGCTTCGACTTCGCGTAGGCGATGAATTCGGCCAGTGTTTTGGCGGGCAGCGTCGGATTGACGATGAGGGCGAACGGCACCCCCGCCACCAGCGCGATCGGGGTGAAATCCCTTACCGGATCGTAGGGCAGCTTCTTGTACAGCGTCTTGTTGATGGCGAGCGTGGTCGAGGTCGCCATCAGCAGCGTATAGCCGTCGGGCTCCGACCGCGCGACCTGCTCGGCGCCCAGCGTCGTGCCGGCGCCCGGCTTGTTCTCGACGACGACGGTCGCGCCAAGGCCGCTCTTGAGCTGATCGGCGACAAGCCGCCCGAGAAGATCGGTGGTGCCTCCGGCCGGATAGGGCACGATCATCTTGATCGTCCGGCTTGGATAGGCCGGCTGAGCAATGGCCGGCGATATCAGCAGTGACGTCAAACCTCCGGCACATCCGGCCATCGCCTCCCGGCGCGTCAACAGCATGGCGTTCTCCCGTCCCACTTCGTCGTGGCCGGGCTTGACCCGGCCATCCATCTTCTTGAAAGAATCTTGTGAAGCGTGATGGATGCGCGGGTCAAGCCCGCGCATGACGACTCATTTATGCCGCAGCGCGAAAACACGATGAAGCATAGTCGCAACGCAACTTCTCGCGGGTAATGCGTTGCTAAAGTCCATCCGCGGATGTAGCTCTCACCCAAACGATCCGTTCACCGCACACCTGGCCCAATGATGCTCAACATCCCGAAAAATCCGGCCGAAAAATCCTTCGCCGACGGCAAGATCCTGCAAAGCATCAGCGACGGCATCGGCATCGTCACCTTCAACAATCCCGGCAAGCGCAACGCCATGTCGCTGGACATGTGGGAAGGCCTCGGACAATCGCTGATCGAACTGCGCGACGACCCGGACGTCCGCGTCGTGATCCTGACCGGCGCGGGCGACAAGGCGTTCGTGTCGGGCGCCGATATCAGCCAGTTCGAGAAGACCCGCCACAATGCCGAGGCCTCGGAGGAATATTCAAAACGCAGCGCCGCGCAACGCGCGCTGCTGGCGGATTATCCAAAACCCACCATCGCCTGCATCCGCGGTTTTTGCCTTGGCGGCGGCATGCAGGTGGCGATGCTGGCGGACATCCGTTTTGCCGCCGAGAATAGCCAGTTCGGCATTCCCGCGGCAAAACTCGGCATCGCCTATGGCTATGACGGCCTGCGCAACCTGGTGTCGCTGGTCGGCCCGTCATGGGCGCGGCTGATCATGTATACGGGGATGCGGATCGATTCGGCGGAGGCGCAAAGGATCGGGCTGGTCGACCGCGTGCTGCCCGATGCGGAAGTGTGGGACGCGACGCTGCAGACCGCCCGCAGCATTTCCGGCAACGCACCGCTGGCGATCAAGGCCGCAAAAATCACCATCGCGCAGGTGCTGAAAGACCCAAGCGCGCGCGACTTCGAGGCGATCAAGAACATCGGCACCGCCTGCATGGACAGCGAAGATTTCCGCGAGGGCCGCCGCGCCTTCATGGAAAAACGCAAGCCGGTGTTCAGGGGGAAGTAGAAGTGGGCGCGCAACACATATCACCGTCATCCTGAGGAGCCGCGCGCTCGCGCGGCGTCTCGAAGGATGGCCGCACGCACCTGCGCGTGTGGCCATCCTTCGAGGCTCGCAAGGGCTCGCACCTCAGAGTTTGTGAATCTATTCGAATTTCGACGTTTCTGCGGGTCCTAACTCTTTGATTTGACTCATGTCGGAAAACGCAAAAATCAATAGATTCACAAGCTCTCAGGATGACGGCGGTGTGTGCGGCTACAACGCCGCCAGCACCGCCTTGGCGATATCCGCGGTGCCATTGCCGCCGCCGAATTCCATCGGCTTGATGCCATCAGCATAGACCCTGTCGACCGCGCGCTCGATGCGTTCGCTTTGCTCCGCGGCGCCCTCGAGCCCGTGTCTGTCGGCCAGCCAGTCCAGCATCATCGCAGCGGACAGGATCATGCCGGTCGGATTGGCCTTGCCCTGCCCCATGATATCAGGCGCGGTGCCATGGCAGGGCTGGAACACCGCATGGCGGTCGCCGATATCGGCCGACGGCGCCATGCCCATGCCGCCGATCAGGCCGGCCGTCATGTCGGAGAGGATGTCGCCGAACATGTTCTCCATCACCATGACGTCGAAATCCCACGGCCGCTTCACCAGCAGCGCCGAGCAGGCGTCGACATAGAGCCGATCGGCCTTCACTTGCGGATGCCGCGCGGCGGCCGCATCGAACATCTCGCGGAAGAACGCAAACGCCTTGAACACATTTGCCTTGTCGACGCAGGTCAGCGCGCCAGGCTTGCCGCGCGCCTTGCGGCGTTCGGCGAGGCGAAACGAGAATTCGAACAGCCGCTCGGAGGTTTTTCGCGTGATCACCAGCGTTTCGCGCGCGTCGTCGTGGGTAACCACGCCCTTGCCCATCGACGCGAACAGGCCTTCGGTGGATTCCCTTATGACAATGAGGTCGATGCCGCGCTTGTCCGCGCCGACGATCGGACTGGGCACGCCGGGAATCAGCCGCGCCGGGCGTACCCCGGCATAGAGATCGAAGTGGAAGCGCAATTCGATCTGGGGCGCGATTTCGGTGTTGTCGGGATAGCGCACCGCCGGCAGCCCGCAGGCGCCGAGCAGGATCGCGTCGGCCTCGTCGCACAGCCGCACCGTCGAGTCCGGCATCGATTTGCCGGTCGCAAGATAGTTGTTGGCGCCGGCCGGCGCATCGGTGAACCTGAACTTCAGCGACGACGTCGCCTCGATCCTGCGCAGCACGTCCAGCGCCGGCGCCATCACTTCGGGGCCGATGCCGTCGCCGGCCAGCACGGCGATGTGGAGCGCGTCGTTGGCGGACATGGGGTCCTTCCATCGGTATTCGTCATGCGCGGGCTTGACCCGCGCATCCATCCCTCTTGAGAGATGCATCTTGTGAAGGAAGATGGATTGCCGGGTCAAGCCCGGCAATGACGCCCTGGTGAAACTCTGCTGATTGACTCCGCCCGCGTCGCCAGTTTGGATTACACGCCCGAAGCAACCGCAAAACGAGTTCGCACGGGCCCGGGAGGACCCGCATGAGTTTCGCCTATTTCGACTGGATCGCCCACCACGCCGAGGTGCGCGGCGACAAGACCGCGCTGGTCGATCTTGCGACGCAGCGGTGCCTGACCTATCGCGCGCTCGACGAGCGAATCGACCGGCTGGCGACACATCTGGCTTCATTGGGCGTCAAGCGCGGCGAGCGTGTCGCCGTGCTCGCGCCGAACACCACGGACATCCTCGAGCTTCAGTTCGCCTGTTTCCGGCTGGCTGCGATTTTCGTGCCGCTGAATACAAGGCTGACCGTGCACGAACTGAACTTCATCCTCGGCGACGCCGCGCCGGTGGTGCTGGCGCATGACCAGGAATTCGAAACCATGGCGCACGAGTTGCAAAAACTCTGCGGCATCGCGCATCTGCTGGAGTTCGGCGGCCCTTACGAAAAAGCACTCGCCGGCTCAAAACGACTGGCCAGACACGAATCCGTCTCCCTCAGCGACATCTCGACCATCATGTACACCTCGGGCACCACCGGAAAACCGAAGGGCGCCACCATCACGCATGCCATGACCTTCATCAACGCGGTCAACCTCGGCACTCCCACATTCATTTCACAGCGGACGGTCTTTCTCTGCGTGCTGCCGCTGTTCCACACCGGCGGGCTCAATTGCTACACCAACCCGGTGCTGCACGCCGGCGGCGCCGCCATCATCATGCGTGCCTTCGATCCGGCTGAGTCCCTCAGGATCATCGGCGACGCGGCGATAGGTCTGACGCATTTCTTCGGCGTGCCTTCGATCTACCAGTTCATGTGCCAGCATCCCTCCTTCGCCGACACCGACCTGTCGCGGCTGCAAATCGCCGGCGTCGGCGGCGCGCCGATGCCGGTGCCGCTCTTGAAGATCTGGCAGGACCGCGGCTGCGCGCTGGTGCAGGGCTACGGCATGACCGAGACCAGCCCGGCGGTGATGATGCTCGACCCCGAGGACGCCGCGCGCAAGGCGGGCTCGGCCGGCAAGCCGGTGCTGCATGGCGACCTGAAGATCGTCGATGCCGATGGAAATCCGGTCAGGCCCGGTGAGGTCGGCGAATTGTGGGTGAAGGGTCCCAACATCACGCCGGGCTACTGGAACCGGCCGGAGGCCAACAAGACCTCGTTCACCGACGGCTGGCTGCACACCGGCGACGCCGCGCGGGTCGACGAGGATGGCTTCTACTACATCGTCGACCGCACCAAGGACATGTACATTTCCGGCGGCGAGAACGTCTATCCCGCCGAGGTGGAGGACGTGCTGTACCAGATGCCCGCAATCGCCGAAGCTGCTGTAATCGGCGCGCCGGATGCGACATGGGGCGAAACCGGGCTTGCCGTCATCGCCGTGAAGAAAGGTCACGCGCTTGACGAAGCGCAGGTGATCGGCCATTGCCGCGAACGGCTGGCGCGGTTCAAATGTCCGCACCGGATCGTCTTCATCGACGCCCTGCCCCGCAATGCCACCGGCAAGGTGCACAAGCCGACGCTGCGGCAGAAGTTTTTGCAGGAAGACAAAGCGCTGTCGTAGCCCACGCGCCGCACGGGTCACGGGATACCGGCGTAAATGAAACGTTAACCATACCGTCCGTAGTATCCCCGGCTGGTTGGCAGGCCGCCGGGTTTGCCCTCAGGGCCCTTTCATGCTGCAGACATTTCCCGCGCCGCCAGCCGACAACGACGCCGAATCCATTCCCCTGCTGGTCAACTCAATCAGCCGCCGACTGGGCGATTTCGGCCTGATGCTGCATGAGACGGCGACCAACATCACCGCGGTGACCAGCGAATCCGAACGTCAGGTCGTGCAATTCAAGATACTGCGCGACAGCGCCGATGTCATGGTCGAGGCCAACCGCAAAATCGATACCACCTCCGGAATGGCGCAGGAAACGGCGAGAACCGGCCAGGCGGAGCTTTCCGATTGCCGCGGCGCGATCGCCGAGGCGATCAAGCGCGTATCGTTGCTGGTCGCCACCACCGAAGCCATCGAGCAGCGGCTGGCCGAAGTCGAAAAGGCGCTCGCCGACGTCGGCGGTGTGTCCAAGGCGATCGAAAAGATCGCGCAGCAGACCAACCTTCTGGCGCTCAACGCCACCATCGAGGCCTCGCGCGCGGGCGACGCCGGCCGCGGCTTCGCGGTGGTCGCGGCCGAAGTCAAGATCCTCTCCGGCCAGACCCGGGAAGCGACCCTGCGCATCCGCTCCACCGTCGACACGCTGTCCTCGCAGATTGCACAGCTCCGAAACGACTCGACCCGCGGCACTTGCGACGCGCGCGGAACGCATCAGAGCACGCAATCCATCGAAACCGCGATCGGCCGGGTCGGCGAAAACCTGGCCGAACTCAGCGAGCTCAACCAGGCGATCAAGGGCGAGGCCGCGCAGAATCTCAAATACTGCGCCGGCACGATCGACGAACTGACCGGCCTCGAACAGGGGCTCACCTCGTCGTCGACAAGCCTCAGTTCGGCCAACACCCAGGTTGCCGAGACCCACAAGAAGCTGGCGCACCTGATTGACGAGATCGCCAACAGCAGCATTCCGACCGACGACACGCCCTATCTCGAAGCCGCGCGCGCGATGCGGGCGCGCGTCGTCGACGCCTTCGAGAACGCGCTCGCCCGCAAGGCGCTTATGCTCGATGAGCTGTTCAGTGAGGACTACACCGAAATCCCAGGCACCAACCCGAAGCAATACATGGCGAGGTTCAGCCGGTTTTGCGAGCAGGAGCTTCCGGCGATCCTCGAGCCCAGCAGCAACTGCCTGCCGCATATCGTGTTTGCGGTGGCGACGGACCGTACCGGCTATCTTCCGGTCCACAACGCCGAATATTCAAAGCCGCAGGGCAAGGACCCGGCGTGGAACGCGGCCAACTGCCGCAACAGGATGTTCTTCCCGACCCAGCATACCATGGGCGGCATCGACTTCACCCGGCCGTCCTACCTGCTGACGCGGCGGCGCGAACTCGGTCACGGCAAGCACGTGATGATCAAGATCGCGATTGCGCCGGTCTGGGTCGCCGGGCGCTATTGGGGCTCGGCGTCGATCGGCTATATCCTGCCGTAAAATGCGCCGCTATTCCGTCAGGCCCGGGCTTGTCCCGCCTGCGGGGCCGAAGCCCCTTCGGCGTGGCGAAGGCCCGGGCATCCACGTCTTGACAGCATTGCAGCGCGAAAGACGTAGATGGCCGGGACAAGCCCTGCTGTATGCACATATCTTTGCGGGATCGATTTGACCGCACGGTCCACGCCAGAAAGACGAGTCTTTCCAAGCCACACACATTCCGCCGTCATCCTGAGAGCTTGTGAATCTATTGATTTTTGCGTTTTCCGACATGAGTCAAATCAAAGACTTAGGACCCGCAGAAACGTCGAAATTCGAATAGATTCACAAACTCTGAGGAGCCGCGCGCTTGCGCGGCGTCTCGA
>NZ_DASYMN010000333.1:0-21584 GCF_036009065.1 Bradyrhizobium sp. | reverse complement strand
CGCGCCCTCGCCGGCCGGCAGATGGTCGATTTCGCGCCCGTCCAGCCGGTAGCCGGTACACACCTGGATGGTATCGAAACCATCGAGAATATCGAGCTTTGTCAGCGCCAGGCCGTTGATGCCGCAGGTCCGCACGGTCTGACGCACCAGCACCGCGTCGAACCAGCCGCAGCGCCGCTTGCGCCCGGTGTTGACGCCGAACTCCTTGCCGCGGCGGCCGATCTCCTCACCGATCTCGTCATGCAGCTCGGTCGGAAACGGCCCCTGGCCGACCCGGGTCGTATAGGCCTTGCAGATGCCCAGGACATAGCCGACCGCGCCCGGGCCCATCCCGGTGCCGGTCGCGGCCTGCGCCGCCACGGTGTTGGACGAGGTGACATAAGGGTAGGTGCCGTGGTCGACGTCGAGCAGCGCGCCCTGCGCGCCCTCGAACAGGATCCGCTTGCCCTCGCGGCGTTTCTGGTCGAGCAGCCGCCATACCGTCTCGGCATAAGGCAGCAGCTTCGGCGCCAGCGCGGTCAAATCCTTCAGGATTTCGGCGCCGTCGATCTCCTTCAGGTTCAGCCCGCGGCGGATCGCGTTGTGATGCGCCAGCAGCCGCTCGATCTTGTGCGGCATGCTTTGCATGTCGTCGAGGTCCATCAGCCGGATCGCGCGGCGGCCGACCTTGTCCTCATAGGCGGGGCCGATGCCGCGCTGGGTGGTGCCGATCGCGGTGGCCTTGCTGGCGTTCTCGCGGATCGAATCCAGCTCGCGATGCAAGGGCAGAATCAGCGTGACGTTTTCGGCGACGCGCAGATTATCCGGGCTGATGGCGACTCCCTGCTTCCGCAGCTTTGCCACCTCGTCGAGAAACGCCTGCGGATCGAACACCACGCCGTTGCCGATCACCGCCAGTTTCGAGGGCCGCAGCACGCCCGACGGCAGCAGCGCCAGCTTGTAGGTCTCGCCGTTGATGACCAGCGTGTGGCCGGCATTGTGGCCGCCCTGGAAGCGCACGACGATGTCGGCCTGTTCCGACAACCAGTCGACGATCTTGCCCTTCCCCTCGTCACCCCACTGGGCGCCGACCACGACAACATTGGCCATTACGAATGAGTTCCCTGCAAGTGATCAGACGCCCGGCGAAAAACACGGCCGGGGCCGCTCGGATGCGAGGCAGCCTAACCGGATAAAGGATGCGGGCGGGCGAAGCAAGCAGGAACGCGGATTGAAGCCCACCCAATTGGTCATCAACCCATTGATATCCCCGGAAAAATCCGCGCGTTTACTTCGCCCGCCTGTACAGATTGCTCGCGCTGCCGCGCCCTCCGGCTACGCTGCGATTGGTGTTGACGAACTCGTCCGACGTGAGCTTGTCGATGGCGCGGGTTTGCGTCTCGCCCTGCCAATTCGGGAAAGAAGCCAAGACGATGTTGTAGGTGACCGTCTTGTTCACCTCGTCGACCGTGTAGCTGCCGAACACCGACAGGCTTCGCCGCATGATCTCGGCGTATTCCTCGGCCGTGCCGGTCAGGCGGTTGTTGGACGCGATCCTGGGCACGTCGCCGGCGACATGGATCTGCGCGAAGCGGCCGTCGGCGGTGAAGATCAGAATGCCTTTCGGCGTATCGCCGAACGGAAACGACTTCTTGCCGTCGGGCGCCGTTACCTCGGCGACGACGAAATTCCAGGTGCCGACGATCTGCTCCTTGAGGCTCGTCGCTGGTTGCGCGGCCGCGGCGCCGGCCGACAGGGCGAGCGCCAGCAAGGCGGCGATGGTTCTCGTCACAATGTCCTCCCCCAGCACGGTATTGTCGCGCACGCTATCCCGGAACGCGCCAAAGACAGACAAAAAAGAAGGCCGCAGGTTTTTCTGCGGCCTTCTTCTGACTACCAGCGTTTGCCCGCTTACCAGCGCGGGCCTACGCCGACGCCGACGCCCACGCCGCCGGGGCCGACGCCGATGCCGACGCTCGGGCCACGGTCGTATCCGCCGTCATAATAGCCGCGGCGTTCGATGTAGCGCTCGCGGGGCGCATAGCCGTAGGAATCTTCGACGATGACGCGGCGCGCGCCGCGTTCGCGCCAGCAGCGCCCGTCCTCGTTACAGACCATGCGGACATTTTCGATGCCGTTGTCGGGAACGGCTACGAGGCCGTTGGTGAGCGGAGCCGCCGATGCGGCGGTGGCGAACAGGGTACCGGCGCCAAGCGCAAGCGAGATAATGAGCTTATGCATACTGAACCTCCTCTGGGGTTTCCTACCGATGTAAACGAGAGAATTGCCGAATGTTCCCGGACAACGGCCGGAGCCCCACATAAGTTCCGCGCCGAGGAACAGACTTCCCACCTGCCGGTTTATTTGGCTGCAATCCCATCCTTGGGAAAGGAGTTCCAACATGAACAAGCAGCTACTGGCGAGCACCGCCGTTTGCCTCATATTGGGGACAGCGGCCTTCGCCCAATCGCCGAACAATTCGACGACGAATTCCCCCGCCTCGGCACAGCCGCAGACCAACGCTCCGAGTTCCAGTTCGTCGACAACCGCACAACCATCAAACTCGACGCAATCGAACAGGTCGACGCAGCCTTCCAGTTCGACCGCCAGCCAATCTGCGCCCGCTGCGAATTCCACTACCAGCCAATCTGCTCCGGCTACGTCCAGCCCCTCGCAGGCACAAGGCAATCCTCCGGCGGCGCAATCGGGCGGGTCGGCGGCGCCCGCTCAGGCCCAGACCAACAGCCCGCCCGCTGCGAACAACCAGGCCCAGCAGGCTCCGAATAATAACCAGGCGCAGCAGGCCCCGAATAACAGCGGGTCCGCGAACACCAACACGGCGCAGCAGCCCGCCAAATCGAACCAGCCCAATACCGCGCAGTCTTCCTCCACCAACGTCAATACATCGGTGAACATCAACGACCGGCAGCGAACGCAGCTGTCGCAGTCGTTCGCGCGCGTCAACGTCCAGCCGTTGAGCCACGTGAATTTCTCGGTGTCGGTTGGCACCGCGATCCCCCGCGACGTTCGTTTGCATACGCTGCCGGCTGATGTCGTCGAAGTGGTTCCGCAGTATCGCGGCTACAACTTCGTCATGGTGCGCGACGAAATCGTAATCGTCGACCCCGCGACCTACAAGATCGTGACGGTGCTGCCGCGTTCGGGAGGCGGCACCGCCGCAGCGCCCGCAAGCACGCGCAGCAAGGCGACATTCACCGATAAGGACCGTGACGTTGTTCGCAGACATACAAGGGCATCCACCGAGCGGCGGACCACGGGCAGCAGCGGCGCGGCTCGGGTCGAAATCCGCAGGGGTGAGCGCCTGCCGGATACGGTGGAAATAGAGGAATTCCCGGAAACGGTTTACCGCGAAGCGCCGGCGCTGCGGGAGTATCGCTACATCTACCGCGACAACCGTACCTACGTCGTTGAGCCAGGCGAGCGCCGGGTCATCGAAGAGATCGACTAAGGGATATTCGAATTGAAAGGCGGCCCCCGGGCCGCCTTTTTTCGGCGTGGAGCTCACGTGAACAATGCGCGGGCAGGGTTCGCGTATGGAGAACTGGACGGTGGCCTTGATCGTGGACTGTACCGTGGCGAACATCGCGGCCGTGACCGGGTGGTGATCACTAAACGCCACAGGCATCGGGATTGATTGGGCGCGCAGTGAATGACCGCGGCGGTGATCGTCGCCGCCGGCTCTGCAGCCTTGACGCGGCCGATCAGCGGAGTTGCGTAGCGGAGCTTTGCCGCCCGCCGCACGATGTCGAACCCACGGCCATCCGGCACCATCGGCGGCTTGCGCTGACCGCACCTCCGAGCCCGCGTCCAGCGTCACGCGCAGCTACGCCGGCAACGGCGTCGCTGTGACATTCGCGGCAAGACTTCGCGTCATCACAATGGGGTGTGCAACTCCTTGCGCTACGCTTTCCAGCGGCCGGACGGTGGCGGGATCAGCCAATACGACGGCCGGCGCGCCGGCCCCTGTCTTGACGGTGACCGTCTTCTTGGCTATCAGCGGTTGTTACCGTCGATGCGCACCCGTCTGTTGCCGGAAGTTTTCCTGACCTGTGCGACGGCGACTTCCTCCAGGTCGTACTGCGCGACCAGGCATCAGCGCGACCGTTGGCAGAACGTTGAGTCCTGCCGGATATTTCCGGATCGCACCAGCAGAGCGAAACCATGACTCAAGAAAAGAGCAATGCGATCGACGCGCAGATCGACCAGATCGTCAAGGCGCGCTGGCTAGCCATCGGGCTTTCGCAGAGCGATCTTGCGGAAGTTCTCGGGCTTACCTGTGCGAAAGAGGATAAAGCGCCGAATGGTGTCGTCCACCATCTGCAACTCGCGGACGCATTCAACCCCGTCGATTTCTTCCGTCGCCTGGCCGGCGAGACGGAGGAAGACCAGGACCTTTCTTCCATCGAGCCCTTCAGTCCGCTGCAAACGCTGCTCGCATTGCGCCTGCTGCGGGCGTTTCACGAATTGACTGATCATGCGGCCAAAGAGATGCTGGTTCAGCTCGCCGAACAGATCGTCAAACGCCAGACCGACCGCCGCTGACGGTGGGCAAGGCTCCGCGCACATGCAGGAGCCCCGATCCGATCGGGAATGACGGCTCGTCCATCCCCTTCATGAAATTATTTTTCGAAGAAGGTCCGATTGCCGGGCCTGAAGCCCGGCAATGAAGCGTTTGCAAAGTTTTACCTACCTCACACGATGAGAAGATCGTGCGGGTTGATGGTGACGCCGGCCTGGACCTGCACCAGCGTGATCGCCGACGCCGTCGTTCCGTCGGCGCTGAAGTAAAGCGTCTCGTTGGCGGTGTCGAAGTGGAATACCGCGCCGCTTCCCGAGAACTGGTCGTCGCCCGAGGTTTCGAAGACCGACGACAAGTCCATGCCCGCGGTCAGCCCGCCGCCGAAACTGTTGGCGGAGACTGCAATGTGGTCTTGCTCGGTGGTATTGTTGAAGTCGGCAATCACGTTCGCGCCGGTCGGCTGGCTCTGGAATGCAAAAGTGTCGTTGCCGGTGCCGCCGGTGAACAGGTGGTCGCCGTCGAAGCCGAACAGGATGTCGTTGCCGCCGCCGCCGTCGAGCGCTTCATTGCCCTGGGTGGCGATGATGATTTCGTTGGCGCCGGTGCCGGTGAGCGTCGTGGTCGTGGTCGCGTTGTTGACGACGTTCACGGTGGCGAAATTACCGCTGGTCGCGTGACCGTCGCCGGCATCGTAGGTGAACGAACCGCCGAGCGTGGCGTCATCGGAGAAGAATACGAAGCCGAAAGCGCCACCCCCGCTGCCGCCGGTGCTGGTGCCGATGCTGTTGACGAAGAGCTGGTCGGTCGTGTCCGGATCGGTGTCGTTCGCCGCCAATGCCCACGGCGCGATGATAACGGTGCCGTTGGGCCCAGCGTCGGAGATGATCGTGTCGCTGACCGCGGTCGGGGCGTCGTTGGTGCCGTCGATCGCGATGGTCACGGTCTGCAGCGTCGAGGCCCCGTGGTCGTCGGTGACCGTCACCGAGTAAGTCTGGACCAGCGTCTGGCCCTGCGCCAGGAACTGGATATCGGCATTATCGACGCTGTAATGCCAAGCCAGCGAACCGCTGCCGCCCGATTCCGAAACCGGATCGAGCGAGAACGTCCCGACATAGCCGCTGCCATCCGCCGTGAAGCTCGCGGTGTGGGTATCAGCGGTCTCGATGTCGGTGAAGGCGATGCTTCCGCTGGTCGTCTCGACCGCCGGACCCGGCGTCGGCGTGATCGAAATCTGGTCGATCAGAATTCCGGTGCCGTCGGTGGAGAAATCGAAGAACAGTTGCGTGGTCGGGTCCAAGGCGTCCCCCACCAGATCGAAGGTGTATTTGGTGAACCCCAGCGTCACGTCGGTCTGGGAGAGAATTTGGGCGCCGTCCCAGAACACCTGAAGCGAACTGGCGCTGGCTTCGGCATCGCCGGCTACATAGAAGCTGACGATATAATGCTGTCCGGCGACCGTCGTGGGATCCTGCTCGAGGAAACCGGTGCCCGAGAGCCTCGCCGAATAGTTGCCGAACTCGCCGCCGATAAACAGCGGATCGACCGAGACGCCGGAAGAAGAATAGCCGGTGAGATCGCCGCTTTCGAAGCCGCCATTGACCGCAACCGTCGGCCCCGCATCTTCCGTGACCGAGCCCAGCGCATTGGTCGAGGTGATGACCGGCGCGTCGCTGCCGCCGGCAATGTTGAACGTCAGCGTCGTCACCTCGCTGTGGCCATGGCCGTCGCTCACGGTGATGCTGAACTGGTCGGTCGGATTGACGCCGACCTGCAGCAGGTCGAAGGCGGCATTGGCCGTGTAGAGGAAGGTGCCGTCCGAGCCGATGAACAGCGATCCATAGGTTCCGGCGACCGTCGTGTCGGTGCCCTGGCCGTTCACGTCGGTAATGCTGAGCGTGGAAGAGCTGTCGCCGGGCCTGTCGAATGCATCGAGGATGGCATTGCCGGACGCGACAATGTTGCCCTCATCGCGGAGGAAGGTGTCGTTCACGGCCACATCGAGCGGATTGACGACGATCGGGTCTTCCGCGCCGGTGGCGGTGATGGTCACCTGCTGGGTCGACGTGGTGATGCCGTCCGATACCGTGACGCTGTAGGTCGCGGTCAGGGTTTCGCCCGGGCTGAGGAAGTCGAGATTCTTGTCCTGGATGGCGAAGGTCCAGTCGATGCCGCCGGCGCCGCTGCCGGTGGAATCCTGCAGCGTGGTCATCAGCGCCGTCTGCAGCGCGTCGAGGGTGTCGGCGGGGACGAAGAATTCGCCCGCGGACCAGACCGCGGAATCCAGCGCCACGCTGACCGAGTGAGCGTCGCTCAGATCGACGTCGGCGAAGGCGAGCGTGCCGGTGGACGATGTATCGAGCGTGGTCGAGCCGACCGTATCCGGCTGCTCCGCCACGGTTGCCGAATCCGGTCCGCTGGTGATCGCCACGGCGTCGTTGGCGCCGGTGACGACGACGGAAACCGTCTGGTTGGCATCGGTCGAGGCGTCGCTGACCTTGACGTTGTAATTGACCGTCAATGTCTCGCCCTCGGCAAGGTAGTCGAGATCCTGGTCGGCAATGGCGAAGTCCCAGTCCACGCTTCCGGCGCCGGTCCCGGTGGAATCGTGCAGCGTGGTCGAAATCGCCGCCGCAAGATCGGCTTGCGTCGCCGACGGTACCGGTCCGCCTGAGGTCGAGACCAGCGTCGTCGTGACGGTGTGGGTGTCGCCGGTATCGGCGTCGGTGAAGTCAAGCGTGCCGGCCGGCGCCGTGGTGGTGGTGTCGATCGCGGCCGAGCCGGTGGTGTCGGCGAGTTCGAACACCGAGGCCGATTCCGGTCCGCTGGTGATGACGACCCCATGGTTGGTGCCGAGAATCGTGATGGTGACGTCCTGCGTGTCCGATCCGAGCGAGGGATCCTCGATGGTGACGTGGTAGACCAGCGTCAGCGTCTCGCCGGATTGCAGAAAGCTCGCCGCGCTGTTCTGCAGCATGAAATCCCAGTCGACATCGCCGATCAGATGGCCGGTGGAGTCCGGGCTCAGCGACGTGCTGAACGCCGCCAGCAGTTCGGCATTGGTGAGCGGGATCGCGCCGCCGCCCGTGCGTGTCGCCGTCACGGTGGTCGAGACCGTGTGGGCATCGGACAGGTCGATGTCGGTGAACAGCAGATCGCCGTCGGCATGGAGATTGCCCGACGAATTGACGTCCTGGCCTTCGACCAGATGCTCGGTTTGCGGCCCGCAGATATAGAACGGCGCGTCGTTGGTGCCGACCACCGTCACCTGGACGTTCTGCGTCGAGACGCCGCCGGCGTGGTCGTCGAGCCGCACCACATAGGTGATATCGAGGTGTTCACCGGCCGCCAGGTAGTCAAAGGAAAGGTCGGGAGCGGAAAAAGTGGTGTTGATGACACCGCTGCTGGAGCCGCCATTCTTGACGACGTTGTCGACGTCGAAATACGCCATCAGCTGGGCGTTACCGAAAATGATTCCCGACGTGTTGCCGGTCGCCGAGGCCGAGAGCACGGTCGCGGTGTGGCCGGTGTTGGCAAGATCGGCGTCGGTGAATGCCAGCGCCACGTGAACCGTATCGGTGGAAAACGACAGGGTCTTGTTGGCCTGCTCCGTTACCGTGGCCACCGCCGTGGTGCTGATCTGCGGCCCGTCGTCGGTTCCGGTAACGGTCACCTTGACGGTCTGTGTGACGGAACCACCATGATTATCGAAAACCTTGATGTCATAGGTGAGAACCAGCGTCTGGTTCTTGGACAGGAAATCGAAATCGTTATCGGCGTCGTTGAAGGTCCATCTGATCTTTCCGGTGCCGTTGCTGTCGCTCAACTTCTGGGAAGTCATGGCGGTCTGGAAATGCGCCAGCACGGACGCCGGGATGAACGTACCGCCCGACACCGTTGCGGACTTCAGCGCCGCGGTCGTCGTATGCGTGTCGCTATGATCGCTGTCGGTGAAATTCATCGTCCCCGTCAACGTGTGCAGCGCGGACGAACCTGTGGTGTTGGTGTACTCGCTGAAGGTGCCCGTCGCCGATGATGACGTGAAAATCGGTGAGTGATTTGTCATGGAAACCCCTGCCTGTTCTGGACGCAGTGATGCTAATACGCGGGCGCGAGCCGGCGCGTCTGGAATTCCGGTCAGTTTTAGGTCGCGAGCCGCCGCCGGTATTAGATCGGGAAATTGCAATGGTTTTGGAGCGGTCGCGGTCGAGCTTATCTTGTTAATTGTTGCTTGATGACCTGCGGCTGCAAAATCATCTCACTCAAAACGCGATGCCCCTCCCATCAGCATCGAAATAAGTGCGAGCCTGCAACTTTTCCGATCATATTCTCAAGCTAATCGGAACGTCAATATTTGCCCGCGTGAAATTCGCGCGCGAATGTAATGGACCATGGTCCTGCATATTGTGACGCCTGCCGCGCAACGGCTAGAGAGAATAATCTCATGCGTTGAGCATGTTCCCTGCCCGGAACACGCCCCGCCGGGCCACGCCGCGGCGCCGGCACAGCTGCGCAATGCATGCGCATGGCAACCTGACGTGGTGGTCCGGCAAATTTTTTTGGCTCGATCGTTGGCACGGCTGCCCTGCGCCACGCTCTCGCGGGCGGCGCGATCCAGTGCATGGTCGCAATGCGTCAGTGCCATTGATGTGGGTGGAATATCCGTGTCAGGACCTTAGGCAGGTAACCCGGATGGAGCGAAGCGCAATCGGGGAGCTTAGGTCCGGGGTTTCGCTGCGCTCACCCGGGCTACAGAATGATTGCAATGACACCGTCTGATCGCGCCTCTTCCGGCCCCTCCACCCGCTGGCTCGCCAATCAGCCCTATCTGCTGCTCAGCCTGACCGCGCTGTTCTGGGCCGGCAACGCCATCGTCGGCCGCTTCGCCGCGGGGCATATCGCACCGGTGACGCTGTCGTTCCTGCGCTGGAGCGGCGCGTTCCTGATCATCCTGCCGTTCGCATGGAGTCATCTGGTGCGCGACTGGCCACAGATCCGCGCGCGGCTCGGCATGATGGTGCTGCTCTCTGTCACCGGCATCGGTGGCTTCAATACGCTGCAATACTGGGCGCTGGAGCATACCCAGGCGCTCAATACGCTGCTGCTGCAATCGGCGGGGCCGCTGTTCGTCGCGATTTGGTCGCTGGCCCTGCTCGGCATCCGGCTGACGCCGGCGCAGGCCTGCGGCATTGCGCTGTCGCTATGCGGCGTGCTGGCGATCCTGTTGCATGGCGACCTCACCACCTTGAAGAATATCGAATTCAACAAGGGCGACGTCATCTTCACCGTGGCGACGGCGATCATGGGGCTGTATTCGGTGCTGACGCTGAAGCGGCCCAACATCCACGGCCTGTCGTTCGTCGGCTTCACCTTCGGCGTCGGAGCTGCGTGCCTGATCCCGGCATTGATTTGGGAATTGTTCTCGCGCCCGTTGATGCAGATCGATACCGCCAATCTGCTGTCGCTGGTCTATGTCGCGGTGTTTCCCTCGACGCTGGCCTATCTCTGCTTCAATCGCGGCATACAGCTGATCGGCGCCAACCGCGCGGCGCCGTTCTTTCATCTGGTCCCGGTGTTCGGCTCGGCGATGGCGATTTTCTTTCTCGGCGAGCAGCCGCATTTGTTCCATCTGTTCGGCTACGCGCTGGTGCTGACCGGCGTCTACGTCGCCTCGAGGAAGCCGGCGGCGTCATCGTGAAACAGTCTGGCCAACCTTGAACTTGCTGTAGGCCTCGTGGGTGCAGATGATGACGTGCTCCGCGCAGCCGTTGCGTCGATGCGGATCGCATTTCGTCTCGTAATCCGCCGAAGTCATCATGTCCATGAATGCCGATAGCGACGGGTAGTACACCAGCGCCACATAATCCCATTGGTTGCCGTGTTCCGCGCCGAGCGCCACCGTTTTGGCGTTACCGGTCCACAGCAGCGTGCCGCCGCGCGCCTTGATCATCGGCACGGTCAGGGCGCTGTAGCGCAAATACGCGTCCCAGCCGCTGCCGTCGCCGTCAAGCGCGCGTTCGCGGAAGCGCATCAGGTTGAGCATCACCACCGGCGCTGCCGGATCCAGTTCGCCTAGTCCTTTGATGTTCAGCAAGTCGACGCCCATGCTTGTTTCCTTTTCGTTCGCATCGCGGATCATGATGTTGTGTGACCGCGGCTGAGCCATCGCAATCGCGCGACATCATTCACCATTGCGGAACAAATTAACCTTGACCATCTTTGTCCAATTGTTCCGGAATGATAGTATCTCCGGCTGTACCCTGTTGTGTCTGGAGTAGACCATGGCCCCACGCGCCAACTGGAAGGGCTTTTTGCGCCTTTCCCTCGTCACCTGCCCGGTCGCGTTGTTTCCGGCGACCTCCGATTCCGAAAAGATCAGTTTCAACCAGATCAACCGCAACACCGGCCACCGCATCAAATACATGAAGGTCGACGCCGACACCGGCGAGGAGGTCTCCTCCGACGACATCATGAAAGGCTACAAGGTCGACACCGACACCTATATCGAAATCTCCAAGGACGAACTCGACAACATCGCGCTGGAATCCACCCGCACCATCGAGATCGACCAGTTCGTGCCGAAATCGGAGATCGACGAGCTCTATCTGGTGCGTCCCTATTACATCGTGCCCGACGGCAAGGTCGGCCATGACGCCTATGCGGTGATCCGCGAGACCATCCGCTCGCTCGACAAGGTGGCGCTGGCCCGCGTGGTGCTGACCAACCGCGAGCACGTCATCGCACTCGAAGCGCGCGACAATGGATTGATGGGCATGCTGCTGCGCTATCCCTATGAGGTGCGCGATTCGGCGGAGTATTTCGACGACATCCAAGACGTCAAGATCACCAAGGACATGCTGGATCTCGCCAAGCACATCGTGCAGCAGAAGTCAGGCCATTTCGAGCCCGCGACATTCGAGGACCACTACGAGGCGGCGCTGACCGAATTGATCAACAAGAAGCGCAACGGCGAGCGCATCACCTCGGTGTCGAAGCCTGTCTCGAGCGACAACGTGATCAGCCTGATGGACGCGCTGAAGCGCAGCATTTCCGGCAAGCCCGCGGCGGCGGAAAAATCCTCGGCTGACACCAAGCCCGCGAAAGGCAAAAAGCCGCGCAAGGCGGCGGCTGGCCAGCGCGAGATGCTGTTGCCGATCTCCGGCAAGCGCGCCGCCAAGGCGGAAGAAAAACGCGCGCCGAAGGATGTCAAGGCGAAAGCGCGCGCAAGGAAAGCGGGTTAGCCCTCGTCTTCCCGCGCGCCTCTTCACCTCTCCCGAAGGGAGAGGAAAGCCGTCGCCCGACCTGCGGCGCGGTAGCGGCTTCCGCTTCGCGGCTTGGCAGGCTAGCCTGCCTACCGGCCAAAAAATGAAAAATTGGGAGAAGGAAACAGAATGGTCTCGTCATGCTCGCGTATTGCCGTGTTCGCCGTTGCATTCGCCGGCCTCACCTCCAGCGCCCTCGCGCAAACCCCGGCCTATCCCAGCCGCAACATCACCCTGGTGCTGCCGTTCGCCGCCGGCAGCGGCACCGACACCACCACGCGGATCATCTCCAAGGAGCTTGGCACCGCGCTCGGCGTCGGAATGGTGATCGACAACAAGGCCGGCGCCAACGGCTCGATCGCGGCGAGCTATGTCGCGCGCGCCACTCCCGACGGCTACACGCTGTTCGTCACCACCAACACCACGCATTCCGCCAATCCTTACTTGCTGAAAACCATGAGCTACGATCCGATCAAGGATTTCACGCCGATCGCACGCACCGGCGACCTGCCGTTCATGCTGGTGATCAATCCGGAAATTCCGGCCAACTCGGTGCAGGAATTGATCGCGCTGGCGAAGAAGGAGCCGGGCAAGTACTCCTATGCCAGCGGCTCATCATCGGCGATCGTGTCGGGCGCCACCTTCGCGCGCCTCGCCGGTCTCGATCTGCTGCACGTTCCCTACAAGAGTTCGCCGCCCGCGCTGACCGACGTCATCGCCGGACGCGTCAGCATGATGTTCGTCGACGTGCTGACCGGCCTGCCCCATGTCAACGGCAAGGCGTTGAAGGCGCTCGCGGTCACGACAAAGAACCGTTCGGCACTGCTGCCCCACCTTCCCTCGATGGACGAGGCCGGCGTCAAGGGTTTTGATATCACCTCATGGCAGGGCTATCTCGGTCCCGCCAATTTGCCGAAGGACATCGTGCTGAAGCTCAACGGCGAAATCCAGAAGATCATCAACCGGCCCGAGGTCAAGAACGCGCTTGGCGAGCGCGGCATGGAAGCTTTTTCTGGGCCGCCCGAGGAATTCGAGAAATTCCTCAAGGACCAGCTCGTGGTGTGGGAGAAGCTGATCGCCGATGCGGGGATCGAAAAGCAGTAACTTACATAGACCCACACACCACCGTCATCCTGAGGAGCGGCCTCTTGGCCGCGTCTCGAAGGATGGCCGCAGGCGTTTGTGGCCGATCCTTCGAGACGCCGCGCGAGAGCGCGGCTCCTCAGGATGACGGTGGGATTGTTGCTCGGGATAGCAGCTCTATCACTCCTTCTTCGTCCGGTAATCCCCGAACGTCGTATCGCGCTGGTCGAGCTGCGCCTTGACGCTGCCGCCGTCGCGCCGGAAGGTCGCCATGTAGGCGCGGCTGGCCTCGGTGGTGAAAGCGAGCGCCTGGATTTCGGTGCCGGCGCGCATCGCCGCCCGCGCCCCCATGATCTCCATCGCGCGGTGCACCGAACGCTTGTTGAGCTGCTGCAATTCGACCGGCACTTTGGCGGCGCGCTCGGCAAAATCCAGCGTGCGCTCGTCCAATTCGGCAAGCGGAAACGACCGGGTGGCGAAACCCCACTCCGCGGCCTCGCGCCCGGACATCGCGTCGCCGGTCAGCATCAATTCCATGGCGCGGCGCATGCCGACCAGCCAGGGATGATACTGCATATCCGGCGGGCTCATCAGCCGCACCGGCGGATAGCCGATCTGGGCGTCGTCGGCGACGTAGACCACGTCGCAGGCGGTGGCAAGTTCAGTGCCCCCGGCGAGACAATAGCCGTGCACCTGCGCGATCACGGGCTTTGCCAGGTCCCAGATTCCGAACCATCCCTCGACCACATGCCGCGACCACTGCCCCGGCCCGGCCGCCGAGTGATACGGCTGGTCGACCGAATTGTCCGACGACAGATCGTAGCCGGCGGAAAAACACGGACCGGCGCCGCGCACAATCGAGATCGAAATATCAGGATCGCGATCGGCGGCCTCCAGCGCATCGAAAACCTCGGCGCGGAGAAGATTATTCAGCGCATTGCGCTTTTCCGGCCGGTTCAGCGTGATGCGCCGCACCCGCGGCCTTGGTTCGTCAATGAGGATGTGCTGGTACGGCATGGTGCGGGTGCTCCCCTGTCGCGGGCCTGCTACGCAGGCCTCGGCAAGTTCCTGCCGACATCAGAGAGCAAGTTATTGGCAGGCGCAACCTGCAGCACGGTTCACCCTCCCCTGGAGGGGGAGGGTCGGCTCGCTTTGAGCGAAGCGAGATGCGAGACGGGGTGGGGTGAAGCCGCGGATGAACACTTCACCCCGCCCCGCCCCGAATTTCATTCGCGGCGACCCTCCCCCCTCGGGGGAGGGTGAAGACGATATCAAAACTTCAGCGCCTTGGCTTGCTTGACCTGCGGCAGCGTCTGCACCTTGGCCAGCACGTCCGCCGGCACCGCACCGTCGATCTCGACCAGCGCAATGGCGTCGCCGCCCTGCTTGTTGCGGCCGAGATGGAAGGTGGCGATGTTGATGTTGGCATCGCCAAGCAGGCTCGCGAACCTGCCGATGAAGCCCGGCTTGTCCTCGTTGGTGACGTAGATCATCGACTTGCCGAACTCGGCATCGACCCGGATGCCCTTGATGTCGACCAGGCGCGGCTGGCCGTCGGCATAGACCGTACCGGACACCGAACGCTCCTGCCGCTCGGTGGTGACGGTAACCGTGATCAGGCTTTCGTAATCGCTTTGCGCGGCGCGCACGATCTCATCCACCACCATGCCGCGTTCCTTGGCGACCACCGGCGCCGAGACCACGTTGACGTCGCCCAGCATCGGGCGCAGCAGGCCGGTCAGCGCCGCCGAGGTCAGCGCCTTGATTTTCATTTCAGCGACATGACCCTCATAGGTGATGGTCACCTTGGCTATGCCGCTCTCGGTCAATTGCCCCGCGAACGAGCCGAGCTTTTCGGCGAGATCGATAAATGGCTTTAGTTTAGGCGCCTCTTCCGCGGTGATGGACGGAAAGTTCACCGCGTTGGAAATCGCGCCGCTCAACAGATAATCCGACATTTGTTCCGCGACCTGCAACGCGACGTTCTCCTGCGCCTCGGTGGTGGCAGCACCAAGATGCGGCGTGCAGATCACATTGGGATGGCCAAATAGCACGTTCGTGGTCGCGGGTTCCTCGACGAACACGTCGAAGGCCGCCCCCGCCACCTGCCCGGAATTCAGCGCATCGACCAGGGCCTGCTCGTCGACCAGACCGCCCCGCGCGCAATTGATGATGCGCACGCCCTTCTTCATCTTCGCCAGCGCGGATGCGTCGATGATATTTTTGGTCTTTTCGGTGAGCGGGGTATGCAGCGTGATGAAATCGGCGCGCTTCAACAGATCGTCGAGCTCGACCTTTTCGACGCCGATGTCCTTGGCGCGCTCCGGCGACAGGAACGGGTCGTAGGCGACCACCTTCATGCGCAGGCCCAGCGCGCGGTCGGCGACGATGGCGCCGATATTGCCGCAGCCGATCACGCCCAGCGTCTTGGCGGTGATCTCGACTCCCATGAAGCGATTCTTCTCCCATTTGCCGGCTTGCGTGGAGGCATCGGCCTGCGGGATTTCGCGCGCCAGCGCCAGCATCAGGGTAATCGCGTGTTCCGCGGTGGTGATCGAATTGCCGAACGGCGTATTCATCACGATGATGCCCTTCGCCGTCGCGGCCGGAATCTCCACATTGTCGACGCCGATGCCGGCGCGGCCGATCACTTTCAGCCGCGTTGCCCTTTCCAGGATTTTCGCGGTGGCCTTGGTGGCGGAGCGGATCGCCAGCCCATCGTAATTGCCGATGATCTCGGCGAGCTTCTCCTTGTCCTTGCCGAGATTGGGCTGGAAATCGACCTCGATGCCGCGATCCTTGAAGATCTGCACCGCGGCGGGAGACAGCGCGTCGGAAATGAGAACCCTGGGCTTGGACATTGTTTTTTCCTTCACCCTCCCCTGGAGGGGGAGGGTCGGCGCGAAGCGCCGGGGTGGGGTGAAGCTACAGTGTGATAATTGCGTTGAGTGGGCAGGGAAGATCACCCCACCCCGCCGCACCTTACGGTGCGTCGACCCTCCCCCTTCAGGGGAGGGTAAGACTTACGCCGCCTTCGCCAGCGTCGACTTCGTTTCCGCGAACGCCCAGTCGATCCACTGCGTCAGCAATGCAACGTCCCTTGCCTCGACGGTCGCGCCGCACCAGATGCGAAGGCCCGCCGGCGCATCGCGATAATGCGCGAAATCGTAGCCGGCGCCTTCCTTCTCCACCAATGCGACCAGCTTCTTGGCGAAGTCGGACTGCGCCTCCGCCGACAGCCGTGTTATCGCGGGATCGACCACCTTCATGCACACCGAGGTATTGGAGCGGATCGACGGATCCTTCGCCAGGAAATCGATCCAGGGCGTCTTCGCTTTCCAGTCGGCCAGCACCTTGGTGTTGGCGTCGGCGCGCGCCATCAATCCCTTGAGGCCGCCGACCGATTTCCCCCAGTTCAGCGCGTCGAGGTAATCCTCGACGCACAGCATCGACGGCGTGTTGATGGTCTCGCCTTCAAAAATGCCTTCGTTGAGCTTGCCGCCCTTGGTCATGCGGAAGATCTTCGGCAGCGGCCACGCCGGCTTGTAGCCCTCCAGCCGCGCCACCGCGCGCGGGGAGAGCACCAGCATGCCGTGGCCGGCCTCGCCGCCCAGCGCCTTCTGCCAGGAGAAAGTCACCACATCGAGCTTGGCCCAATCGAGCGGCTGCACGAACGCCGCCGAGGTAGCGTCGCAAATGGTGAGACCTTCGCGGGCCGCACTGATCCAGTCTGCGTTCGGCACCCGCACGCCGGAGGTAGTGCCGTTCCAGGTGAAGACGATATCGGATGCGGGATCGGCCTTGGAAAGATCGGGAATCTCGCCATAGGGCGCATGCAGCTTGGTGACGTCCTTGAGCTTCAATTCCTTGACGATGTCGCTGACCCAGCCGTCGCCGAAGGATTCCCAGGCAATCGTCGTCACGGGCCGTGCACCGAGCAGCGACCACAGCGCCATCTCGACCGCGCCGGTATCCGACGCCGGTACGATGCCGATTCGATAGCCGGCGGGCACCTCAAGCACTTCGCGCGTCAGTTCGATCGCGAGCTTGAGTTTTGCCTTGCCGATTTTTGCGCGATGCGACCGGCCGAGCGTTGCGTCCTTGAGATTGTTGGGATTCCAGCCGGGTCGCTTGGCACAGGGGCCGGAGGAGAAATGCGGCACATTGGGCCGCAAAGCGGGCTTTGCTGCAGTCATGATCTATCCTTCCAGATAGCAAGCCTCCCGTTGGGGGGAGGTGTCCCGCCGGCGGAGATATGGCAATAGCTGCGGCGCGTCAAGCCGGTTCGCGGACGTCACGCGGGGTTGATGCGGGTCGCCGATGGATTGCTGTGGAAATTCAATGAACCGCAGGCAGGCCCAGCGCGTGTTCGGCGTCGCCGATCCAGCGCCGCACGGCGTCATAGCCATCGAGGTGAAAACCGCCCTCATGCGCCACACGGGTGTAGGCCAGCAGCGACACGTCGGCCAGCGAGACGCGGTCGCCGACCAGATACCGCGTTGCGGCAAGCTGCTGCTCCATCCGCGCCAGCGCCGCGTACCCACCCTTGATCTTGTCGGTGTCGAGGTCCGAGGCGGCCTTGCCCAGATACACCATCTGCATCCGGCACACCGCGATGTAGGGCTCGTGGCTGTACTGTTCCCAGAACAGCCATTCATCCATCTTCGCCGCCGCAAAGCTGTCGGCGGGAATGAGATCGCTGCCGCGCCCGAGATAGCGGATGATGGCGTTGGATTGCGCCAGCGTGCGGCCGTCGTCGAATTCGACCGTAGGCACCTGGCCGGCGGGGTTGAGCTTGAGAAACGGCGTGGTGCGGGTCTCGCGCTTCAGGGTGTCGACATCGATCCAGGTGTAAGGCAGCGCGAGGACGTCGCAGACCCATTTCACCTTCAGGCAATTGCCCGATTTGCTGTCGCCGTAGATTTTCATGGCTGGCTGCCGTCCTCACCTCGGCGACAGACCAGCAGCCGAAATCCATTCTGTCAACAGTATCGCGCGGGTTCGGATCAGAACTTGTAGCCGATTCCCGCCCGCGCGTTGTTCATGGATACGGCGATATCCTTGGTGTTGATGAACCGGACGTACTCCCATTCGCCGCGCACGAACACATTGCCCCACAGGCAGTATTCGAACCCGAGTCCGCCGATCCAGCCGACCACGAAATTGTTGACCCGCTGTTCCGCCTGGGAAGCTGCAACGGTATTGGTGAAATCCCTGTGATGAACCAAATTGGTGACAATAATCGGATTGCCGAGCAGATCGGTCCCGACCCGGGTTTGCACCGGGACGTCGTAATCGTCCTGAAGGTTATAGGTGATGGTTGCCGAGCGCGACACATCCGTGCGGCCCACCGCCACTCCGCCGAACATATAGGGCAGGAAATTGCCGGCGGCCCAGCCGGCGCGGCCGCGGAACGTCAGCACGTCCTTGATCTGCAAGGCAGCGTTGCCCGACAGCGTGGTGTTGTAGGTGTAGGTATGGCCCGTCGGCGGCAACGAGCCGGCGGGATTGACGATGCCAAGGCCCATCGCGTTGGTGGACTCGCTCGCAAGGCTGTTGATGTAATTGTAATTGGCCTCGATGCCGAGCACGACATCGCTCCACTGAAAATTGCGGCCGACGAACCCCCCGAACCCGGTGCCCTGCGCATGATTCTTGGACAGCAGCGCCCACTGCGAGACCGGATCCTGAAGTACGCTGTTGCGCAGCAGGAAATTCGTCAATGACTTCGGAGCGTGGCTGAAATCGATTTCCGAGGATGAGTAGCTGGCCTGGCCGCCGGCGTACCAGCCTTCCCAGTTCATGGTCACAGGGGCCGAGGGAGTAAGACTGCCACGAAGGAAATCGGGCATGTCGGCCGCTTGCGCCGCCGTAGCCGATCCAAACATCGCCGCCGCCAGCAAAAGTCTACGCATCGCAACGCTCCATCGCACTCTGACTTGGCGCTGATCATCGCTCGTTAACCTTAACCAATCGTTGTCGTGCGCCGTTTTCATGCCAGTTGCGCAAACAAAACGGCGCGGGAAAATCCCGCGCCGTTAAGACTGGTTAAGCGAGGTGCGGACCGATCAGCCCTTGCGGATCAGCGGCGCCGGGGGCGGAACATCGCAGCAGGTCCAGCGCACGCCGAGCTTGATGTCGTGCGAGGTCAGATCGTGGAACTCGAAGGCGCGCGTGCTGCGCGTACCGTCGAAGGTCGAACCGCCGCCGGTGATTGCCGTGCCCAAATCGAGATAGCGATAGGCCAGTTCGACGGTGAAGTTCTGGTTGACCTTGTAGGCAAGACCGGCATGGGCCGCCCAGGCGAAATTGGCCTTGGTTTCGGCGGCGTTCGCGAAGTAGACCGCCGCGTTGACCGATCCGACGCCGGGGCTCGGTATCGCGCCAAAATCGGTCAGGCCGCTGATCTGGTTGAAGGCGCCGCCGAGACCGACACCGACGAACGGCGTGATGCACCACCAGGTGCCGAGATCCGCGTAGATGTTGGCCATCCCGACCCAACTGGTATAGCCGGCGCTGTAGGTATCGGCGATCGGCCCGAGCCCTGCGATATTGGCGAAATCGGTGCCGCTGAAGTGCACCTTGGAGCGGAATTCGCCGGTGACGTCGGCACGGAACCAGCCGTTGAACTGGTAGCCGACGCCGAGACCGAACGACGTTCCGCTCGTGAACTCGTGGCCGAGCTGACTGAACGACAGCGTCGATGCGTCATTATACGCGGGCGCGAAGAACTTGCCCCTTGTGTTGGTCATGCCGATATCGCCGCGCAGATACCAGCCGCCAAAATCTTCGACCGGCGGAGGATAATACGCCGGCGGGGGCGCTGCGATGGCCATGTCGGCGGCACACGCTGCTGACGACAACAACGATGCCGCTCCGGCGGCAATCAGAAACTTAACGCTACGCATTGGCTTCGTCCTTTTGTCCGGTGAGGCAGACAACGGAGGCCTCACATCAAAAACTCACGGTCGGACGATGCCACCAAAACCTTAAGCGGCGCTTAACCCTAATTTTTAAGGTTGATAATCTCTGAGGATTTTTTTGCGCGGGATTTGCCCCGCGCAAAATGGCGCCCTCGCCACAATCGCTAACAATGTGTTGATAGAAACATATGCTCGTCATGGCCGGGCTCGTCCCGGCCATCCACGTCTTCAGGCAATCCAGCGAAGGAAGACGTGGATGCCCGGCACAAGGCCGGGCATGACGAATCCATCCAGTATCAGCGCGCCACTCTCGGCATCTTCGGCAGGAACACCGCGAGCAGGCCGATGGCGGGAAGGAACGCGCAGATCTGGTAGACGAAGGCGATGCCCATGTCGTCGGCGACCTTGCCAAGCACGGCGGCGCCGAGGCCGCCGATGCCGAAGGCGACACCGAAGAATACGCCGGAGATCATGCCGAAGCGGTGCGGCATCAGTTCCTGCGCGAACACGATGATCGACGAGGTTGCGGATGAAATGATGAGCCCGATGAAGATCGTCAGCACCGCGCTCGCATAGAGTCCGGCATAGGGCAGCGCCAGCGTGAACGGCAGCGCGCCCAGTATCGAAAGCCAGATGATATATTTGCGGCCGAAGCGGTCGCCGAGCGGGCCGCCGAAGAAGGCGCCTACCGCATTCGCGGCAAGGAAGATGAACAGATAAAGCTGCGCGGCCTGGGTCGAGACATGAAACTTGTCGATCAGGTAGAAGATGTAATAGCTCGACAGGCTGGAGACGTAGAGCTGCTTGGAGAACAACAGCGCCACCAGCACCAGCAGCGCGATCCGGATGCGGCCACTACCCGGCGCATCGGGATGTGCCTTCGGCGCCGGAAATTTCCTCGACGCGATCTGCGGCTTGTACCAGACGCCGATCCGCCACAGGATGACGATCGCGAGGAACGCGATCGAGCAGAACCAGGCGATGCTCGGCTGGCCGAACGGCACCACGATCAGCGCCGCCAGCACCGGACCCATCGAGGTCCCAAAACTGCCGCCGAGCTGAAACACCGATTGCGCGAAACCGAATCGTCCACCGGAGGCGAGCCGCGCGATCCGCGCCGACTCCGGATGAAATACCGCGGAACCGAGCCCGACCAGCGCCGCGGCGATGAGGATGACGGGATATCGCGCCGCCACGCTGAGCAGCAACAGGCCGAAAAACGTAAAGCCCATGCCGAGCGCCAGCGAGAACGGCTGCGCCTTCCTGTCGGTCATATGGCCGATCACCGGCTGCAGCAGCGATGCTGTGAACTGGAACGCCAGCGTGATCAGACCGATCTGGGTGTAATCCAGCGAATAGCTCTCTTTAAGGATCGGATACACCGAGGCAATCAGCGACTGCATGGTGTCGTTGAGGAAATGCGAAAAGCTGATGCCCGCCAGCACGACATAGGCAGGCCCGGTGACGGCGGCGGATTTCATGGCGTTGCTCGCCACCTCCTCGACCACCACCGGCGCGACCAGCGTTTCGTCTTCGATGATGACGGACTTGTTCAAGAGATGGCTTTCAAGGATTCGCGTGGGCAATATGGTTGTCCTACGCGAGCGGCGCCGCGCCGACCATCGCCATTAGATAATGGCAGGGATGCACCAGATGCCCTCATCCTGAGAGCTTGTGAATCTATTGATTTTTGCGTTTTCCGACATGAGTCAAATCAAAGACTTAGGACCCGCAGAAACGTCGAAATTCGAATAGATTCACAAACTCTGAGGAGCCGCGCGCTTGCGCGGCGTCTCGAAG
>NZ_DASYMN010000332.1:0-16890 GCF_036009065.1 Bradyrhizobium sp. | reverse complement strand
CGCTTGCAGCCGCTATCTGCTGCGCTGTCAGGCGCTGGCGCGCACCGACACCGATCATGTCTGGCCGGTGCTGGATGCGGCGTTCCGCGAGTTCGGGCTTCCCCTCTATATGCGATCCGACAACGGATCGCCGTTTGCCTCTTGCGGCGCCGGCGGATTGTCGATGCTGTCGGTCCGGCTGATCAAGGCCGGTGTGATTCCGGAGCGCATCAAGCCCGGCAAGCCGCAGCAGAACGGCCGCCACGAGCGTATGCACCTGACGCTGTTGCAGGATGCCGCCACGCCGCCGGCGCGCACGCTGCGCGAGCAGCTCAGGCAGCTGCATGAGTTCCAGCGCATTTACAACGAGGAGCGTCCGCATCAATCACTCGACGACGCCACGCCGGCTGATCTCTATACGCCATCGCCGCGCCGCTTCGACGGCGTCCTGCGCGAGCCGGAATATGCGGCCGAGCTGGAAGTGCGGCAGGTCCGTCATAACGGCGAGATCCGCTGGCGCAACCAGACGATCTACATCAACCAGGCGCTGGCCGGCGAGCCGATCGCCCTTGAGGAAAACGCCGCCGGCTGGATCGTCAGCTACGGGCCGATCGCGCTCGGCACGATCGCCCACAACGACCATCGGCTTCGAAAACCTAAACCCAAAAGGAAGTCCTGTGGACGTGTGGACAACGCAAGCGCGTTCCCCACAAGCCCACAGGACCAACAACAACAGACCTGAACAAAACCGGAATTGTGTTACCTATGTCGTCGGTCAGAAGTGTTACCTATGTTCCCGGTTGCTCACCGGAGCGCAGCGCAGGCTTCGGGTGAGGGGACTCTCTAGGCACGCGGACTCGCGGAAAGTCCCCTCACCCGCCGCGCATCTGACGATGCGCGTCGACCTCTCCCCTGCGGGGAGAGGTGAACTGAGCGTCGCGGCAATATATACTCTAGTCCTCGTTCGCCTTGAACCGCCCCAGCCCCTGCAGCACGAACGGCGCCAACAGCGCAATCACCGCTATGGCGAGCAGCGTCGCCGACATCGGGCTTTGCAGCAGCGCCATCGGGTCGCCGAGGCTGATGGACATTGCGCGGCGCAGTTGGCTTTCGGCGATCGGTCCAAGGATGAGGCCGATGACGACCGGCGCGATCGGAAAATCGAACCTGCGCATCAGAAAGCCCATCACGCCAAAACCCGCCAGCATCGACAGTTCGACCACCGAGGGCTTGGCCGCAATGGTGCCGGTGGTCGCGAACACCAGAATCCCGGCGTAGAGCCACGGCTGCGGGATCGCCAGCAGTTTTACCCACAAGCCGACCAGCGGCAGGTTGAGAACCAGCAGCATGACGTTGGCGATGAACAGGCTTGCGATCAGGCCCCACACCAGATCGGGCCGCTCCGCGAACAGCAGCGGTCCAGGGTTCAGGCCGTATTGCTGAAAGCCCGCCAGCATCATCGCCGCGGTCGCCGAGGTCGGCAAGCCCAGCGTCAGCAACGGCACAAGGGTGCCGGCGGCGGAGGCGTTATTGGCGGCTTCCGGCCCCGCGACGCCTTCGATGGCGCCCTTGCCGAATTGCTCCGGGTATTTGGTCAGCCGCTTCTCGGTGGAGTAGGACAGGAATGTCGGAATCTCCGCGCCGCCGGCGGGAAGCGCGCCGATCGGAAAACCGAACGCCGTCCCGCGCAGCCACGGTTTCCATGACCGCTTCCAGTCCTCCTTGGTCATCCAAAGCGAGCCGCGCACCGGCTCGAGCTTCTCCTCGGTATGATGACGGCGCGATGCCACGTAAAGCGCCTCGCCCAGCGCGAACAATCCGACCGCAAGCGTCGTCACTTCGACGCCGTCGAGCAGTTCGGGGATGCCGAAAGCCAACCGCGCCTGACCGGTGAGCTTGTCGATGCCGATCAGCCCGAGCGTCAGCCCGACGAACAGGCTGGTCAGCCCGCGGATCGGCGAATCTCCGAAGGTTGCCGACACCGTGACGAAGGCGACGCACATCAACGCAAAATAATCCTCAGGCCCGAAGCGCACCGCGACATCGACCAGCCACGGCGCCAGAAAGGCCAGACCGATGGTGGCGATGGTGCCCGCGACAAACGAGCCGATCGCAGCGGTCGCAAGCGCGGGACCGCCGCGGCCGGCCTTGGCCATCTTGTTGCCCTCGAGCGCGGTCGCCATCGATGCGCTCTCACCGGGCGTGTTGATGAGGATGGCGGTGGTGGACCCGCCGTACATGCCGCCATAATAGATTCCCGCGAACATGATCAGCGAGCCGCCGGGATCGAGCTTGTAGGTCACCGGCAGCAGCAACGCGACGGTGAGCGCAGGCCCGATGCCGGGCAACACGCCGACCGCGGTGCCGAGCAGCACGCCGATCAGCGCATAGAGCAGGTTCATGGGCTGGACGGCGACGGCCATGCCGTGAGCGAGCGCGGCGAAGGTGTCCATTACATCAGCCTTTCCAGCGGGCCGGCGGGAAGGCTCAGCGTCAGCAGCCGGTCGAAGGCGAGATAGATCAGGGTGGTCATCACCAATGCGATGGCGAGGTCGGCGAGAACAGCGCGTCGTCCAAAGGCGGCCGACGTGGTGACGAACAGTGCGGTGGTTGCAAGGATAAAGCCGCCGCCAAGGCCGATGATGGCGATCAGCAGCGCAAGGCCGGCGAGAATCAGCAGCACAGCCCTGGGGTCGGCGCTCTCGCGTGGCGGCAGATTGCCGCGCAGCGCGTCGATCAGATTGCCGATCGCGAGAATGCCGAGTCCGATGGCGATGACGACCGGCATCACCTGGGGTCCCATCCCGTAGGTGGTGTTGGATTGCAGCTGGTTCGCGTCCCACACCAGCACCGCGGCCACCGCCGCGAGCATCAGGGCAATGACGAAGCCCGCGGGATCGACGTGCCGGGGCGCCGGCGGCAGATCGCCGGAAGTGCGATCCGGGGTCATGATTTGACCAGGCCGACCGACTTCAGCACCTCGGTGACTCTAGCATTTTCCTTCTTCAGGAAATCCGCGAACGCGTCGCCACTGAGATAGGCGTCGTCCCAGCCCTTCTGCTTGAGGATGTCCTTCCAGGCGTCGGACTTGACCATCTTCTCCACTGCGTCGTTCAGGGTCTTGCGCTGTTCCGCCGTGATGCCGGGAGCTGCGACCACCGAGCGCCAGTTGGTCAGCACGAGGTCAATCCCCTGTTCCTTGAAGGTCGGGATATCAAGGCCGGCGACGCGTTTCTCCGACGTCACGCCGAGCGCGCGGAGTTTTCCGGACTTGATCTGACCGTCGTATTCGCTCACTCCCGAAATGCCGGCGGTGACTTTGCCGCCGAGAATGGCGGCCAGCGACTCGCCACCTCCGGAAAATGGAATGTAGTTGACCTTTTTCGCATCCGCGCCGACCGCCCCCGCAAACAGCGCCGCCATGATATGGTCGACACCGCCGGCCGAGCCGCCCGCGAACGTTGTCCTGGCGATGTCCGCCTTGAGCGCGGCCGCAAGATCCTGCGCCGTCTTGAGCGGTGAATTCGCCGGCACGACGATAACCTGGATCTCCTCGGTGAGACGCGCGATCGGCGTCACCTGATCGAGCGTCACCGGCGATTTGTTCATGGCCAGCGCGCCCACCATGACGAAGCCGTTCACCATCATCTGGTTGCCGTCGCCCTTGGCGCCGTTGACGAACTGCGCGATGCCGACGCTGCCACCGGCGCCTGCAACGTTGGTGACCTGGACGCTGCGGGCGATGCCGGCGGCGACAAGGGCTTGCTGCATGGCGCGGGCGGTCTGATCCCATCCGCCGCCGGGCGCCGCGGGCGCCATCAGCTTGAGTTCGAACTGCTGCGAGAGCGCCGGACCAGCCGCCGCAAAGGTCAGTGCGACGAGCGCGCCGAGCAGGCGCGTACGAAACGGGGTCATAGGGGTTCCTCCGGGCTGATGCGGAGCCGCCGCTGCCGGCCTTGCCGCATTGTGTCGTTTCGTCGCATTCCAGCCGGAAAAGCCGCCGCTGTCCAGAAATGACTGTTCACCCGGCACAATTGCCGTCTGGAAGCGTCTGAATGCCGAGCTTGGTCGAGCATTTCTCGTCAGCTAGATGCATGATGGTTTTAAGCCAATCGCCACGCCGCTCAGCTCACCTCTCCCCGCAGGGGAGAGGTCGACGCGCATCGTCAGATGCGCGGCGGGTGAGGGGCCTTTCTGCGAATCCCAATTGCGTGGAGAGACCCCTCACCCGAAGCCTGCGCTGCGCTCCGGCTTCGACCTCTCCCCGCAGGGGAGAGGTGACGGCTGCTTCGACCTGAATTCATCATGCTTTAGCTGGAAGCTGGAAGCCCATCATCGCTCATCACAAAACAAAAGGGCGGCAGATCGCTCTGCCGCCCTCATGGTCTTGGAAGAATGACTTACTTCAGGTTCGTCATCGCGGTCAGGTCAGCTGAGAGCTTGACGATGCCGGTCGCGCCGCACCAACCGGACTCGAAGCCGCCCGGATTGATGGCGGACACGCTGCCCGCGGTTGCGGTCGTCGCAGTGAAGTCGCTGGTGAAGGCGTTGCACTGACCCTTCGACAGATTGGTGTCCGAATAGCGGAAGTCGAGGGTGAAGACCTTGTAGGTGAAGCCGATGCCGACGTTCCAGGTGTTGTAGCTCGGCTCAGGAATGCCGTTCGGGAACACCGGGGTGCCGTAGAAGGCGTCCGAGGTTCCGAGCCACTGCCGGCCGAACTCGCCGGAGACGTACATGCCGATGCCGGTGGCGCCGAACCATGGGCCCGGCGCGATGAACTTGCCGGTGACCGACGCGTAGTTGCCCCAGGCGCCGAGGTTCAGGAAGTTCGGCGAGTAATACTCGTTGGCGCCGATCTGGAACATGTCATTCAAGGTCACGTTGACCTTGGCGTAGCCTTCATAAAAGCTGGCGTTCTTCTTGGCGAAGTTGCCGTTGATGGGCAGGCCGAGGGTGATCGGGTCGGCATTGGCGACGCAACCCAAAGACGAGCCGGGAATGCCCGAGCCGGGGAAAGCATTGGCGTTATAGCAGGTGCCGCCCGGATAGAGATAACCCCAGACACCGAAGTCGAAGGCGAACATGCCGAAGGTCGGGCGGATACCGCCGTAGATATCGATTTCGGCCGCGGCGCGGTTCGGGAAGGAGATGCTCTCGCCGGCGAGGCCGATGTAGAGCTGCAGATCCTTGGTGACGTTGTAGCGGGGCTCGAAGTAGGCCGCGACCGAGGGCTTGTGATTCGACTGAGTGACGCCGCGGAACACGTAATCGCTCATGATCGCGCTGCCGAAGGCGATATCCCACGGATCGAACGCCGGCGGCGGAGGCGCCTTGATCGCCTTGACCCGCATGTCCGCCGCGAGAGCCGAACTCGAAAGCAGTGCCAGCGCCGTTGCTAACAAAACCATTTTTTTCATGACGATCCCCATCGTTGCAAGATCAGTCCGACTTCGAAGGCTCTGAGCACAGCGACAATCGACTGCAGCCAATTTCCACGAACCAATCTGCGGTGCGGCATCCTCCGCGGGAAGCTAAAAAGACAAGCAACTGCCGCCTTTTTGGGCGTTTTTGCCGTTCCGCAAGATGTTGTCCGCGTGTGTTGCATTCCGACAACAATTTCGAGGTGGGTTCGGCGGTCCGAAGCGGTTTAGCGAACGCAAAATGCCTTAAGGGCACGGTCCGGCGCTCAGAATGGCCCAGCGCGATCCCAGCTGTTGCTGCGCGGACGATTCGGCAGGCGCAGGCAGCGTCAAAACAACAAAAAAGCCACAGCGAGCACTGTGGCCTTCAAGCCCTTCCGCTTCGGCGCGGCCTCAAACCAGATCAGTTCGATCCTGGCCGCGGACCGCCCGTCGCCCAGTCGAGAAGCTCAATGGTGTGCACCACGGGGACCGACGTTCCCCCGGCGATCTGCACCATGCATCCGATATTGCCGGCGGCGATCATGTCCGGCTTGACGCTGGCGATGTTGGCGATCTTGCGGTCGCGCAATCGGTCCGCAATGTCAGGCTGGAGAATGTTGTAGGTGCCCGCCGAGCCGCAACACAAATGACCCTCAGGCACATCCTTCACCACGAAGCCATTCCTGGAAAGCAATTCCTTCGGGGCTTGCGTGATTTTCTGGCCGTGCTGCAGCGAACATGCCGAGTGATAGGCGATGACGAGATCGCTGCGCTGCTGCGGCGCAGGCAGGTCCAGTTCGCCGACATATTCGCTGATGTCCCTGGCCAGCGCTGAAATTTTCGCCGCGGGACCTGCGAAGTCGCGGTCCTCGCGCAGCATGAATCCGTAATCCTTGATCACGGTGCCGCACCCGGACGTCGTCACCACGATGGCGTCGAGGCCGCCCCGCTTGGCCTCATCGAGCCATGCGGTGATGTTGGCGCGGGCGCGGGCCAGGGCATCGCCGTCGCGGCCGAGGTGATGGGTCAGCGCGCCGCAGCACTGCTCGTCCTTGACGAGCACGACCTCGATGCCGTGCCGCGTCAGCAGGCGGATGGCGGCCTGGTTGATGCGCGGCGCCAGCACCTGCTGGGCGCAGCCTTGCAGCAGCGCAACCCGCCCGCGCTTGCTCCCACGTGCCGGAAACATGCTTCCGCCACCGGGGCCGGAGGCCGGCAGGCCGTGCGGCGCCAGCGCCAGCATCGCCTTGATTCGCCGCGACAAAGAAGGCGTCGCCGCGCCTGTCTTTGGTGACGGCAACAAGGCCGCGAGCGGCCGTCCCAGCCGCGCCAGAATCATGCCGGCACGAAACAGGCTTGGCCGCGGCAGCACCCACGCCAGCAGCGCGCGCAGCACCCGCTCGGCAAGCGGACGGGTGTATTCCTTCTCGATCCTCACCCGCGCCTGATCGACCAGGTGCATGTAGTTCACCCCGGAGGGACAGGTGGTCATGCAGGCAAGGCAGGACAGGCAGCGGTCGATGTGCTTGACCACCTCCGCCGTCGGCGGCCTGTTCTTCTCCAGCATTTCCTTGATGAGATAGATCCGGCCGCGCGGGCTATCGAGTTCGTCGCCAAGCAGCACGTAGGTCGGACACGTGGCGGTGCAGAACCCGCAATGCACACAAGCGCGTAAAATCTTGTCGGCTTCGGCAATATCGGGATCGGCGAGTTGCGCGAGAGTGAATTCGGTTTTCATGGCGCGGACCCTCGCGTCAACCGGCCGCGATTGAGGATGTTTTTCGGATCGAAGCTGTGGCGGACGCGCTCGCTCAAGCTCGCGAGCCCGCCCTCCTGCGGATGAAACACATCGACACTGCGCCGTACCACCTCGGAGGCGCGGAGCAGCGTGGCGTGGCCGCCGACCGCGTCGACGCGCGAACGCAGCATCCCGGCACTCGCGTCGGCGGACGGCGGCAATGCCGCCCAGATCAAGCCGCCGCCCCAGTCGTAGATCACGTCGCCGCCGGTATCGCGCGACAAGGCCTGGCCGAGTGCCCCACCCGATGCCGGCGGGCAAACGATCCGCCACACCGGCCAGGCTCCGAGCGCACCGCCCGCCGCGAACGGCGCAACGTCGCGTACCGAACTCCAGATTGCCGCCGATGCCGCATCTTCGACGATCTCCGCGGCTCCGAAAGCGCTGAGCACCTCGCTGAGCAGCGCCGCGCGGTGCACGGCGGAAGCCGTGATGCCCTCCAGCCGCAGCAAGGTCACGGCCTGCCCCGGTGATCCCAAGTCGGCCAGCCCGTCGAAGCTTGCGCGAAACGCCGAATTCGGCACATGGGCCGCGCCGGAGACATCGAACGGCGAGCCCAGGCCCGCGGTCATAGCCCGATTTGCAGTGACGTCATCGAGCCCGCGCAGCACCAGCGTGCGTTCGCTTTCGGCGCGCGGCATCACCTTCAGCGTCACCTCGGTCATGACCGCGAGGGTGCCCCATGACCCCGCCAGCAGCTTGCAGAGATCATAGCCGGTAACGTTTTTCACCACCCGCCCGCCGGCCTTAAAGCTGTCGCCGAAGCCGGACACCGCGTGCGCGCCGAGCAGATGGTCGCGCGCGCCGCCGGCCTTGATGCGCCGCGGGCCGGCGAGGCCCGCGCCGATCATGCCGCCGATGGTCCCGATGTCAGGCGTGCCCAGAAGCTGCGAGGTGTTGATCGGCTCGAATGCGAATTGCTGGTTTTTCGAATCGATCAGCGATTTGACGTCGCCCAGTGGCGCGCCCGCCTGCACGGTGATGATCAGCTCATTCGGCTCATAGGATGTGACCGCGTTCAGCGCCGACAGGTCGAGCAGCGCGTTGGTCGACATCGGCTGGCCTACCCCGCGCTTGCTGCCGCCGCCTATGATTTCCAGCGGCTGCTCGCTGGCCAATGCCGCGCGCACCACCTGCTCGACATCCCTGGCGTCGCGTACCTTCAGGGGTTCCACACTAGCCACCTTCTCATTCGTCATGGCCGGGCTTGTCCCGGCCATCCACGTCTTCTTCGACCACACACCAAGAAAGACGTGGATGCCCGGGACAAGCCCGGGCATGACGGCGCGTTTGGAAGCGACGCTGGATCATCCTCAAAATCTCGGCAAATCCGGGAACGCCAGCTTGCCGCCGTGAACATGCACCCGGCCAAGCTCAGCGCATCGGTGCAGGGTCGGAAACACCTTTCCCGGATTGAGCAGCCCTTGCGCGTCGAAGGCGCATTTCAGGCGCTGCTGCTGGTTGAGATCGATCTCGCTGAACATCTCGCCCATCAGATCGCGCTTCTCGATGCCGACGCCATGCTCGCCGGTGAGGACGCCGCCGAGCTCGACACACGCCCGCAGGATATCGGCCCCAAAAGCCTCGGCTCTGTCCATCTCGCCGGGCTGGTTGGCGTCGTACAGGATCAGCGGGTGCAGATTGCCGTCGCCGGCGTGAAACACGTTCGCGACGCGCAGGCCGTATTTCTCCGAGAGCTCGCGGATCCGCGCCAGCGCCTGCGGCAGCGCGCCGCGCGGAATGGTGCCGTCCATGCAGAGATAATCCGGCGAGATCCGCCCGACGGCTGGAAATGCCGCCTTGCGGCCGGCCCAGAACAGGTTCCGCTCGGTTTCGGAATTTGAAATCTGCACCGTCGTCGAGCCGCAACCCCGCGCGATCGTCTCGACCCGCTGGATCAACTCGTCGACCTCGACGCCTGGGCCATCGAGTTCGATGATCAGCAGTGCCTCGACGTCAAGCGGGTAGCCGGCATGGACAAAAGCTTCCGCGGCGTGGATCGCAGGCTTGTCCATCATCTCCATGCCGCCGGGAATGATGCCGGCGCCGATGATATCGGCCACGCATTGCCCGGCCGCTTCCACTTCGGCAAAGCCGACCATCAGTGCCCGCGCGGTCTCCGGCTTTTGCAGGATCCGTACCGTGATCTCGGTGATGACGCCGAGCAGCCCTTCGGAGCCGGTAATGATCCCCATGATGTCGTAGCCGCTGGTTTCAGCGGATTTGCCGCCGACCTTGATGATCTCCCCTGATATCAGCACGATCTCGCAGCCCAGCACGTTGTTGGTGGTCATGCCGTATTTCAGGCAATGCACGCCGCCGGAATTTTCCGCGACATTGCCGCCGATCGAGCAGGCGATCTGCGAGGATGGATCGGGCGCATAGTAAAACCCGGCATGCGCCACGGCCTGGCTGATGGCGAGGTTGGTCACGCCGGGCTCGGTCACCACCACGCGGTTGTCGAAATCGATCTCGCGGATGCGCTTGAATTTGCCGAGGCCCAGCAGCACGGCGTCCGCAAGCGGCAGCGCGCCGCCGGACAGTGAGGTGCCGGAGCCGCGCGGCACCACCTTGATGCCCTGCTCGAAGCAATATTTCAGCACCTGGGACACCTGTTCGGTGGTGTCCGGCAGCACCACCACCATCGGCGGCTGGCGATAGGCCATCAGACCATCGGATTCGTAAGGCACCATCTCGGCGGCACTGTCGATCACGCCCTCGCCCGGCACGATCGCGCGCAAATCGGCTACGATCCTGTCGCGGCGGCCGAGCACCGCAGAATCCGACGCGGGCATCAATATGGTCATGTCGGCTCTCCCGCGGGCGCATAGCGCGTGCTTTTTATCGCATGGAAACAAGCACGTCCCGATGCGTTTGGGTAGGTCGGCAAATAGGTGGCGCCGGCGCCCCTGCCCGCTTGTCCGGCGCGACCCGCTTATGCGACAAGCGGATCGCGGAACACCCTGCAACCGACCCAAGAGCATTCCATGAAACACCTGACCCTGGGCACGCTGATCGTCATCGCATCCGCCGCAGCATCGTCCGCCGCGCAGGCGCAGGATGTCGCCGCCGGCAAAACCTCCTTCAACAAGTGCCTGGCCTGCCATGCGGTCGGTGAAGGCGCCAAGAACAAGGTCGGTCCGGTGCTCAACGGACTGCCGGGACGCAAGTCCGGCACCGTCGAAGGCTACTCTTATACGGAGGCCAACAAGAATTCCGGCATCACCTGGGATGAAGCCAGCTTCAAGGACTACATCAAGGATCCCAAGGCCAAAATCCCCGGCACCAAGATGGTGTTCGCCGGAATCAAGAACGAGCAGGAAGCCGGCGATCTCTGGGCGTTCCTCGCCCAGCACGACAAGGACGGCAAGACGAAGTAGCCTGGAGCAAGCGCGCTGTGCTTCACCTCTCCCGCAGGGAGAGGTCAAGGTTCGCCGCACCGCGCCCGGGACAAGTTACGCTCCGACCAGGATCTTGGCCGGCAGCACCGCCTGCACCACGAGGCCGCGGGCGCGGGCGTCCATCACGCCGACCGCGCGCAGCGCCAGCAGTGTGACGGTCTGCACGGCGTCGCGCAGTTTTGCCGGATCGTCGAGATTGTCCGGCGCCAGCGGGCCTACCAGCGCTTCATGTAGCGCGCCAAGCAGCGCGCACGCCGCCAATGCGGTGTCCTGCGCCGGCAGGTGCCCGGCCCGCACCGCGGCCCCGATCCGCAATTCGATCTCGCCGGCGATTTCGCGGCGGCTCGCCAGCCGCGAGGCGTTGACGTCGACATCGACCGGCTCGGCCAGGATGCCCCATGCCAGCTTGCGGTGCGACAGCACATGCACCGCGACGGTGGTGACGGCGGCGGCCAGCGCCGAGGAGGGTCCGGGCGCGGCGTCAGCAGCGCGGCGGATGGCGGCCAGTTCGTCGCGCGAGACGTCGGCAATCAGTTCGGAAATCAGATCCGATTTGGACGGGAAATAGCGGTAGACGGTGCCGGCGGCGACGTTGGCCCGGCTTGCCACCGGCGCAATCTGCACCGCCGCCATGCCGCCTTCCGCGGCGGCGTCCCGCGCCGCCGCCAGGATAGCGCTGCGGCGCGCCGCGAGGCGTTTTACGACCTGATGGGTCCGCCGATAGATCATGCCGCGTTTCGTCCCGGGAGCGGAGTTTTGAGCGAATGCTGCGAGACTCGCTGAAAGAACTGAACACCAATTCAGGATCGCTGACAAGCATTCATGACCGCGGCACGATGAAATTGAACGCGCGCGGACCTAGGTCTGCAATTGGCCGATCTTGATCGGCGACATCGACGGGGCCGCGCGCGTGTGCGGCGCCAGGCAGCGCCGGGCAATCAGCGCCGCGACGATCAAGGTGGCGCCAAAACCGGTCGGCGCGCCGAACAGCGGATAGAACATCAGCAGGAACGCCATCAGGCCCAGCGCCGGCAATTCATAGGTGCGAAAGCCGTCGCTGAGCCCGATCCGGACCAGAAAGCCGGTCGCGATCGCCAGCACCATCATGTCGTAGAGGAACAGATACGGCGTCACCAGCAGCGTGCCGGCCGCCAGCGCCGCGGCCTTCAGCGAATAGCGCACCCGGCTGCGCCACACCCACACCAGCGCGGCCGCGACCGCGCTGATCATGGTCCACTGGAAGGCCCAGCCGAGCGGCTCGCTGCCCCCGAAAAAACGCACCAGGGCAAAAATGCTCTGCATCTTGCCCCAAGGGGCGCGGCCTTCGGTGAGGAAGGCCTGGGAGAACATCGGCAGCCAGTCAAAGAACGCCAGCCAGCTTTCGGTGCCGAAGGCGAGCCACGACACAGCTGCCATCGCGACGGCGACAATCGCTGCCGTGAAAAACACCCTCCATTGCGCCGCCGCGATCAGCGCAATCGGAAACAGCAGGCCGTATTGCGGCTTGTAGCTCAATAGCCCGAGGCAGATGCCGGCCAGGATCGGCCGCGTCGGCAGCAGGATGAGCATGCCGCCGACCAGCGAGGCGGTGAGAAAACCGTTCTGCCCGACCAGCGTGTTGGTCAGCACCACCGGAAACGCCGCTGCCAGCATCCAGCCGAACGGCCGTCCCACGATCGCGCGCATCGTCATCAGATAGGGCACAAGGCTGATCGAAACCCAGCCGATGAACGCCACCGTATAGGGAAACTGCGCGAGGAAAGCCGCGACGAACAGGAAGGGCGGCGGATAGTGCCAAGCGAAATGGCCGACAAAGGTTTGGCCGAGCAGGTCGACCTGGATGCGCTTCTGGATGTCCCAGTCGTAAGCCCACGCCGGATGGCCATCGAGCACCAGCTTTCCGGCGGACCAGACGTTGACGAAATCGGTGGGCGTGCCGAGGCCGTTCGGATCGGTGATCCACCAATGGGCGAAATACGCGGTCGGGAAAAACGCCGCGTTGATGACAAACAGCACAAAGCAGGCGTTGAACAGCGCCGGGGGAATGGCGGGGCGTTCGGAGACGGTCGGAGCGGAAACTGGCGCGGCCATGGGCTCTCCTTGGCGCGCGCTCACACGCGCCTGCTCCATGGATAGGACGACCGCCTTGAAGAAATCTTAAGGATTTGACGTTGCGCAGGCTCAACCGTCGTCATTCCGGGATCCGCCTCTTGGCGCAGGCCCGGAATCCATAACCACCGTGCTGATGGGTGGACGCTGAACGCGAATATCGTGGTTATGGATTCCGGTTCGCGCGAAAGGCGCGCGCCCCGGAATGACGGGGAGCTAATTCCCCGTCTGCAATTCGCCGAAGCGCTCCCAGGTCCTACCGGCGAACCGCATGAACTGCATCTGCTCGACCGGCACGTGATCGGTCGGCGAGGTGTTGACCTTGATGCCCGGGAGCAGCATCGGCAATTCGAGGTCCTTGATCGCATAGGCCTGCTTCAGGATGTTCTCGGTCGACAGATCGTCGCCGCAGGCTTTCAGCACATGCTCCAGCGCCATCGCGCTGTTGTAGGAGTTGACGTAATTGGTGTCGTGCAGGTCGCCGTCGGGAACGTATTTGATCATGAACTCCCGCCAGCCTTTTACGCCGGCGTCGTCCTTCCATGCGGGATCGTCGGGGTCCTTGACATAGGCGGTCGACAGAATGCCCTGCCCGGCTTCAAGCCCCGCGGGCTCCATCACCGTGGACACCCACACCGCGACATTGGACAGGAACGTCATCGGCCGCCAGCCGATCTCAAACCCCTTGCGGATCGACTGCGCGGCGAATTTCGGCGTTGCCGCGATCACGAATACATCGGCGCCGGAGGCTTTCAGTTTCACGATCTGGGAATCGATGGTCGGATCCTGGATTTCGTAGGTTGCAGCGATGACGACGGAACCGTATTTCTCACCCAATACATCCTTGAGCCCCAGCAGATAGTCGCGCCCAAAGTCGTCGTTCTGCGAGATAACGGCAAACTTCGCGTTCGGATTCTTCGCCAGCGCATAACGCGCATACAGCCGCGCCTCGTAGCGGAAGGGCCCCTGCACGCCCAGGGTCGCCAGCGGATATTGCGCAAGGTCGGCGAATTTCGACGCGCCGGAGCCGATGAACAATTGCGGGATGTTCTTAGCTTGCAGATATTTGGCGATCGCGGTGTTATGCGCGGTGCCGATCGAGGAGAAGATCAGCGCCACCTCGTCGCTCTCCACCAGCCGCCGCGTCTGCTCTACCGTTTTCGGCGGCGCGTAGCCGTCGTCGAGCGAAATCAGGTTGACCTTGCGGCCGTTGATGCCGCCGCGCTCGTTGACCATCTTGAAATAACCGACCTCGCCCTTGCCGAGCGCGCCGAAGGCGGAGACCGGGCCGCTGTAGGGCATGGTCTGGCCGATGCGGATTTCGGTTGGGGTGACGCCGCGCATCTCGGCGGCAGTTGATGGTGCCGGCACTATCAGCAGCGCTATCGCGCTTAGCGCGACAAGTCTTGTGGCCAGACGCATCGAATTGCTCCCTTTCCCAAGGCCAAGCTGCACCGCGACAGGCGGTTCCCGCGCTGGAACAACACAAGATGCGCGCGGAGCACTGCGTCAACCAAATCACCGATTACTTGCGTCGGCAATTGACTCGCGATTTTGGTTATGAAACATATTTCGCAACGATTGAGGCGACGCACTCAGAATTGCAATTGCATGCAGACGAGCGCGCATCGGCGGACAAAATGAGACTTGGAATGATACCCCGACAGCCAGTTGCAGCCGGTGGATGACCCATGCGTTGATGCAACGTGCACTTGTGAGCGTGCGCGAGGTCGATTTATTTGTTGATTAATGGGAAGGAGCCGACACGTGGCGAATTATACGACACCAGAAATCTACGGAAGCGTCAAATCCAGCACGCATCTGTTTCCCTACTTTTATGCAAACCGCGCCATCACTGGCGGCTCCGATCTTTATAGCTTCACGGTGGATTCGAGCAATTCGGCGATTCATCTGACATTTCATAATCAGACCAACGTGTATACGAACACGTACCAAGTCCTCAACTCCAGCCAAACCTCGATCTCGAGTCCGCATTCGACGCCACAACCCGCTGGCACCTATTATATCAAACCCATCGCCGACGGTGGCAACAGCGCCGAATTCGGATTTGTCGTTCACCCAAACACGTCGAACTACGTCGACAGCGCTGGCGAAACATCGAGTACGGCGCGGAACCTCGGCACCATTACCAGCTCGGTGTCGGTTTCAGAGTCGTTCTTCACGCTGTTTACGCGCGTCCTAGACGCCAACGCCCATACTTACACCGTCAATTTTTCCAGCCCGGAAATCCCGCTCGATCAGCGCGATTTCTACAAGTTCCATCTCAACAGCGAAGGCAACCTTACGATCAACTATTCCGGCAGCCACGGCGACTTCCTCTTAAGGGTCCCGGCGCAGGGCAATATCGACTCCGCGTCCACGCAATTGGTAAGGAGTGGCCAGTCCCTACACCTGATCGCTGGGGACTATACCCTTGAGGTTGTCGATTCAGCCACGACCACGACTGGCAGTGGACAAAATGTGATCGAAACCCGGAATTCGCAGTGGGAGAACTACGACAGCTATAATTTTTCGATCAACTTCGTTAGCGGCGCCGGAGTTTCACAGCCGGACCTTGTCGAAAACACGGTCTCGCTCGGCAATTCGTCGGTAGCGGCCGGCGGCACCACGACGGTGTCACACCATCTGCAAAATGTAGGCAACGCCGCCGCCGGGGGTTCCTCATCGCGAATCTATCTTTCCACGGACAGCACGATCACCACGTCGGATACGGTGCTATCGACGCTCAGCTATCCCGCCGCGCTGGCCGCCGGCAGTTTTACTGCCGACACCCAGACGGTCACCGTTCCAGGCAACCTTGCGCCCGGCACTTATTATATCGGCCTGATCGCCGACTATAATGACGCCGTCGTGGAATCCAACAACAGCAACAACGCCTCGGCGGGCGTTGCCCTCACGGTCACCGCTGCGGCGACCGCGGGTTCGGTCTCGATCAACGACGTGTCGGTTACCGAAGGCAACAGCGGCACCAAGGTTGCGACCTTCACGGCGACGCGCAGCGGCGGCTCGTCGGCGTTCAGCGTCAATTTTGCCACCTCCGATGGCAGCGCGACCACTGCCGATGGCGACTATAACGCGACTTCCGGCACGCTGAGTTTCGCTACCGGCGTCAACACCCAGACCCTCTCGGTCACCATCAACGGCGACACCAAGGTCGAGCCGAACCAGACCTTCCTGGTCAACCTGTCGGGCGCCACCAACGGCGCCACCATCGGTGACGGCCAGGGCGTCGGCACCATCACCAATGACGACCGTATTCCGATCAACGACTTCAACGGCGACGGCAAGAGCGACATTCTGTGGCGCAACGACGCTGGTCCGATGTCGATCTGGGACATGAACGGCGGCAATCTCTTGGCCAGCAATCCCCTGGGCTCGGTGCCCGCCGCATGGAAAGTCGCCGGCACCGGAGACTTCAACGGCGACGGCAAGACCGACATCCTGTGGCGCAACGACAACGGCGCGCTGCAGACCTGGGACATGAACGACGGCAATATTCTCGCCGCCAATTCCTTGGGCACGGTGCCGGACAACTGGAAGATCGCCGGCATCGGCGACTTCAACGGCGACGGCAAGTCCGACATCGTATGGCGCAACGACAGCGGCCCGATGGCGATCTGGAACATGAACGACGGCAACATCCTCGCCAGCAATCCCTTGGGCACGGTGCCCGCCGCCTGGAAAGTCGCCGGCATCGGCGACTTCAATGCCGACGGCAAGTCCGACTTCCTGTGGCGCAACGACAATGGCGCGCTGCAGATCTGGGACATGAACGACAACAACATCATGGCCAGCAATTCCCTGGGCACGGTGCCGGACAATTGGAAGATCGCCGGCCTCGGCGACTTCAACGGCGACCGCAAGTCCGACATCCTGTGGCGCAACGACAATGGCGCGCTGCAGATCTGGGACATGAACGACGGCAACATTCTCGCCGCCAATTCCTTGGGCACGGTGCCGGACAACTGGAAGATCGCCGGCATCGGCGACTTCAATGGTGACGGCAAGTCCGATTTCCTGTGGCGCAACGACAACGGCGCGCTGCAGATCTGGGACATGAACGACAACAACATTCTCGCCAGCAATTCGCTCGGCGCGGTGCCGGACAACTGGAAGATTGCCGACATCGGCGACTTCAACGGCGACAGCAAGTCGGACATCCTGTGGCGCAACGACG
>NZ_DASYMN010000331.1:0-1793 GCF_036009065.1 Bradyrhizobium sp. | reverse complement strand
GCCGTGGCTGCTCGGTGAAAAAGGATGCCGCCGCCTACCGCCCCGAAGACCACACCTATCAGTAGCCACCGGCAACCGGGGCCACTCCGCTCTTGCGGGAGTTCATCCGTGTCGAATATCGATTTCATCAGTGATTACTCGGAGCGCCTAACGCCGCGCATCACGCGCCGCCCCAAGCCTATCCCGAAGCATGACATTGTTCGTGTCGGCGGTCGCGTGCATGCGCTTGTTAGACCGGCTCACAGCGCCGGCACGAGACATTCCGCGCATCGGGCTGGCGCGTTCAGCCGATCTAACGCCCGGCATCACCCGCCGCCCCGCATCTTTGCGGGAAGATGAGAGCCGTCGGGTCGGCGGTCGGGTGCATGCCGTTGTTAGATTTCGTTCGCCGCTCACCCACGACCCCACTTGCCCACGATTATCCCGATGATGACGCCCCCGACCACACCCAGAACGAGGATCGGCGCATACGCTTTCGTGATTATGGCATCCGGCAAGCTCAGGAGGAGGCCGAAGATCAGCCCTTGCGCCCAACCCGGCAGGGGCAGCCGCGCCGCGCCGATGACGAAGCCGATGGCGAAGCGGTTCAGGAACGCGCCCGCCAGAGCGGCCTGCTTATCGGGGAAGCCGAGCGGCAACATCGAGGCGGCCGACAGCGCGCCGTAGACGAGGCCGCAGATAGTTCCGAGCAGGAGTCGCGACATCGGGAGCCTCGACAATCGGTCTGATTTAATCAAGAAGAAATCTAACGCCCGGCATCACCCGCCGCCCCGCATCTCTGATTTAGATGAAATTCGTCGTGTCGGCGGTCGGGTGCATGCCGTTGTTATGCTGCGGCCTCTAAGTGAGGGCCACGGCCAACAATGCCTTCTCTACCGTCGCCGGCAGATTCACGGGATGGAAACGAGCTTCGTCAAAGGCATAATCTTCGCCGCTTTCGTCCACCACGCGAATCAGCCCCTCAGCCTCCGCCTCCTTGTCAGGGATGAAGCGGTACAGTTTCCCGACCTCAAGCGAGGCTTTGTAGCCTTCGTTGTTGAGGCAGACAACAAAATGCGTCGATGGTTTTTCTGCTCTCTTCATGGCTAATCTAAAAACGGCAACTTCAGCTTGAACTCCCTCTTCCCCACGCCGTGGGCTTCATACCAATGTACTTCAGCCAAACGTACCCGGCTACTGAGCAGACGCACTCTGGCAACGCCTTTCATTTTACGCCACCTACCTCTGCCATACTGTTTACGCAGGCGAGCGCGATCCCGAACACCCGTGCCGGCGGCAATGGTTTCAACGTCGGTAATGTCGCTGACGATCTCGAAGTCCATCGCAGGACATGATGTCAATTGTTCATGTGGGATTCAAGCAAGCAGCATAACGCCGCGCATCACGCGCCCGCCCGCAACTTCCGCTGATGATAACAAGGTTCGTGTCGCGGGTCGCGTGCATGCGCTTGTTAGATGGCGTCATCTTTAGCGCCCGCCCCGCAGCCCACGCCGTCCTGGACGACACGCGCCCCCCGCCATGCCTCCCGCCACCGGCTGCTCACGAGGTCAGGCCCTCCACCACGGCCGGCACCGCTTCGACCTCGCGCCTCCGCCACCCGCCACGCCCGCGCATCCAGCAGCAGAAATCTTCAGACCGCCCCAGCAATCTAACGCCGCGCATCACGCGCCGCCCCAAGCCTATCACGAGGCATGACATTGTTCGTGTCGGCGGTCGCGTGCATGCGCTTGTTAGACCGGCTCACAGCGCCGGCACGAGACATTCCGCGCATCGGGCTGGCGCGTTCAGCCGAT
>NZ_DASYMN010000330.1:0-1560 GCF_036009065.1 Bradyrhizobium sp. | reverse complement strand
ATGCCGTCGGCCGGCAGGTGCGGCGCTCCCAAAACGGCGGGCTCCGCTGGCCGCTGCCGATTGCTCCCGGTTTCCGGCTCGCCCCTTCCGCGCCGGCCTGAAACCCGGCCTCGGCCCGGCAACTCTCGCCGGCAACGCCCGAGCCCTGACCGCACGACAATGCTCTTGCCACTCAAAGAAGAAAATCTGCCCTGAGCGTTGGTCGAACCTCAAAATGCCTCGCCAAACCAGCCACAACATATATACCCCGCGTCGCTGAGAACCCGAAAAGGGGTTGACAGCGGGGAAGTGATCGATTCGGGTAGGTTCCATGATTCGACCCGGATTTTTGTCTGAAGCGGAACGGCAGGCCCTGGTTGGGGTCGCGCGAAACGGTCTTGAAGAGCACCGGGTTGCGCGGCGGGCGAACGCGATTGTTCTGCTGAATGACGGTTGGAGCTGCGAGGCGGTTGGGTCGGCGCTTCTGATGGACGACGACACGATCCGTGAGTGGTTCAAAGTCTACGAGCGTGCAGGTCTGGAGGGATTGAGCGGCTTTGACCATGAAGGCAGTTCGTGCCGGTTGACGGCGGAACAGCAAGCGGCGTTGCAGGCGTGGATCACGGCGACGCTGCCGTGCAATACCAACAGGATCGGGGCGTGGCTGAAGGAGACTTATGATCTCACCTACAGCAGCTCTGGATTGATCGCGCTGCTGCATCGGCTTGAGTTTGACTATCGCAAGCCGGAGGTGATCCCTCGAAAGCTCGATGAAGCCAGGCAGAAGGCCTTCATCGAGAGCTACGAGAAGCTTCTGAACCGCCTTGAAGATGATGAAGCTGTCGTTTTCGTTGATGCGGTGCATCCGACCCATCAAGCCCGGCCCGCCGGATGTTGGGCGCCGAAGGGAACGGCCATTGCGCTTGAGCAAACCAGCGGGCGTCAACGCTTGAACGTTCATGGCGCGCTCAACCTGGAAACCGGTCAAACGCAGATGCTGGAAGTCGCAACGGTCAATGCGATGAGCCTGATCGCGCTGCTTATCGCCATCGAAGCGGCTTACCTGGGCAAACGGTGGATCCACATCTTTCTTGACAATGCTCCCTATCATCACGCCGCCTTGGTGCGCGACTGGCTGAAGAAGTCCGGACGGAGGATCGTTCTGCATTTCATCCCGCCTTATTGTCCGCATCTCGATCCGATTGAACGATGCTGGGGCGTGATGCACGAAAACACGACCCATAACCGATGTTATGGGAGCTTTGCGGAATTCAAAACGGCCGTCATGACCTTCCTGACGCGAACCGTTCCGGCAAAATGGGACCAGTTCCGCGATCGAATCACCGACAATTTCCGCGTCATATCCCCCAAGGATTTTCGGGTTATGACGTAGGCGAAGTATATGTCGCCACGATGAAGAATAACATCTACGCGTTCGACGCCGACGATGATGACCCACGTCCGGCCGGAGGATTGCTTTGGGGGCCTTTCAATCTGGGCAGGCCGGAGCAGGGACGCATCGATATCGCAGGAACGGCGCCCCCGATACCATCTTGTCCAAGCGCAGCCTATTACGGGATC
>NZ_DASYMN010000329.1:0-5009 GCF_036009065.1 Bradyrhizobium sp. | reverse complement strand
TCCTGCTGCGCCGGCAGCGTCGATTCATCGACCGTGAACGCCGAAAGCACCGGAATCTTGTCGGCAAGGCCGGCCTGACTGTACTGCTTGACCAGCGTGACCCCCATGCCGCCGGGCATGAAGGTGAACACGGCGTCGGGCTTGAGCGATGCGATCTTGGAAAGTTCGACCTGGAAATCCAGCGAACCCAGCGGCATGTAGGTTTCCTCGACGATCTCGCCCTTGTAGTCGAGCTTGAATCCGGCCACGGAATCCTTGCCGGCCTGATAGTTCGGCACCAAGAGATAGACGCGCTTGTAGCCGCGGTCCTGCGCGACCTTGCCGAGAATCGCGTGCACCTGGTCGTTCTGGTAGGAGGTCACGTAGAAAAACGGGCTGCAGTTCTTGCCGGCGTAGCTCGATGGACCGGCATTCGGGCTGATCAGGAAGGTTTTGGTGTCGGTCACCGGCTTGTGAATCGCCTGCAGGATGTTGGAGAAGATCGGTCCGACCACGAAATCGACCTTGTCGCGCTCGAGCAGCCCCTTGACCTTGATGACCGCGCCGTCCGGTTTGAGCTCATCGTCGGCGACGATGACCTGGACGTCGCGTCCGGCCATCTTGCCGCCGAGATCCTTCACCGCGAGATTGAAACCGTCGCGGACCTGCTGACCAAGCGCCGCCGCCGGACCGGACAAGGTCACGATCACGCCGATCTTGAGCTTTTCCTGCGCGAATGCGTGGCCGGCTATGATGCTCAGCAGGGCCGCCAGGCCGGCGCATCGAAGGACCTGTTTCATCGATTTCACTCCACCCTCAAGTTGCTTGAACCGTAAAGGAGCGGCTTGTCCCGCGCAAGTTATCGAGGCTGTGTTTTGACTTGCCGCGGATCGCCAACTGCTGGATCGTGATAACCAGGCGGCGAAAAGCAACGGGAGCGGCGGGTTGATCGCGGATATCGACTACGAGGCGGAATACAACAACCGGGCGCGAGTCCCCGAACATCCCTCGCTGATTGCCGGATGGGCGCGGGACGCGCAAAGCTGGCGCGAGTCGCAAGCCGGCGCCTGGCGCCGGATTTCCTACGGGCCGGGCGCGCGCAACACCATCGATGTTTTTCCCTCGCGCAACCAGGGTGCGCTGGTCGTCTTCATTCACGGCGGCTACTGGCAGGCGCTGGATGCTTCGTTCTTCAGTCACCTTGCAGCCGGCCTGAACGCCCACGGCGTCGGCGTGGCGATCCCGAGCTACGATCTGTGCCCGCAGGTTTCGATCGACGACATCATCGCGCAGATGCGCAATGCCGCGCGCGCGTTGGCGCCACTCTCGCGGCGTCTTGTGGTCAGCGGACATTCCGCCGGCGGGCACCTTGCGGCCTGCCTGATGGCGAGCGATTGGCGCGCGGTCGACGCAGCGCTGCCGCACGATCTGGTGCGGGCGGCTTACGCGATTTCCGGACTGTTCGATCTTGGTCCGCTGATCGGAACGTCGATCAACACCGCGCTTGGACTCGACGAGCCGTCCGCCAGGCGGGCAAGTCCGCTGCGCTGGACGCCGCCGTCTCACGGCAGTCTCGACGCCGTGGTGGGTGAAAACGAAAGCGCCGAGTACTTTCGCCAAAGCCGGACCATCGTGGACGCCTGGGGCCGCGCCGGACTTCAGACCCGTTTCGCAGCCGTGCCCGGCGCAAATCATTTCACCGCGATCGCGCCGCTGGCCGATCCGGACTCGCCGATGACGCGGCGGCTGCTCGATCTGGCCACCCGCCGCTAAAGCATGATGGCTTTTCACGCCATGCATTGAGCCGTCATCCTGAGGAGCCGCGCGCTTGCGCGGCGTCTCGAAGGATGGCCGCGGCGCATGTGGCGCATCCTTCGAGGCTCGCCGCCAGATGCGGCGAGCACCTCAGGATGACGGCAGTGTGGTGGCCATTAATGGCGGCAGGCAAGAGCCGGCGCGACTTTCTGCTACCTTTCCGCCCCCAGCGCGATCAATTAGGCTTCGGCTGCAGAGCGGCCACCAACAATAAAACGGCCGCCGGCGAGGGGAAACGCGTTGCACGGACAGGCGAGCTGGCGCACCGACATCATGCGCGACGGCGTTGACGGCGTTCGCCGCCAGCTCGCCGAAGGCCTGTGGGCCGCGCTGCTGCTGGCGATCCTCGCCTTCCTGGTGATCTATCCGATGCTGATGCTGCTGCTCGGCGCGCTCACTGACACCAATCCGGTGATCGACGGGTTCGGCGTATTCCGGCTCTCGATCGCCCATTTCGTCACCGTGCTCACAAATCCGAACGTCGGCGAGGCGCTGCTCAACACGCTGATCGCCTGCGGCGGCGGCACCGCGGTCGCCGTCATCATCGGTCTCAGCTTTTCCTGGATCGTGGTGCGCACCAACACGCCGTGCAAGCGTCTTATCGCCGCGGTCAGCATGCTGCCGCTGTTCGCGCCGCCGCTGGTCGCCGGCATCGCCTGGGTGATCCTGGGTTCGCCGAAAACCGGACTGATCAACACGATGTTCAGGTGGATGGGCCTCGACTGGCGCGTCGACTTCTACACGTTGAGCGGGCTGATCTTCGTGTTCGGCGTCTACTACGCGCCCTACGTCTACATGTTCACCGCGTCCGCCTTGCGCAACATGGACCCCAGCCTGGAGGAAGCCGCCGAGGTCGCCGGCGCCAGCGCCTTTGCCACGCTGTTCTCGGTGACGTTCCCGCTGATCATGCCGGCGATCGTCTCCGGCATGCTGCTGTCGTTCATCGTGATGCTCGGCATCTACGGCATTCCGGCGGTGCTCGGCGCGCCGACCAACATCAGCGTGCTCACCACCTATATCTTCCGGCTCACCAACTGGTCGCCGCCGCTCTACAACACCGCCGCCGCAGTCGCGATCCTGCTGATGGTGGTGACGGGACTGCTGGTCTATGTGCAGCAGAAGGTGCTGACCGGGCGCAGTTACACCACGGTCGCCGGCAAGGCGTTCCGGCCGCGCAACCTCGACCTCGGGCCGTGGCGCTGGTTCACCTTCGGCCTCGCCATGGTCTATCTGCTGATCGTGGTGGTGCTGCCGCTGCTGGCGCTGATCGTGGCGGGCTTCCGCAAATTCATGTTCATCCGCGATGCCGCGAGCCTGTTCGACATGCGGCAATACTCCCTGGTGCATTTCGACAGCATTTTCGACAATCCGCTCACACTGCGCTCGATCTACAACGCCATCGAGGTCGGCATCACCACCGCGCTGGTCGGCGGCGTGCTTGCCTTTGCCATCGGCTACACCATCCACCGCACCCAGGTTCCCGGCCGCCGTTCGATCGATCTGCTGTCGACCTTGCCGGTGGCGATCCCGGGCCTGGTGATCGGCGTCGCGTATTTGTGGGCGTGGATCGGGCTGCCCGGCGGACTCTACGGCACCATCTGGATCCTGGCGCTCGCCTTCATCGCGCGCTTCATGCCGGATACCGTCAAGGTGCTGTCGACCTCGTTCCTGCAGATCCACCGTGAGCTCGAGGAGGCGGCATGGATCTGCGGCAAGGGCATGCTCGGCAGCATCCGCACCATCATCCTGCCGCTGGCGCGGCCCGGCGTGATCGCGGCGATGACGCTGCTGTTCGTGCTGGCGATCCGCGAACTCGGCTCCTCGCTGTTTCTCTACACCAGCAACACCATGGTGATGTCGGTGCTGCTGCTGGATTATTACGAGGGCGGCAATATCGGCAAGACCGCGGCGTTCAGCCTGGTGCAGACCGTGCTGCTGGGCGTGCTGATCGGGCTCGCCAACTGGCTTTCGAAGGGCGAGTCGCAAGGCAGCGTCGGCCGTACCGGATAAGAAAACGAGGGAGGATTCGCGTGATGAATAAAATAGCTCGCATCGTTCTGGGACTTGCGCTGGCGTTAGGCGCACAGCCCGCACTCGCACAAAATTTCGGCTCTCCGGAGCTGATCGCCGCCGCCAACAAGGAAGGCCGGCTGGTCTATTACACCGCGAACTTCGCGGAAGTCGAGCAGGAGGTCATCAAGGCCTTCAACAAGCGTTTCCCCAACATCAAGGTCGAGATGGTGCGCGCCCCCGGCGGCCAGCTGATCACCCGCATCAAGACCGAAGCCGCGGCCGACAAGCTCTCGGCCGACGTCATCAACCATTCCGACCGCGCGCTGATGATGGAACTGGTGGACCTGTTCATGGACTACGCGCCGCCCAACGCGGCGGACTATCGCACCGACGTTCTGGTGTCGCCAAAACTGTGGCCCGGCGTGACGCTCGGCTGGTCGATCGCCTACAATACCGAACTGGTCAAGGACCCGCCGAAAACCTGGATGGATCTGACCAAGCCCGAATACAAGGGCAAGAAAATCGCGCAGGTGATCGCGCCCTCCGGCGGCACCACCTGGACGCGGGTGATGTTCGAGCGCCAGGTTCTGGGCGAGGACTATCACAAGAAGCAGGCGGCGCTCGACAACGTGCTCTATCCATCGGGCGCGCCGATGTCCGATGCGATCGTACGCGGCGAGGTCTCGATGGGGCCGCTGCTCTACAACATCGTCTACACCAAGACCAAGGAGGGCGCGCCGATCGACGCGGTATTCGCGCCCGAGGGCGTGCCGATCAACCCCTATGCCGACGGCATCCCGAAGACCGCGAAGAACCCGAACGCCGCCAAGCTGTTCATGAACTGGCGCCTCTCGGTCGAGGGTCAAACCTTCATGATCAAGGAATTGGGCAACATCACCTCGCTCAAGGATCCGCCGTTCTACCCGAAGGGGTGGGATCCGAAGGTCATCAAGGTCTGGGTGCCCAAATTCGACGAGTACGTGAAGCTGCACGCAGCATGGGTGGAAGAGTGGAACAAGACCTACAATTACCGGCAATGAGCGGCTTCTTTACCTCTCCCCGCTTGCGGGGAGAGGTCGAAGCCGTAGCGCCAGCGTCTCTTCACCTCTCCCCGCAGGGGAGAGGTCGAAGCCGTAGCGCAGCGGAGGCTTCGGGTGAGGGGTCTATCCCCGAGTCCGAATGCGCGGAGAGTTCCCTCACCC
>NZ_DASYMN010000328.1:0-46450 GCF_036009065.1 Bradyrhizobium sp. | reverse complement strand
GGTGCCCCAGAAAGCGGCGAGCTTGCGGTTGAGGTAGGCGGCCTCGTTGGTGAACTTGGCCGAGCCGAGCCAGTAGACCGAATCCGGGCCGGCCTTCTGGCGGATCTCCAGAAGCTTGTCGCCGATCTCTTCGATGGCCTGATCCCACGACAGCCGTTTCCACTGGCCGTCCACCTGCTTTTGCGGGTAACGCAAGCGGCGATCGCTCAGCACGTCGTCTCGCACCGCCGCGCCTTTGCAGCAATGCGATCCGCGATTGATCGGGCTGTCATAGTCCGGCTCCTGGCCGATCCACACGCCGTTTGCGACTTCGGCGATTACCGAGCAGCCTACCGAGCAGTGGGTGCACACATTTTTCCGGGTGGTGACGGTTGCGCCGGGGGGAGGCGGCGGGCCTGCCTCTGCTTGCCGTATGCTGAGCGGCAAGCTGCTCAGCGCCGCCAGGCTTCCCGCGGCCAGACCGGAGCGGCGCAGGAAGGAGCGGCGATCCAGTTTGTCGCCTGATTGCTGCGCCAATTCCGAAGCTATCTTGCCTCGGCGTGCTCGATGTCCCGACCGTTTTATCAGCATAGGCGCCTTCCTCAACGCTTCGGATAGCGATTGACTCGGTAGAAGGTCTGGACCTCGGCAGCGTTCGCCTGAAAGCGGGCTTTGCGTTTGCCGATGCCGGTGTCGGTCTCGGCGGCAACGGTGCCGGTCTCCAGCGTCGTTGCGGCGGTGGCGAGCAGGCCGAACATCCCCGTCCGCAGCAACTGGCGTCGCCCGATTGTTGCTTTGTGCGGATCAGCCATCAAAAACTTCCTTGGACGTCATGGTCACGCGATCAGGACGGCGACGCTCTCCGGCGCCGCGCTCGAAATCGGCGTACTGCCTGCGGTCGGCGGCGTTAATCCCGACCATGATGGTGTCCCCCGCACGGGAACTCCATTAAAAAGGAATTTAGTAGCGCCCGCCGTAGCGCGCGGACGCCGAGCGCTCGCCAGGCAGGGAATTTGCCTGGAGACGGGTGCGATCAGCGCTGCGCCGCCTGCCAGGCGGTGCGGGAGTCGGCGCATAGATCATGGCTTGCCGCGGCCGACGCTAGATTGTCCGCGCTTATCGGTGGAAGATCGATCTCGCTCCGATCCGGTCGAATCTGAAACGGCTGGACCGTATAGTTCTTGCTTGTGCGCTTTCGAGCCATAGCTTCTTTATCCTTCGCGCCTTGAGTCCTCCCATGGCGTCAGGAAGCTTTGTGCATATGGCCGGAGCGCTTGCGGGCGAACTTTGTCTTCTTGCCGGTCTCGGTGGGTATCATCACCAGCCGGCCATGGCGCACCCCGCGCTCGGCGATGATGTGGTCGGCGAAATGCTGCACCTCGGCGCCGGTGCCGCGCAAGGCCGTCACTTCCATGCAATTGTCATCGTCGAGGTGGACGTGAAGCGTCGCCATCGAGAGATCGTGATGGCCGTGATAATTCTCGACCAGCCGCCGCGACAGATCCCGCGCGGCATGGTCGTAGACATAGACCAGGGCGGCAACGCAGTTGCCGGCTTTCCCCGTTTTTTCGGCGGCCTGCTGCATCCCGGCGCGGGTAAAATCGCGGATCGCCTCCGACCGGTTCTGGTAGCCTTGCTCGGCGATCATCCGGTCAAGCTCCTCCATCAGATCATCGTCGAGGGTGATGGTGACGCGCTGCATTTTCTCTCCGTTCGTCATACCCCGGTATGATAATTTGTTGACAATATCATACCCGGCGTGCCAGTTTTTCCGCAAACAGCATAGCCGCCCGGCGTCGCGGCGGGAATCTTTGATCGGGTACGTTGCCCGTGGGGAGTGATGCGATGCATCGCTTTTCTTGTGCGCGGGTAGGGCTGGCCTTAAGCTTGTCGGCCGGCGCAACGGAGGCCGGCGCACAAGGCCTCGCTGCGGCCGATGCGGCGCGGCTCCCTGCGGTGGAAGTGACGGCGCCGCAGCCGCGTCAGGAGTTGGCCGGCAAGCCGAAGAAGGGCGTTGAACGAAGCCGGCGATCCGGCCGCAGCGCAGTCGCGACGCCCGCAGCAGTCGGCAGCGGAAATCCCGCCGCGAATGCCGGAGCGTCCGCGCAAGCCCCGCTCACCTCATCGAGCGAACGGAATGTCTCGGGCACCGAGGTCAACGCCTGGCCGTTTTCGCGCCCTGCAGAGGCGCTCGAAGTCGTGCCCGGGCTGATCGTCATCCAGCACAGCGGCGAGGGCAAAGCCAACCAGTATTTTTTGCGCGGCTTTAACCTCGACCACGGCACCGATCTGGCGCTGTGGGTCGATGGCATGCCGGTCAGCATGCGTACCCACGCCCACGGCCAAGGTTATGCCGACCTGAATTTCCTGATTCCGGAACTGATCGGCTCGGTTAACATCCGCAAGGGCCCGTATTTCGCCGATGAAGGCGATTTCTCTTCGGTAGGCTCGGTGCACGTCAACCTGCTCGACAGCATCAAGTCGATGGCGTCGGTCACGGCCGGCAGTTTCGGCTATCGCCGCGCGCTTGGAGTCACCTCCAGCAAAGTCGGCGAGGGCACCTTGCTGGTCGCGGGCGAAGCCGGCGCCTATAACGGCCCGTGGGACAATCCGGACAATTTGCGCAAGCTGAACGGCGTGATGCGCTACAGCCAGGGCACGTCGACCGATGGATTTTCGCTGACCGGAATGGCCTACGCGAATAAATGGAATTCCACCGACCAGGTACCGGCGCGTGCGATTTCGTCCGGCGAGATCGGCCTCTACGGCGCGCTCGATCCCAGCGACGGCGGCAATTCCAACCGCTTCTCGCTGTCCGGAAACTGGGCGGAGAGCGACGATAAGGGCGGCTCCAAGGCTAATTTCTACATCATCAAGAGCTCGCTCAATCTGTGGAATAATTTCACCTATTTCCTCAGCGACCCCGTCAATGGCGACCAGTTTCATCAGCACGACGACCGCGTCCTCGGCGGCATCAGCGCCTCGCACATCTTCAAGAGCCAGCTCTATGGCCTGCCGATGGAAACCGAAATCGGCGTGCAAAGCCGCTACGACGATATCAGGCTCGATCTCAGCAAGGTCTTGCGGCGCCAGTTCCTGTCGCCGATCCGCAGCGATGCGGTGCGGGAGGGCAGTGTCGGAATTTTCGCCCAAAATACGCTGCGCTGGACCGACTGGCTGCGAACGGTCGCCGGCTGGCGCGGCGATTTTTACGACACCTCGGTGCGTTCGATTTTCACGCCTGCCAATTCCGGCGCCGCCGATGCCTTCATCGGCAGCCCGAAATTCAGCGTGGTGCTGGGACCGTTTGCCAAAACCGAATTCTTCTTCAACGCCGGCGAAGGTTTCCACAGCAATGACGCGCGCGGCGCGACCATCACCGAATCGCCCATTGACGGCTCGCAGGCAGCGGCCTCGCCGTTCCTGGTCAAGACGCGCGGCGCCGAGGTCGGGCTGCGCAGCAAGCTGGTTCCGGGACTGACCAGCGCGGCCACCCTGTTCGTGCTGGCCTCCGCGTCCGAGATCCTGTTTGCCGGCGACGCCGGCGACACCGTGGCGAGCCGGCCGAGCCGACGCACCGGCATCGAATGGACCAATGATTATCGCCCGCGGTCATGGCTGGCCCTGGAGGCCGACATCGCCATGACGCATGCGCGCTTCGGCGGCGACGATCCCGGCCGGGCAGCGACCTATGCTTCGCTTGCGGGATTTCCCGCCTCACAGATCGGCAACGCGCCGGGCAACTATATTCCCGGCGCGCCGAACATGATCGGGTCCGCCGGCATCCGGCTCGGCGAGAATACCGGCTGGTTCGGCGCCTTGCGCTATCGCTATTTCGGCCCGCGCCCGCTGACCGAAGACGGCGCGTTCGTGTCGCCTGCGACCGGCCTGTTGAACGGGCGGCTGGGATACCGGTTTGACAATGGCTGGCGCGTTCAGCTCGACGGCTTCAACCTGCTCAACAGCAAATCCGACCAGATCAGCTATGCCTACGGTTCACTCATCAAGTCGGATTCGCTGTTTGCAATGTGCTTTCCGCACCAGGGCGCGCCGACCGCGCCCGCCGCGGTGTGCCAGACCGGCGTGATGGACCGCGTGCTGCATCCGGTCGAACCGCCGGCGGTTCGCCTCACGCTCGCTGGGCCGTTCTGAATTGCCGGACGGCCGCTGTGAGGGTTAAAGACGTCAAGGTAAAACGGGAAAGCGCATGTTCGGAGTTTTGGGGTTCGGTTTTCTGCTCGGCATGCAGCATGCGCTGGAGGCCGATCACATCGCGGCGGTGTCGAGCATCGCCGCACGCCGCAGCGACGTCCACGACATCGTCAAGCACGGGCTGACCTGGGGGCTCGGCCATACGCTGACGCTGTTCGTGTTCGCGGGTGCGGCGATCCTGCTGGGCCACGCGATCCCCGACGATCTCGCGCGCCCGCTGGAGATCGCGGTCGGCATCATGCTGGTCGGCCTCGGCGCGCATGTGTTGTGGCGGTTATGGCGCGATCGCGTGCACTTCCACCAGCACGGCCACGGCGATGGCACGCACCACATCCATGCCCGCAGCCATGTCAATGAAACCATTGCGCACCGGAACAGCGCGCATCTGCATGGCCACGGCATTCGCTGGCGCTCGCTGCTGGTCGGATTGATGCATGGCATGGCCGGCTCGGCGGCGCTTCTTGTTCTCTCGCTGTCGCAAGTCGCGAATGCCGCTTACGGAATGTTCTATGTCCTGCTGTTCGGCGTCGGGTCGATGCTCGGCATGGGCGCCCTGTCCGTCGTGATCGCGGTGCCGCTCGCGGTCTCCGCGCGATGGCTGGCCTGGGCCAACCGCGGCCTGCAAGTCGGTGTCGGCATGATCACCATCGCAATCGGTGCCATGACCATTTATTCAACGATGCTATCGTAGAGCGTGATGCATTTAGGTCGAAGCGGCTGCTTCTCACCTCTCCCCGCAGGGGAGAGAGCCTGCCCCCGACTTGATCGGGGGTCGACGCGCATCGTCAGATGCGCGGCGGGTGAGGGGACTTTCCGCGAGTCCGAACGTGCGGAGAGACCCCTCACCCGAAGCCTGCGCGGAGTTTATCATCGGGCGGCGCTTCGCGCCGGCCCGTTGGCTCCGGCTTCGACCTCTCCCCTGCGGGGAGAGGTGAGATGAGCGTCGCGGCGATTCGACTTAAACCATCATGCTCTAGTTTGTACCTGATGCGTCAGCTAACCTTGGTGCAAGCGCTGCGCCACTCCCGCGCTGACCAGCCTCAGGACCAGAATTTCTTTGCCCGGCGCAATTTGCGCGCCGTTCTTGTGACTTCGGCGAGGATGGGTTGGACCTCGCTTCGCTCGCAGCCGGCAATCAGGCCCGCTGCGAAGGAAACCAGTTCGGGCTTCGGGCCGCCGCTCCCAGCCGCGAGCTTGGTTGCCAGTTTTTGGTGAACCGCGATATCGTTGAGCGCTCCAAGATTATCCTGCAAATCCTTGAGGTGTTTCTTGTAGCGGGACAAAGCCTTCGCGCTTCCATCGTGGGAATAAAGAGTTTCAAAAAAATACAGCGCGTAGCGCAGCTTTTTTATCGCGATACGCAGCTTGTGACGGGCGTGGGGGTCCACTTCGCCGGCTCTCTTGGCCTTCCTTCTCGCCTTCCTGGTTCGCCGCTCGAATAGGTCGGCGGCGAATGGCCGGATTTTCCGGTTCTCATGCGAGCGCGGCTGCTTGAGCCATTTGCCGTCCTCTATCCACTCCAGAATGTTAAAAACGAGGAGACGGTAACGCGCCGTCGTAATCGCGGCCTTCGCGGACTCCGCGGCAATGTCGCGCCGATAAATCAGTTCACTTTTGAGTTCAGGCAATCCGGCAGTCGGGGAATCCGAACCTTCGAACAGTTCAATTTTGCTTCTCAAAAAAACGTCCAGGTCGCGTACCGGGCCAAGCTTCCCTGCCAACCATTTCAGGTCACCTTTGATCTGTTCCGTTTGGTTGCAGCCAAGCAATTCCGAAAACACAGCTATCGCGGCCCGCAGCCGGCGCACGCCGACACGCATCTGATGCACGCCTTCGGGGTCGGCGGCCCTTACCGCGGGCTCATTGGCGGCTATGTGCTTCAGGACCGAACGTCCGATGACTTGAAACGCAGCGGTTATGCTTGCGTCATGCTCAAGAATAATTTTTGAGCCATGAAATGCCCGCGAAGGTTGATCTGCGATCAGATCGTAGCCGTGTTCGGATTTGCTCTTGAGCGCCAGCTTGACCGGCGCGAGGCCGGCGACCAGGCGCGCCGCCTTGAATAGATCGGAAGCCGTGCCCTTCTTGAGTTCGAGTTCAACCTCCGCCAGCGGAGACGACTTTTGACCGGCACGGACATGTCCCTCGTCGAGCGCAAGTTCGATCTGACTTTTCCCCGAACGGAGCGGTAGAAAGGTGCGCCGGACGTGAGTGGCGAAAATCGGTTCTAAATCGCGCTTGAGTTTCCCTGAAAGAAGCGGCTCCAGCGCCGTACCGCGCGCGGCCCGCAGGTCAGGCTCATCGCCCTGAAGCTTGTGTTCCCATTCACCGCGGCCCAGCGAGATCCCGACGTTTACAGTTTTAATGGTCTGGACGCGCTTGTTGCCCGCTTGCCGCACCCGAAGCGATACGCCGCTTTTTCGGAGAAGCAATTTGGGAGTGTCGAAATATGTCGACACCAAATATTTGTGCCGAGGCAGTTCTCCATCGCTTCGGCGCAAAATGCGGGCAGCTGCCAGCTTTCGCAGATCGCGCGTCGAGGCTTCAAATTTGACCTCGTTCTCGATGCCCATAATTCACCACCCCAACCCATATTTATTAAAGGAGAATAATGGATCCCGAAAGGGTTCAAGGAATTCCGGCAAGGTGCGGGAAAGGATCTGGCCGGTCTAGGACTTGCTAAGAACGTAGTCACCCGCGATCCGAAATCGGCGATCCGCATCATCCTGCCGGAGCAAGGCGATCCTGTCGATCGACAGCGTCGTGATTTCGAGCAAGGCAAATCGCTCCTGTAGTATCGTCCGGATCGCCTCCCGCTTCGCGTCGCCAAGGCGACCGGTGAGGGTCATATGAAAGCGGAAGTCCTGCATGACATAAGGATATCCCCAGCGGTCGAGATGGCTGCACTGCCTTGCCGTCAACGTCGAAGGATTTCGCCGCGCTCGATCTTCGGAAGTGAGCGGCGCGCGGAAAGCATCGAATTCCCTGACGCAATCCGCGGCGAGCCCTTCGAGTTCGGGCGATGGGTCGGATGGCACCACCGCGATAAAGCCGCCGATCGAATTGACGACAGGTCTGATGACCGGAATTTGCCGGGGTGTATTCGCGAAAGCCTCACAGGCTGCGAGAAGCCCAGCTTCCGTCTTGCCGCGCGCCAGCGACAGTGGCGCCTTCAGCGTGGCATGAAAGCCGTATTTTCGCGGATCGCGTGTCAGTTCGCGCCAATCCGGCGCCAGTTGCAGGATGCCCTCGGGAAAGGCCAGGTCCTCGCCGGTATTGGCGTCGCAGCCGAGCAATTCCGCGCCGAAGCGTTCAAGATCGCTGCCGGGCCTTGGGGTGTAATAGATCGCGTAGCGCGGATAGGCCATACGTTCCAGAATAGAGCCGCGTCACGCGGCTGCAACCGCCTTGCGCGGTGCGGCCGATGGTTGGATCAGGCGGCCGGCGTCCGTCAGGTGAGCCAGGCGCCCTGCGGCGATGACGGCGATAATTCGCGGGCGCAGCGGGTTTGCATCATCGACGAGGACGATGTCGGCGCGACGCCCTTCCGCCAGAATGCCGCGGTCGTCGAGGCCCGCAGCTTTGGCAGGTGCCGCCGATATCAGATCCCAGGCCCTGGCAAGCGGCAGGACGCCATCGGCGGCCAGGCGAAACGCCGCCAACAGCTGCGCGGGATAATAATAGTCGGATGCGAGGATCGAGCATAAGCCCTTGGCGATCATGTCGGACGCCTTGGTCCATCCCGTATGGCTGCCGCCGCGAACGACATTGGGTGCGCCGAGCACGATAAAATCGCCGCCACGGGCCGCCTCGCGCGCGGTTTCCTCGTTGACCGGAAATTCGGCGATGCCGACGCCCCTGGCGCGGAATGCCCTTCGCATCGCAGGGGTAGCATCATCGTGCGAGAGCATTCTTGCATTGGCAGTACGCGCCACGCCGGCCAGCCGTTCGATCGATTCCGGCACTTCATGGCCGCGCGACGCGATGCGCGCCACCAGACCATCGAATTCGTCGTTCGAAACGCCGCAGCGCTCCACCATCTGGGCGCGCTTCTGCGGTTTTTCGGCATTACGAACGATGGAATTCATATGATCATTGAACGCGAGCAGATCGATGCGTCCGTCGGACAGCCATTGGCAGATTTCGGTTTCGGCATCGAGATTGTAGGTTTCATGGCGCAAGTGGAAGCGGGTGTCGGCGGCAAGCCGCGGTCTCAGACCCTCGATACCCTGAAGCAGCTCGCGCGCATTGTCTGCGCTGCGAAGGCCGGGTTCCCAGGACCATGTCGCGGCGTGAAAGACCGTGGTGATGCCGTTGCCGATTGCCTGCCGGTCGCTGTCAATCAGCGCCACATCGATGGGAAAATCCACGCCCGGACGGGGCATCATTTGCCGCTCGAATGCATCGCCATGCAGATCGACAATCCCCGGCAGCACCAGCAGCCCGCGGGCATCGATGCAAAATAAGCCACGCCGGGCCGAACCCACGGCGTCGATCTCGCCGTTCGCGGTCCGCAGCGACGCCTCAAGAATTTCTCCACCGAGAAGGACCCGGCCATTGTCAATGCAGATGTCGTTCACGATGCTGCCTTTCGCCGCCTTGTGGACCGAGGACCGGAAAGGGTCGCGGACTCGTATTTTGCGACAAAATCCTCAACACTGAGTTTTCGGAAATCCGGCAGCGCGTGGCGCAGGGTTTCATGGTCCCAGTCCCACCACGCCAGCGCCGCCAGCCGGTTGGTAACATCTTCCGAAAATCGGCGCCGGATCGCGCGCGCCGGATTTCCGGCGACGATGGCGTAGGCCGGAACGTCCTTGGTGACCACGGCGCCGGCCGCAACAACGGCGCCGGTGCCGACGCTGCGGCCCGGCAACACGATCGCGCCGTGCCCGATCCAGACATCATGGCCAATGTGCACGCGATGCCCGCGCCGCCACTCGAAGAACCCGGCCTCGTCGCTCTCGTCCGGAAAATAAGCGCTGGCGCGATAGGTAAAGTGTGCCTGCGACGCCCGGTGCATCGGATGGTTGCCGGGATTGATCCGTGTCATCGCCGCAATCGAGCAGAACTTTCCGATCGTGGTATAGGTGACCTGCGCGTCGTTCACGATATAGGAATAGTCGTCCATCGTTACTTCATGCAGGATCGTACGCGCGCCGACCTCGCAGTAGGCGCCAAGCCTGGTGTCGTGCAATTTTGCAGTGGGATCGACGGTCGGTTCAACCGAGAGCATTTTGCCTGCCATGCGAATTTTCTTTAGCTGTCGAAGTCGAAGGCTCCACGTCATCGATGGGCTTGATGACGATGTTATGACGGAGGCGTGACAGCCCCGCAAGGTGTGTGGATGATCGCCGCACCGTATGATCCTAAACTGGAGCGTGATGAATTTACGTCGAAGCGGCTCGTGTCACCTCTCCCCTGCGGGGGAGAGGTCGAAGCCGGAGCGCAGCGTAGGCTTCGGGTGAGGGGACTCTCCACACGCTCGTACTCGCGGATAGGCCCCTCACCCGGATCGCATCTGGCGATGCCATCCGACCCCCGATCAAGTCGGGGGCAGGCTCTCTCCCCTGCGGGGAGAGGTGACCTAAAGCCATCATGCTCTAGGCTTAGGTGTTCTCGACGACGAATTCGACCCGCTCGGCGGCAAAGCGCGCGCGGGTCGTCAGCAACGGCTTGCCGTCCGCATCGACGTCGGTGCTGTCGACCACCAGAACAGGGCGCCCCAGCGCCAGATCGAGCCGGGCAGCGTCGGCCGCGTCGACGATACCAGCCGTCACGCGGGTCGAAGCCCGGCGATAGTCGCGCACGCCATAATACGCCAGCACCTTTGTCATCGAGCGGGCGCTCTCGTAGACCCGCGCGGCTCCGGGAAAGCGCTCCGCCGCGAGCCAGGTAGTGCCGACGCAGATCGGCGTGCGGTCGGCCGACCTTAAGGCTTCGATCCGGATCAGTGGCGCGCCGGCCTTCACGCCAAGCTGCCGCGCCAGGTCGCGGGCCGCGAGTTCTTCCGACGCGCCGATCAACTGGCCGCGCGGCTCGCGGCCGCCGGCGCCGACGATTTCGGAAAATCGCGTGCGTGAGCGCAAGGGATAGGTGAGGCGCGGCGCTTCCACATAGGTGCCGCTGCCGCGTTCGGCGCGCACCAGGCCGCGCTCGGAGAGCGTCGCCAATGCCCGGCGCACGGTATGGCGGTTGACGCGGTAGGTCTCGGCGATCAGGGTCTCGCCGGGCAGCCGTTCGCCCGATGCAAAAGTGCCATCGGCGATGCCGCGTTCGATGCCGTCGGCGACCTGCCGCCATAACGCGACGCCGGAGGCTGCGCCCTGCATGGTCATGTGCCTGCGGAAAAGCCGGGGATGGGCATCGCCAAATCATCCTTGGTCACGAAACAGTCATGGCGCTTCGCTATCAAGTTGTCTAATATCATAGACAACTTGATTCCGGCAAGGCGGCGATGAGCGCATCGGATGAAAACAGCAAACAGGCGCAGCGCCAGGCGGCGATGGCGGTGCTGGCGCATTGCGAAGCGGCGGATATTGCCCGCACCCTCGACGCGGTCGCGTTGCCGGTCCACGAAAACCTGCGCGAGACGGAGAACGGTCTGCTGATGGTGCGCGGCCGCATCGGCGGCGACGGCGCGCCGTTCAATCTCGGCGAAGCCACGGTCTCGCGCGCCGCCGTTCGGCTCTCGACCGGCGAGGTGGGTTTCGGCTACACGCTTGGCCGCGATCAACGCAAGGCGCGGATGATTGCGCTGTGCGATGCGCTGATTCAGAGCGTCGATCATGCCGGCCCTGTCGAAGCGAAGGTGCTCGCGCCGCTGCGGGCACAGTTGATGACCGAACGCAAACGCACGGCCATGGAGACCGCGGCGACGCGGGTGGATTTCTACACGCTGGTGCGAGGCGAGGGCTGAGCGATGACGACGGTTGCCGAACTGCCTGCCGGGTTCGCGGACAAGGTATTGTCCGCGCAGTCGACCTTCCGTTCGGTAATGGATGCCATGGCGCGCCCCGGCGCCGTTCGGCGTATTGTTGCCGCCGCCGGCGGACCTGCCGCCATGATGCGCGGCACCGCCGCCATCGCGCTGACGTTGTTCGACCACGATACGCCGGTCTGGCTCGATCCGGGGATGGCCGCGACATCGGATGTGGCAAAATGGCTGAAATTCCACACCGGCGCGCCCGTGGTTGCGGATTCCTTGATCTGCAGTTTTGCGCTGATCGGCGACGGCGGCGAACTACCCCCGCTCGACCGCTTTTCGTTCGGCACGGATGAATATCCGGACCGCTCGACAACGCTGATCCTGCAGGTCGAAAGCCTGACGGAGGGCCCGGCCTTCGATCTCAGCGGTCCCGGCATCGACGGCACCGCCGCTTTGCGGGCCACGATCAAGCCACCGGAGCTGTTCGAACGGCTTGCGATCAACGCCACGCTGTTTCCGCGCGGTATCGATGTCGTCCTGGTGGCCGATGATGCCATTGTGGCGATTCCGCGCACCACCCATTTGATCGCGAAGGGAGACTGACGCATGTATGTCGCCGTCAAAGGTGGCGAGCGCGCCATCGAGAACGCCCACCGGCTGCTGGCGCATGAACGCCGCGGCGACCGCGCCGTTCCGGAAGTGACGCTTGCCCAGATATCCGAACAGCTCTCGCTCGGCGTCGATCGCGTGATGACCGAAGGCTCGCTGTACGATCGCGAACTCGCAGCACTCGCCATCAAGCAGGCGCGCGGCGACCTGATCGAGGCGATCTTTCTTGTCCGCGCATTCCGCGCGACCTTGCCGCGCTTTGGCGCCACCGAGCCAGTCGAGACCGGTGCGATGGCGGTGCGCCGCCGGATCTCCTCGACTTTCAAGGACATTCCGGGCGGCCAAATTCTCGGACCCACCTTCGACTACACCCACCGCCTGCTGGATCCGCAACTGGCCGATGGTCTGGTTCCCGAACCGCCGGCGACCGCGGAGGCGTCATCCGCGGCGACGCCGCGCGTCACCGACATCTTAGGGCGCGACGGCCTGATCGAGCCGTCACCCGAAGCCGGTGCGGAGACGCCGGTCGGCGACCTCACGCGCGAGCCGCTGGATTTCCCGGCCGACCGCGATCTTCGGCTGCAGAATCTTGCGCGCGGCGACGAAGGGTTTTTGCTGGCGCTCGGCTATTCGTCGCAGCGAGGTTATGGGCGCAACCACCCGTTCGCCGGCGAAATCCGCTTCGGCGAGGTCGAGGTGGAGTTCATGGCCGAAGACGTCGGCTTCGCCGTGCCGCTTGGCTCGATCAGGCTGACCGAATGCCAGATGGTCAACCAGTTCAAGGGCTCGGCTAGCGAGGCACCCTGTTTCACGCGGGGCTATGGTCTTGCGTTCGGGCAGAGCGAGCGCAAGACCATGTCGATGGCGCTGGTGGACCGCGCATTGCGCGCATCCGAACTCGGCGAAGAGGTTCTGGCTCCCGCGCAGGACGAAGAATTCGTGATGTCGCATTCCGACAATGTGCAGGCGACCGGCTTTGTCGAACATCTCAAGCTGCCGCATTATGTCGACTTCCAGTCCGAACTCGGCCTGCTGCGCAAGCTGCGCAAGGAGTTTTTCGAGGCGGCCGAGACCTCGTCGTCGATGCAGGAGGCTGCCGAATGAGCGCTGCGGCCTATAATTTTGCCTATCTCGACGAGCAGACCAAACGGATGATCCGCCGCGCCATCCTGAAGGCGATTGCGATTCCCGGCTATCAGGTGCCGTTCGCCAGCCGCGAAATGCCGATGCCCTATGGCTGGGGCACCGGCGGCGTGCAGGTGACGGCGGCGATCCTCGGTCCCGACGATGTCCTGAAGGTGATCGATCAAGGCTCCGACGACACCACCAACGCAATCTCGATCCGCAAGTTTTTTGCCAGGACCGCCGGTGTCGCGACGACGACTTCCACAGCGGACGCCACGGTGATCCAGACCCGGCACCGCATTCCCGAGGCGCCGCTGCATGGCGGGCAGGTGCTGGTCTATCAGGTCCCGATTCCCGAGCCGTTGCGTTTCCTGGAGCCGCGCGAGACCGAAACCCGCCGCATGCATGCGCTCGGCGAATATGGCCTGATGCATGTAAAACTCTATGAGGATATCGCCCGCTTCGGGCATATCGCCACGTCTTACGCCTATCCGGTGAAGGTGAACGCCCGATACGTCATGGACCCATCGCCGACGCCGAAATTCGACAATCCGAAGATGGACAATTGCCCGGCGCTGCAGCTGTTCGGCGCCGGCCGCGAAAAACGCATCTATGCCATCCCGCCCCATACGTCGGTGGTGTCGCTCGACTTCGAGGATCATCCGTTCACGCGCTACCGCTTCGACGCGCCTTGCGCGCTGTGCGGGGCTGAGGATTGCTACCTCGACGAAATTGTCACCGACGACCAGGGCAGCCGGATGTTCGTCTGCTCGGATACCGATTACTGCGAGACCCGCCAGGCGTCGGGTCACCGCGGCAGTGAAAGCGCGGCTCCGCACAAGGACAGACCGCATGGCTGAGGACAAAGAGGCGCTGCGGGACAATGACCGGCCGTTGCTGCTCGGCGAGGGCCTGGGCAAATCCTATGGCCGGCTGATGGCTTGCCGCGATGTGTCTTTTGCACTCTATCCCGGCGAAGTGCTGGCGATTGTCGGCGAATCCGGTTCGGGCAAAACCACGCTGCTGCAACTGTTATCGGCGCAGCTCGCCCCGAGCGCGGGGCGGGTATCATACCGGATGCGCGACGGCGTGATGCGCGATCTCGCAGCCCTTGGTGAGGCTGAGCGTCGGTTCCTGTTTCGCACCGACTGGGGCTATGTGCATCAGGATCCGGCGCTGGGACTGCGGATGGCCGTGTCGGCCGGCGCCAATGTCGGCGAGCGTCTGATGGCGGTGGGCTGCAATCACTACGGGCGGATTCGAGACAGCGCGGCATCCTGGCTGCAGCGTGTCGAGATCGACGTCGGTCGCATCGACGATGCGCCGCGAAGCTATTCCGGCGGCATGCGGCAGCGGCTTCAGATCGCCCGCAATCTCGTTACCGAGCCGCGGCTGGTGTTCATGGACGAGCCCACCGGCGGCCTCGACGTATCGGTGCAGGCGCGCCTGCTCGATCTGATGCGCAATCTGGTGAACGAATTGGGATTGGCGGCGATTGTGGTCACCCATGATCTCGCGGTGGCGCGGCTGCTGTCGCACCGGATCATGGTAATGAAGGACGGCAGCGTCATCGAGACCGGACTGACCGATCAGGTGCTCGACGATCCCCGCGAACCCTATACCCAGTTGCTCGTCTCCTCGATTTTGCCGGCATGAGCGCGCCAATGTCCATGATCGAAATCAGCAATGTGGAAAAGACCTTTATCATGCATTTGCAGGGCGGCCTGGAATTGCCCGTGGTGCGCGGCGTCTGCTTTCGCGTCGAGCCTGGCGAGTGCGTGGTGCTGTCCGGTCCGTCGGGCTCCGGGAAATCCTCGATCCTGAAAATGATCTTCGGCAACTACCGCTGCGATAGCGGCCGCATCGGCATCCGCCACCAGGGAGTGCAGATTGATCTCGCCAAAGCCGAGCCCAGGGAAACCCTTAACGTTCGCCGCACCACTATCGGCTATGTCAGCCAGTTCCTGCGGGCTGTGCCGCGGGTCGCGACCATCGATGTCGTGGCCGAGCCGCTGATCGCTGGCGGGATGGCGCGTCCCGAGGCGCGCGAACAAGCGGGGCACTTGCTGCGCCGTCTCAACATTCCCGAACGGCTGTGGGCGTTGCCGCCATCGACGTTTTCGGGCGGCGAGCAGCAGCGCGTCAACATCGCGCGCGGCTTCATTTCCGATCTGCCGATCCTGCTGCTGGATGAGCCCACCGCTTCGCTGGACGCCGCCAATCGCGCGGTGGTAGTCGATCTGATCGCCCGGAAGAAACACCAGGGTGTTGCCATGGTCGCCATCGTCCATGACGATGAAATACGCCAACTGATCGCCGACCGGGTTGTCGACGTGACATTATTTGCCGCAACGGCATGAGGAAGCAACCCGCGATGACTTCGACAAGGTCCGAGACCATACTTGGCAATGCCAGGATCGTTCTGGCCGATCGCGTGATCGAGCGCGGCTGGATCGCCATGGTGGATGGACGCATCGCGGACTTCGGCGAGGGCCACGCGCCGTCCACGGCTGACGACGCCGCCGGCGATTTGATCATGCCCGGCCTGATCGAATTGCACACCGATCACCTGGAAGTGCATTACGTGCCGCGCCCGAAGGTATTCTGGGACCCGATCGCCGCCGTCGTTTCTTATGACGGTCAACTGGTGACGTCGGGCATCACGACGGTGCTGGATTCCTTGCGGGTCTGGCGCGAGGACGGCGCCGATGAAGTCGATGGGAGGGCAGGCGTGCTGGCCGAGGCGATCGCGTCGGCGCGCGATGCCGACCTATTGCGCGCCGATCATTTCCTGCATCTGCGCTGCGAAATCCCGATGCCCAGCGTGGTCGAGGAGGCGAAGGAGCTGGTCGGCCGGCCGGACGTGCGGCTGATATCGTTGATGGACCATACGCCGGGGCAGCGCCAGTTCCGCGACGAAGGCAAGCTGCGCGACTATTATCGCAGCAAGGGCGTCGGCATGACCGAGGCCGAACTGGACGTGCTGTTCGAAAGGCGTTTTGCATATCAGAAGGCGCATGCGGCGGCCAATATGCGCGAGATCGTAGCGCTGGCCCATCTGCACGAAATCCCGCTCGCCAGTCACGACGACACCACGGACGAAAACGTCACGGACGCCATCCGCGACAAGGTTTCCGTGGCGGAATTTCCGACCACGGTGGAAGCCGCGCGCGGATTGCACCAGGCCGGCATCGGCATCTTGATGGGGGCGCCCAATGTGGTGCGCGGTGGCTCGCATTCCGGCAACATTGCCGCGGTCGATCTCGCCCGCGAAGGGCTGTTGGATATCCTGTCGTCAGACTACATTCCCTCGAGCCTGCTGATGGCAGCGCTGCAATTGCCGCAGCGCGTCCCGGCCATCGATCTTGCCTCCGCGATCCGCACCGTCACCAAGACACCCGCCGAGGCGGTAGGCCTTGCCGACCGGGGCGAGATAGCGGTCGGCAAGCGCGCCGATCTCATTCGCGTCCATGTGGCGCGTGATGTGCCGGTAGTGCGCAGCGCCTGGCGTGAAGGGCGTCGCGTGGCGTGACCGAAGCGCCGACCAAATCGCACCGTCGACCGGCGATCGGGCCGGGCCGGCTGATCCTCGTGGTCGGTCCGAGCGGGGCTGGCAAGGATACGCTGATCGGACTGGCGCATGCAGCCTGCGCTGATGATCGCAGCTTAGTTTTCCCGCGCCGGGTGGTGACGCGGGAGGCGTCGTCCTTCGAGGACAACGAGCAGATCAGTCATGATGCTTTCCGGCAGGCGCGCATTGGCGGCGGCTTCGCCGTGCATTGGGAGGCGCACGGCCATGGCTATGGGTTGAGCCGCGCGATCGACGACGAACTCCGGGCCGGCCGTACGGTGGTCGCCAATGTCTCCCGCACGGTGATTGATGCGGCGCGCGGCAGCTACGCGAACGTCACGGTGGTGTCGATCACAGCGCCGCCTGAAATCCTTAAGGAGCGTCTCGCGGCGCGCGCGCGCAGCAGCGACGGGCAGATCGAGGACCGGCTTAACCGCGCCGTCGGTGATCCTGCGGCAGTACCCGATCTCACCATCGTCAATGTCGGCGACGCCAAGGACCATGCGCGGGAGCTGGTGCGGATCATCAAGAGCGTTTGAACCGGAGGCAACGCTCGAACCGCTTGAGGCGACTTGCCGCGACCCGGGATGCTCGCATCGAGGCCCTTACCGCATGCACGTTGATACTAGCGCGTGATGCCCTTAGGTCGAATCGCTGTTTCTTACCTCGCCCCGCAGGGGAGAGGTCGAAGCCGGAGCGCAGCGCAGGTTTCGGGTGAGGGGGCACTCCACGCACTCGGACTCGCGGATAGGCCCCTCACCCGCCGCGCATCGCGGCGCGGGCATAGCAATTTATCACAGCGAGCATTTCCTTGATATATTGGTCCGGCAAGGCAAGGTCGGGGCGTCCGCCGTCTCGCCTGGAATGCAAGCAAGAGGCTGCACGCAATGATCATCGACTGCCACGGTCACTACACGACGGCTCCCAAGCAGCATGAACAATGGAGACAGGCGCAGATAGAGGCGCATTCGAAGGGCGTGCAAGCGCCGCCGCGGCCGGAGATCACGGACGACGAGATCCGCGATTCGATCAGCAGTGGTCAGCTGCGGCTCCAGCGCGAGCGCGGCACCGACCTCACCATCTTTTCGCCGCGCGCAGCCGGCATGGGACATCATCTCGGCGATGCCGCGACCAGCGAAGCCTGGGCCATCGCCTGTAACGACCTGATCCATCGGGTCTGCAGTCTGTTTCCGCAAAATTTCGTCGGCGTTTGCATGCTGCCGCAGAGCCCCGGCACATCGCCGAAGAATTCGATCGGCGAACTGGAGCGTTGCGTTCGCGATCTTGGCTTTATCGGATGCAACCTCAATCCGGATCCCTCCGGCGGCTATTGGACCGACCCTCCACTTTCCGATCCTTATTGGTATCCGATCTACGAAAAGATGATCGAGCTCGACGTGCCGGCGATGATTCACGTCAGTTACGCCTGCAATCCGGCGTTCCATACCACCGGGTCGCACTATCTGAATGGTGACACGACGGCGTTCATGCAGTTCCTCACGTCAGATGTTTTCCAGAGGTTCCCCAGGCTGAAGATCATCATTCCGCACGGGGGCGGCGCGGTGCCCTATCACTGGGGCCGCTTTCGCGGACTTGCCCAGGCGCTGAAGCTGCCGCTGCTCAAGGATCATCTCCTGAGCAACATCTATTTCGATACTTGTGTCTACCACCTGCCGGGCCAGGAACTGCTGGCCAAGGTCATTCCGGTCGATAATATCCTGTTCGCATCGGAAATGATCGGCGCGGTTCCCGGCATAGATCCTGAAACCGGGTACAACTTCGACGACACGAAGCGCTACATCGACCAGCTTCCGATTTCTGCGGCAGAGAAAACCAAGATCTTCGAGGGCAACGCCAAGCGGGTGTTCAGCGGTATGGCGTCCCGACTGAACATCCGGGGTAACAAGTGAAGGAGACCCGCCAATGATCGGATTTTCCGTGCAGCCGATCTCGCGTCGGGTCAGTCCGGAGATTGTGCAGAAGTATCGGTCGCTTCCGGTTGCGAACGTCAGCGATTGCATGTCGCGCATGACCGGCGGAGGTCCGAGGCTGCGGCCATATCATGCGGAGGGCGGGCTTTCCGGCCCCGCATTCACCGTGAAAACGCGGCCCGGTGACAATTTGATGGTCCACAAGGCGCTGGACATCGCCTCGCCGGGTGACGTCGTCGTGGTCGACGCCGGCGGCGACCTGACCAATTCGATCGTCGGTGAGATCATGATCACCTATGCGATGAAACGTGGGTTGGCGGGACTGGTGATCAATGGGTCGATCAGGGATTCCGACGCGGTGCGCCGGATGAACTTTCCGGTCTATGCGGCGGGCGTGACTCACCGGGGCCCGATGAAATCAGGCCCTGGAGAAATCGGCAGGGCGATCGCGTTCGACGGCATGGTCATCGAGCCCGGCGACCTGATCATTGGCGACGGCGACGGCGTGCTCTGCATTGCCTTCGATGAAGCTGAGGAAGTGTACCAGGCCGCAGCAGCGAAGCATGACGCCGAGAACAAGATTCTCGCCGATCTGCAGAGCGGCGGCTCGATGGACCGCGCCTGGGTCGACGCTGCGTTGGAGCAGCTGGGTTGCAAGGTGTCGTAGCGCCGCGGCGCTCACCTCTCCCGGCCGGGGAGAGGTGAAAAGGAGCCGCTTCACCTGAAGTCATCAGGCGTCGATTCCCGGCCAGCGGGAGGCGTCGGCGACGATGATCGCGGCGATCCGTGGACGCGGCCAAAACGACCGCTGACGCGAGGATACCGGCTTCATGGCCGGACGTGCATCAACGTTCGCCGAGCGGAGGCGTCTGAGATGCCGCGATGTCAACCAGATCCTTGGGACGAGATGCCTTCGATAATTGACAGAAAATACTTCTCTAAAATAGGTTGATAGACTTCTCGATAAAATGCTCGCGCCGAACGGCACGATAGCCTACATGTTATAGTTGCGCTAGGGCAAATGAGGGGGCGCATGTGTATTCGCGACATCTTGACTGACGTCGATGGGCGTCACGCGTCACGATCACGTTCGCCCCGGCGAGGTCGGCGATGAATCTGCGCGCCGCCCTTAACGAATTTCTGATCGACTGGCGCAACGATCTTGCACCTGCCTGGCGCACGACGCTGCAGGATATCGAACCTGCCTTTGCCAATGTACGCAACGATCTGCTGTTTTCGGCCGAGCAGCCGATCTACCCGTCACGGCGTGCGTCGCCGCTGCAGGGCGCGCGGAGCGATGCGCACGCGTTCCGTGCTTTCGACAGCACCAAGCCGGAAGACATTCGCTGCGTTCTGGTCGGCCAGGACCCTTATCCGAAGATTTCGCGCGCGACCGGGCGCTCCTTCGAGCAGGGCGATTTGCTCGGCTGGGATCAGGCCGGCGTCGCAACGAGCCTGAAGAGATTGATTCAGATGCTGGCAAATGAGCGGACCGGCAGTACCCAGTTCACCGCGGCCAATGGCTGGAACGCGGTTCGTTCGGCGATCGCAAGCGGTGCGGTCCGTTTCGGTTCGCCGCGCGAACTGTTCGACCGCCTGCAAGAGCAGGAGGGGCTGCTGTTCCTCAATGCCAGCCTGACCATCACGCGATACCTGGCGGGCGGCGCGCCGGAGCAGTTGTTCGGCCACATTCCGCTGTGGTCGCCGATTGTCGGCAGGGTGCTCGGCACGCTCGCCCAGCGCAAGACCGGTCACGTGGTGTTCCTGCTGCTCGGCACGCCCGCACAGCAGTTAGCCAACAGGATGCGGATTCGGCAGATAGCGCAGCAATCAGGCGTCTGGCAAACGCGCGTGGACGAAGTGCGTCTTTCGCATCCCGCATCGAACCAGTTTTTGAGCGGTCCAAATCCATTTCACGAGGTCAACGCGCGGCTCCTGAACATGGGCGCTGCGCCGATCCGTTGGTGAGGAAGCCGCCGATATCAGGATGTCCAACCGGGCGAGATAATGCACCACGCGAAGACAGGAAAGCACCGCCATGCCGCTCGATCCACAACCCAGCTTTTCCCGCCAGATCATCGATTACGGACTGACGGAAGATGATCTCGGGCCGCGCCAGCCGACCCCGCCTTTGCCCCTTGCGACCATAACCCTGCCGTGGCCGACAGGAACGGCGCCGCGTCCGCAGCCGCTCGCCGTCGAACCGATGGTCGATGACCCGCTCCCGCAGGCCGACGTGCTGGTGGTTACCTGGACCGTGGCCGAGGTCGAGGCGCTCGCCGATACCCTTACCCCCGGTCACGGGCGCAACAACTGGTACCGCTATTCGCGACGCTTCCAGGATCACTATGTCCCGCTGATCCGGCGCGGCGCACCTTCGCTGCAAGCCCGGCGCCTCGGCTCGTATTTTCCCACCCTGATCGGCAACAAGCGCGTGCTCTGCTTCAAATCCGAACTGCACCTCAATCAGGACGGCATCAGGACCGCAGCGGGGCGGGCGACATTGCCGGTCAAGGATATGTTCCGGCAACTGATCGAGGAAGTTCGTCCGTCGCTGGTGATTACCGTAGGCACTGCCGGCGCCACCTTCCCGCCCAATCGCAACGTCACGATCGGTGGAATGAGCTGTCCGCCGCACGAACTCGGCGACGTCTTCATCACGCGCGGCGCCAAGTTCAGGCTGGCGCAGGAATTCGCCCAGGAGCCGTTCGCAAGCTCGGAATTCCGCTGCAGCTCCTTCAATATCCCGACCGCGCGGCTGGATGCTGCAAAGACCTTGCTTGCCGTGAATGCGGACAAGATGGTCGAGCCCGCCTTTGGCCCTCCGCACAGCAAGTATCAGTGGACTCTTCCCGGATTGGTCCCGGGCTTCCGCAACCAGCCCAGCCTGCATATCGACGGGCGCGATTTTCCGGCCTTTCATCCGATCCTCACCACCGACTTCTTTGAGTTCGGCACCTCGACGAATGGCCTGGAGCTTCAGGGATGCGGCGTCGAAATGGGCGACGCCGTGCTGGGCCTGGTGGTCGATGAATTGAAGGCGGAAGGCGCGGCGGCGCCGAACTGGCTGGTGATCCGCAATGCATCGGATCCGCAGATCAACGGCGCATTGCCGGATGCGAGCGACACGAGCGTTCCGAGCTCGCTGCGGCGCAATCTGAACATGCAGGCGCATTGGGCGGTCTGGTACTACGAGACCTACGGGTATTGGACGAGCGTCAACAGCGCGATCGGCGTCTGGGCGATGGTCGCTTAGCATGGCAGAACCAGTCACATCCGTTATGCCCACCGAGGTCGAACTCGTCCTCGAGGTCATGCCGTGCCAGGCCATGCGACGTTCCTATGACTCGGCGCAAACACCGCATCCGTGCAGCTATTTTTCGGAGTGGAAATTCTATCACGCGTTCGATTACGCCGACGCTGGCCCGCCGCCGCGTCCCGGCGTCGACCATCCGTCGACCTATCGCGGCAAGCGCCAGCTCGTGCCGGAACTGCTTTCAGGGTGCCGCAAGGCGCCGATCATGTGCGTCGGCATCAATCCCAATCTTCCCGGCTGGAGCCAGAGCACGCGCAATGCGATCCACCCGTTCTTCGACGACTATCTTCAATACGCGCACTACTTCCGTTATCGAAGCACGGCCAAGCTGCGAATCCCCCGCGACGACTATCGTGCTGCGCTGGGCGGACGCAGCGATCCGCCGAGCGATGCGCGGCCGCTTGTGCCGGAAGGCGATGCCATCGACCTGGAGCTCGATCCGGTCACGATGTATCAGGCCTACCAGTCGCTGCTCGACGGTCTCGCAGAAGCCGAAGGGTGGAACGGTCACAAGCTGGCGGTCGGCGAGGACATCAGTTACGCAAACATGGTCGCATGCGGTTCGGCCCGCTGGCTGGTCACTCAGAACTCCGACGATCCCGACATGCCAGTCATGGGGCGGGTGCGCGCGGAAGGCATCGTCGACGAATGTTTCGTGAAGCGCCGCTATTTCCTGCGGCAGCTGACGCAGAGTCTGCCGGGCGTCCTGTTCGTGTTCAGCGCGACGACGGCCGAGCCGTTCATCCGCGCGATGCAGAATCGCTTCCGCCCGGAGGGCGCGCCGAGCCCCGGCGAGCGGCTTGATCAACTCATAAAGCGCGAAATCCGGCTCGAATACGGACGTCTGCCCGACGGCACGCTGCTCGATGCGCGCGTGATATTCCTGCCTCACGCCTCCGCCCGGCCGCAGGAATTTGCGCAGGCCAAGGCGACCGCGATCCGGCACATGCGCGAGGAGGTCGCGTCCGGCCGGCTGGTTTACCGCGCCGCCACCGGGCACCTTGCGCGTCCGCGCGGCGGTTGCTTTTTCTGTACCAACGAGCTCTACCGGATCGGACCCTGCGATTACAAAAGCGAATTGACGCCGCTGGCGGAGGGCGCCGTGCAACCGCTCACCGTGGGCGGCGCGGGCGGCCTCGATCCGCTCGACGAGAAGGATGCGCAGCGGCGGCTGCTCGACAATTTCGCCGGAAAGGCAGCGAGCGGACCGGCCGCAGCCACAGCTTCCAGTCCGGCCGCGTCAAGCGAAGTTCACCCGTTCGACGCTGCGGCGCCGTCGGCGCCTGCAATGGTCATGTTCGGCAAGATCGTGCCGATGCACGGCGAAGCGATCGACGATGGCGCGCTTTATCTGCGTCACGGGCTGATCGTCGCCGTGCGCAAGCGCAGCGACGCGGCGCCGGCGGGGTTCGACGGCGCGACGCGCATCGAGACCGGCGGCGTGATCTATCCGGGGCTGATGGATCTGCACAATCATCTTGCCTACAACATCCTGCCGCTCTGGATCCCGCCGGAGGTGTTCGGCAACCGCAACAAATGGCTGAAGCGTCCCGAATATCGGCGCTTCGTCGGCCAACCCATGGGCACGCTCACCAAGCGGCGCCCCGACCTGATAAAGGCGATCGTGAGATACGTCGAGGCCAAGCTGCTGGTCGGCGGCGTCACGTCGGGCCAGGGCATGCACAGCACGTTTGGCGGGGTGCCCTATTTCCAGGGTATCGTACGCAATTTTGAAATACCCGCCGATCAGGACCTGCCGTCCGCCAACCACAAGGTTCCCGACCTTATGGACAAGGCTGAGGACATCGGGAAATTCCGTAACATGATCGGGTCCGGCAAGCCGTTCTTCTTCCATCTTGCGGAAGGAAAGGACGCCGTCGCTCGTGCGCAATTCCAGTTGCTCGAACGCGAACACCTGTTGGCGGACAACCTGGTCGCCATTCACTGTGCCGGACTGCAGCAACCGGATTTTGCCAAGCTTGCCGCGGCGAATACCAGGGTCGTTTGGTCGCCGCTCAGCAATATCCTGCTTTATGGAAAGACCCTGGAACTGAAAGCGCTGCTGCAGGCGGGCGTGCCGTTCTCGCTCGGCAGCGACTGGACGCCGTCCGGAAGCCGCAACCTGTTGCTGGAGATGAAGGTTGCGACGCTCGTCGCTGGGAACGAGGCGGGCGTCAATCTCAGCGCGCGGAAAATCGCCGAGGCCGTCACCATCGTCGCCGCGCGCTCGGCGGGTTGGGGCGGGAAGCTCGGCAGCATCGAGGATGGAAAATACGCCGATCTCCTCGTGCTCGACAGCGTCAAGCCGGACCCGTACGACAACCTGATCGCCGCCACGGAGAAGGGCATTCGCCTCGTCGTCGTCGCCGGCCATGTCCGGTATGGCGACCAGGCGTTGGTGCGCGACGCCGGCCTGGCGGACAATAAGACCGAGCCCCTGCGCGTCGGAGGCCGGGCCAAGAGGCTCAATCTCAAGCACCCGACCTCCCCCTTGAACAACATCACTTTGGCGATGGCGACAGAGGTGCTCCGCGACGAGATGTCCGATCTCGAGCGAGCCCAGTCGCGCGGCTTGTTCGGTCCCTTGAGCGCCGGGCCGGAGGACACCATCGAACTCGATCTCCAGCCGGATGACGATGTGGTCGAACTCTTTGCGGCGCTGCCGCCGCTCAAATCCCTGGAACTCGACGGCCTCACGGTCGTCGATGATGCGCGCTATTTCGACGTCCTCGAATCCGTGTCCGGCTTGCCCACGTTCCTGAAAGGGGGTGCGGGGCTGAGATCGTTCTACTAGAGCCTTGCGTCAGAAAGGGTGATCGACCATGTCCGACTCCTCAACCCAGGATCCCGATTTTCGAAACAGGTTCAAATCGTTTGTGAGCCGCGTCGCCCAATCCGTTAAGGCCGGGGCGGCTCGCGCGGTCGATCTGATTTCCAGCATCGGGACAACGGAGGTTCAGGGGCCTGCGAGTCCTGCGGCCACCATGCAGACTGTGGCCGGGTCCGCGGCCCAGACGAAATACCGCGTCGTGGCCTATGGAATGGACGACGGCCAAATCAATTACGCAACCGAAGTGCTGTCCGCCAATACGACGAGAACGCCCGCCTTCGTCTCGGGCGATGCCGACGATGCCGCGATTCAAAAGCTGCGCGAGCGCGGCCTCGTCGTGGAGACCTTGTTCGAACTCGACAGTGATGGACGGGCGAAAAGTCTTCGGCCGGAGACCCCTGGCCTTAGTGCGCGGCCGGTGTCGGGCCGGCCTCGTTCCACGGTATTTTCGACCTCGTTGCGGGTCGACGACCCCGTTCCGATTCCCGACCTCGATCTGTCGCAGCCGAATGTCTACCTCATTCACATTCCCGATCCGTTGCTTCAGGAGTATCTGTCGGCACTGGCCGGGCTCGGCGTGCAAATCATGGACTCCTTCCGGAACGGCTTCTACTCCGCGTTCCTTACGTTCGATCAGGTCACTGAAGTCCGCAAGCTCGGCTTTGTCGCCGACGTGGAACTCTATGATCGCAGACATACCTCGCCGAGCCGGGCGACCGTCACTTCCACGCTCGCACGCACAGCTGCGGTTTCGCACGAGCCGGTGAAGTACGACGTTGTCTTGCACCGCCCGGAAGATCTCGAGGAAGTCAAGACCTGGCTGGTGGCGCACGATGTGACGATCGAGGCCAGCGGCCGGAAAAAGATTCGGATATCCTTGCCTGAGAATTCGCCGATGCGCACTGAGATCGACGACCTCACGGCGGTGAAGCGTCAGGAACAATATGTCGAACCCAGGCTTGCCAACGACCTCGCGCGAGTCCTGCTGAGGCTCGACGCGCCGCCGGCGATGTCCGGTTTTCCGGATGGGAGCGGCCAGATCGTCGCGGTTGCCGATACCGGCATTGATCAGCAGCACCCGGATTTCGCCGGGCGCATTGCAGCCGCGATCGGCTTTGGCCCGGACGGCAAGACCGATGACTTTCATGGCCACGGCACCCATGTTGCGGGATCGGTGCTCGGCAGTGGGGCTGCATCCAACGGGCAGTACCGGGGCACCGCGCCCGCCGCCAAGCTGTATTTTCAGTCGCTGCAACGCAATGGCTCGCCGCTGGGGGCGTTGCCGGCCGACCTCAACGATTTGCTGCAACCTGCCTACGATGCGGGCGCGCGCATCCACAACAACAGTTGGGGCGCCAAGGCCTTCTCCACCTACCCGATCCATTCCGAGGAAATCGACGAGTTCATCCACGCTAATCGGGACATGCTGGTGGTCGTGGCCGCGGGAAATGAAGGGCGGGCTGACCAACGCGAAAACACTCAGGCCGGGATCGTCGACTGGCTGTCGATCTGCTCGCTCGGCACAGCGAAGAACGTGCTGACCGTCGGCGCGAGCCGCAGCAACCGTACCGAGGGCGGCAAGAGCAAGCAGAGCTGGCGCGATTTTTCGCCCTGGTATCCGGACGCGCCGATCGGCGACGAAACGACGGCCGGCGATCCCGAGTCGCTGGCGGCATTCAGCAGCCGCGGACCTTCGGACGACCGGCGCATCAAACCGGACGTGGTGGCGCCCGGCACCAACATCATCTCGGCGAGGTCGGCGTCGGCGGACGGCGCGATCTACTGGGGCGACGTCACCTCCAATCCAAAATATGCCTATTGCGGCGGGACCAGCATGGCGGCCCCGTTGGTCGCGGGCTGTGCCGCTATCGTACGCCAATACTATATGGAGAGGCATAACCACAAGCCGTCGGCGGCGCTGCTGCGCGCCACCATCATCAATGGCGCGCGCTGGCTGGCCGGCCAGGATGCAAACCAGAGCAATCCGGAAGGCAAGGTTCCGCCTGCCAACTACGATCAAGGGTTCGGTTGCGTCGACATGACGACGACAATTCCGAACCCGGCTAACCCATCGCTCGCACTTACCTTCTTTGACAAATGGAATAGCCAGGAGCGGCGACTCAATCGCACCGGCGACGTCCAGCGCTTTGCCTTGAAGGTCAATGCCGGAGCGACGTTGCGTGTCTGTCTTGCCTACACGGACCGGCCGGCGCGCGGCGCGCAGAACCAGGTCGCTTTGCTGGTGCGCAAATCAGGCGGGGGCGAAATGCTCACCGGCAATTTCCAGTTGCGGGGCTCGCTGGGGAAAATAGATCGCGACAACAACGTGCAGGTCGTGCGTATTGCAAATGCGGCAGCCGGAATTTACGACATCCAGATTTCGGCCACCAACTTGCGCGAATCACAGGACTTCGCGTTGGTCGTAACCGGCGATCTCGGCACGGCAACGCTTCAACCGCTGGGCTAGCATGGTTTTGCGCAAGGTTTGCTTTGATTTTCATCCGTCCGTTGGCCAATGAAAACCCCGCTGGATTCACATCTGCCGCCAACCAACCCCGCCGTCATCCTGAGGCGCTCGCCGCCTTCGGCGAGCCTCGAAGGATGGCCACAAGTGCCTGCGGCCATCCTTCGAGACGCCGCGCAAGCGCGCGGCTCCTCAGGATGACGGCGGAATGTTGTGTGGTTCGGAAAAGGACTGGCCAGCCTGCATGCCTGGCTGGATTGCTTGAGTTGTGTTTGACAATTTCTGACCGGGGCTTCTATCGTTCCTGCAAGGCGGCGAATTTACAAGCCGTTCGGGAAGGGAACACGCGTTGATCCACGAAATCCGGGACTGCGGGAATGCCGAGGGCCGTGCCGATGCCCTGCGCGGCGGGCCTCGCCGCGACGTTGCGGCCCTGACACGTTATCCGGCTTGCTGCCCTGCCAGCTCATGAAACCTGCGGCTTTCGACTATGTCAGGCCGGCGTCGCTTGCCGAGGCCTGCGCATTGCTCAGCGCCGACGAGGATGCGCGCCTGATCGCCGGCGGACAAACGCTGGTGCCGATGCTTGCGATGCGGCTGGCGCGCCCGGCCAGGTTGATCGATATCCTGCGGCTACCGGAGCTTGCGGGAATCCGCGCCGAAGCAGGCGCAATCCTGGTCGGCGCGACGACGCGGCAGGCACTGGCGGAGCGCGACCCTGTCATACGGGCGTCGGTGCCGATGCTGGCGCGGGTGCTGCCGTGGGTCGGCCATCCGCCGACGCGCAATCGCGGCACCGTCGGCGGATCGATCGCCAACGCCGATCCATCGGCAGAGATTCCGCTTGTGGCGGTAACGCTCGGCGCCGAGATCATGCTGGCGACCGCCGAGGGCCCGATTGCGGTGGCCGCGCATGATTTCATTGTCGGGCCGATGCAGACCACGATCGGGCAGGGCGATTGCATCAGCGCGATCCGGTTTCCGGTCTGGCCGCAGCAGCGCATCGGCGTGGGCTTTTTCGAGGTCAGCGCGCGCCGGTCGGATTTTGCCTTTGTCGCCGCCGTGGCGCAGGTCGCGCTCGACGAAGAGGACCGCTGCATCGATGTCGCGCTGGGCCTGGGCGGCGTCGGCGATCGCCCGTTGCGGCTCGATGCGTCGCCGCTGATCGGCAGCAGGCTGGATGCGGCGTCCTTATCCGACGCGGTCAATGCCGCGTCGCACGAACTGGAAGCGACCGGCGATCTGCACGCCAGCGCCGCGTATCGGCGCCGCGTCGCCGTCACGCTGTGCATTCGCGCGCTCGAACAAGCCCGCGCCGACGCGGCCGCCAAACGGGCGGAAGGCCTGCGATGAAAATCGAGTTGCGCATCAACGGCGCCCGCCGCAAGGCCGACCTTGAGCCGCGCAAGACGCTGCTCGATACGCTGCGCGAGAATTTCCTGCTGAGCGGCGCCCATGCCGGCTGCGAGCACGGCGTCTGCGGCGCCTGTACCGTGCTGCTCGATGGCGAACCGATACGCTCCTGCCTGATGTTCGCCGTGCAGGCCGACGGCTACGAGATCACCACCATCGAGGGACTTTCGCCCGCGCCGGGCGAGCTCAGCGTGATCCAGGACGCGTTCTGCGAAACCCACGGGCTGCAATGCGGGTACTGCACGCCCGGCATGATTCTATCGGCACATGCGCTGCTGCAGAATACGCTGACGCCAACACGCGAGGATATCGTCGAGGCGATCTCGGGCAATATCTGCCGCTGCACCGGCTACGGCCAGATCATCGAGGCGGTGCAATTCGCCGCCGACCGGCTGCGCAAGGCCAATACTCCGCAGCCGCATCATGGCGTCCCGCACGACGCGACCGCGGAACGCGATGCTCCCGTGGAGGGCGTGCTCGAGGCCGCGGAAGCCGATGAGCCGGCCGAGGAGGCGAGATGAGCCCCGATCCCTTAGCCTTCCGGTTCGTCTCCACCAACCGGCGCGTCCGCGAAGACCGCCGCTTCGTGGCGGGACAGGGCCGCTTCGTCGCCGACGTCGCGCTCGAAGGCATGCTGCATGTCGCGGTGCTGCCGTCGCAGCATCCGGCGGCGCGCATCGTCTCGATCGATGCCTCGGCGGCATTGGCGATGCCGGGCGTGCACTACGTGCTCGCAGGCGATGAACTTGCGGCCGCCACCGATCCCTTGATGAACGGGCTCGATACGCCCAGGGTGCGGCGGCATCCGCTGGCGGTCGGACAGACGCGTTATGCCGGCGAGTGGGTTGCCGCCGTCGTAGCAGAGAGCCGCGCACTTGCGGAAGATGCGATCGAACAGGTGCGCGTCGTCTACGAGCCTCTGCCATTCGTGCTGAACGCGGAAGATGCATTGGACCTGGACAGTCCGCCGGTGCACCCCGCACACGGTTCCAACGTGCTGCTCGACCGCACTTTTGTCTGGGGCGAAGTGGAAAAGCATTTCGCGGAAAGCCCGCGGCATCTGTCGTTCCGCGTGACCTGGGGGCGCAGTTCGACCGTCCCGATCGAAACATTTGGCGTCGCCGCGTCCTGGGATCCCTGGCGCGAAATGCTGGACGTATGGGCCTCGATCCAGATGCCGAAATATCCCGACCAGATCGCCCGCGCGCTGCGGATCCCCGCCAACGGCGTGCGCGTGCACCAGGATGTCGACGTCGGCGGCAGCTACGGCGTCAAACGCGGCATCAAGCAGACCGTGCTGGTGGGGCATCTGGCGCGGCGGCTCGGCCGTCCGGTACGCCTGATCGAGGACCGGCTCGACAATATGAGCGGCGGCGATGCCCACGGCCCGGAGCGCATTTTCGACGTCGATGTGGCCTTCAACGACGACGGCATCGTCAGGTCGATGAAGATGAAGGCGCTGGATAACGCCGGCGCCTATGCCGGCCGGGCGCCGTTTCAACTGGGCAAGCCGATCGGCGCCATCGTCGGGCCATACAAAATCGAAAGCGTGCAATATCGCGCGCAGTCGGTCACGACCAACAAGGCGGTGCAGGAAGCCGTGCGCGGTTTTGGGCAGGCGCCGACCAACTATGCGATCGAGACCGCGATGGACAAGGTTGCCGCGGCGGTCGGGCTCGAACGCATCGAGGTCCGCCGCCGCAACTTTATCCGCGAGGAAGAATTCCCGTATCTGATCCCAAGCGGCAGCACGTATGACAGCGGCGACTATCACACCGTGGTCGACAAGGTGTTCGCCCACATCGATTTCGCCGCGATGGAGCAGGAGCGCGAGCGCTTACGCGGCTCCGGGATGCTGGCCGGCATCGGCATCGCGGCGTGCCTGGAGCCGAGCGGCGCCAACTCCGCGTTCGAGCCGCTGCTCAATGAAAAGAACACTACAACGACCTGGATGGATTCCTGCCGTATCGTCATCGACGCGCTCGGCTTCGTCACCGTCACGATCCACAACACCTCGTCGGGGCAGGGCCACGAAACCCTGGTCGCCACGGTAATCGGCGAAGTGCTGCAGATCGAGCCGGATCTGATCCGGGTGATCCGGCCGGATTCGCTGGCGTGCCTGCCGTCCAACTCGCCGGTCGGCAGCCGGATGGCGATCATGCTGGGCGGCGCGGCGTTTCATGCGGCGCAGAAATTGAAGGCAAAGCTGACGCGGATCGCCGCGCATCAATTCGGCGCCGGCGAGGACAAGGTGGTTTACGCCTCAGGCAGCGTCACCAATCCGAAGGACGGCAAACAGCTCGGCTGGGCCGACATCGTCAACATCGCGCATCGCAACTATCATCTTTTGCCTGAGGGCATGGAGCCCGGCCTCGAGAGCACGCATGTGATGCAGGTGCCGACCGGCGGCAAACTGCCGAAAGACGGCCGCGTGCAGATGTATCCGTGCCACTCCTTCGAGTTTCATGTGGTGCTGATGGCGATCGACCCCGCGCTCGGCAAGCCGGAAATCAAGCGCTATGTGATCGGCCACGACTGCGGCACCGTCATCAATCCGCATATCGTCAGAGGCATGACGCTGGGCGGCGTCGCGCATGGCCTCGGCGCCGCGCTGCTGGAGGAATTCGTCTACAATGACGAGGGACAGTTGATCACCCAGAGCTTCATGGATTACCCGCTGCCGTCCGCGCATGAGGTCCCGGAAGTCGAGATCGTGCATCATTGCACGCCGTCGCCCTACACGGTGTTCGGGCAGAAGGGCTCCGGCGAAAGCGGCTATCTCGGCGCGCCCGCGGCGATCTCCAGCGCGGTCAACGACTGCGTGGCGCCGCTGGGCATCTCCTTCAGCAAGCTTCCGATCCGCATTTCCGTGATCGGCGATGCCATCGCCGGCGCGCAACACGGCAAGCAAGAGCAAATGAAATGATCATCGACTGCCACGCCCATCTGGTGCCGCCCAGCCTGCTGGATGCGATCCGCGCGCAGGCCTCGCACTTTCCGTCGATCCGGCTGATCGAGGACGGCGGCAGCCTCGGCTTCAGCTTTGCCGGGGCTAAGCCGACGCGCCCGGTGTCAAAACCGCTGAGCGATCTGCCGGCGCGCCTGAAATGGATGGATGAGCAGAAGATCGAACGCCAGGTGGTCGGCGGCTGGCTCGACATGTTCGCTTATGAAGTCCCGGCGGAAGAGGGCGCGGCATGGTCGCGCCTGATCAACACGCATCTGGCGCAAACCGCAAAGAGCGAACCGCGGTTCGTGGCCTTGGCGACAGTACCATTGCAGCACGGCGCCCGCGCCGCCGAGGTGCTGCGCGAAGCGCACGCCGCGGGCTTCAAGGGCGCGATGATCGGAACGCAGCCCAAGGGCAAGGGCGGCGTGCTGGACGATCCCGCGCTAAAGCCGTTCTGGGAGGCCGCCAACGAACTCGGCTCGGTGGTCTTCATTCATCCGGTGTTCGAAAGCGGCGACGACCGCGTGCACGATTACGGCATGGCCAACGCCGTGGGGCGCATCACCGACACGCTGATCGCGATGTCGCGGCTGATCTACGCCGGTCACGTCACGCGCTTTGCCAATGCGAAGATCGTGGCCGGGATCGGCGGCGCGGCGCTGCCTTATGTGATCGGACGGCTGCGACGGAACTATTCGCTCGACAAGGAAAAACTCGGCGATCCCGATGCGGCGCTGGCGGCGATGTATTACGACACCATCGTGCAGGACCCGCGCGCGCTGCGCTATCTCGCCGATATCGTCGGCGTTGACCGAATCATGATGGGATCGGACATGCCGTTTCCGATCGGTGACCTCGCGCCGCTGAAGATTGTCGGCGAAACCGGTTTTTCGGACAGCGAGCGCGCCGCGATCAATGGTCGCCTTGCACAGCGCCTGTTCGGCCTGTGAGAATGCGGTGTAGATCGAGACAGCAGGAATCCGGAGAGTGGTCATGAACAGAATTTTCGCGATCCTTGTTTGCATCGGGGCAGTTTTCCCGGCGGCATCCCGTGCACAAGCGCCGGAGCCGTTGTCCATCGTGATATTCGGCCCGCCCTCGCTCGGCGCGTTTCTGCCGCCGGTGATCAAGGCGCAAAAGCTGGACGAGAAGAACGGCCTTGCGATCAAGTTCGAGGAACGCACGCCCGATGCCTACACCGCGCAGTTCAATTCCGGCGAATTCCAGCTCGGCGGCAGCGCATCGCTGCTGACGGTCGGCCTTGCCGATGTCCGCGGCGTCAAGGTCACCTATCTGTTCAACCTGTTCGATTTCTGGGGCGCCGTCGTGACATCGCGGCCGGACGTCAAGACACTGAAGGACCTCGAAGGCAAGGAGGTCGCGGCGGCCAAGGGCACCACCAACTGGGTGATGTTCGACTGGTTCGCGCGGCAGCTCGGCGCCGATACCGCGAAATTTTCGGTGATCAACACCGCTACCCCGGGCCTGATCGGCTACGCGCTGGCGGATCGCGCAGCGGCGGTACAGCTCTGGGAGCCGGCCTATACCACGCTATTGTCGAAGAAGGGCGACATGCGAACCATCGACATCGCGATTGCCGACAGCTGGAAGAAGTTCACCGGCAGTCGCAATATTCCCTATCTCGGCGTCGCCGCACACGTGGCCTGGGCCGAAAAGAACCAGAAGCTGATCCCGAAACTGTACGCGGCGTACAAGGAAGCGTCCGAATGGGTCACGGCGCATCCCGAGGACGCAGCCAAATTGATCTTGCCGAAGGGAACGCCGGACGACCACAAAGCGATCGCCGAACTCATTCGCGCCAATGACCGGCTCGGCATGAATGTGCAGTGGGCGTCCGACGTGGCCAAGGAAATCAGCCTGGTCTATTCGGCGGGAAAATCGATCGCCTTCCTGCCCACCGATCCCTCCGCTTCGACGATCTATCGGGCGCCGGGCAAATGAGCGAGACCGCGCCCCAAGCCGGATTATCGCCGCTGGCAATCGCGTTGCTCGCGGCGCTGAAACGGGTCGGGTCGTCGGTGCTGCCGTTCGTCGTGGTGATCCTGCTCTGGCAATTCGCTTCGCTGTTCTTTCCGCGCTTCCTGTTTCCGTCGCTGATCGACGTGTTCTGGCGCTGCATCGAGATCTTTTCCAGCGGCACGATGTTCGCCGACGTGCTGGCGACGATCCTGCGCATCCTGGCCGGACTTGCCGGTGCATTCGTCATCGGCGGGGCGCTGGCGCTGTCGATGTTCCGCTCCCGCGCCGCCGACAATTTCCTGTCGCCGATCCTGACGCTATTCCAGGGCATCCCCGCGCTGTCCTGGGTGGTGTTCGCCATCATCTGGTTTCATGGCGTCGAGTTCCGCATTCTCTTCATCATGGTGATCACCACGCTGCCTGCATTCACGTTTCAGGTGCTGGGCGCCCTGCGCGGAATGTCGCGCGACCTGATCGAGATGGTATTCAGCTTCCGCCCGACCCGGGCAAAACTGTTCCGGGTGATGATCGCGCCGGCGATCCTGCCGGACATTCTGACGGCGTGGAAAGTCAATCTCGGCAACGCCTCGCGCGTCGTCGTGGTCGCCGAGCTGGTCGGCGCCACCGGCGGCGTCGGCTATCAATTGCTGCAGCAGCAGCAACTGTTCGACATGGCTGGCGCGCTGGCCTGGACGCTGCAGCTGGTGTTCTTCGTATTGCTCGTGCAGGGCGCGCTGACGCTGGTTGAAAATACGGTATTTCGCTATCGCGCCGTGTCGGAGCGGGCGATATGACCGACGCCGAGGCCGTTATTCACCTCGACCGCGTATCCAAGGTATTCGGCAAGGTCGGCACCGATACGGCATATCGGGCGGTGGACGACCTCAATCTCGACGTTCGCCCCGGCCAGATGCTGGCGCTGCTCGGCAAGACCGGCTGTGGCAAATCGACGATCTTCAACATGATCGCGGGCTTGACCGAGCCGACCAGCGGCACGGTGCGCGTTGACGGACGCGATCCCTTCGCAGATTTCGATTCGTTTCGCGGCAGAATCGCGATCGTGTTTCAGAACGACCGGCTGCTGCCATGGCGAAGCGCGATCCAGAATGTCGAGCTCGGCCTCGAGATGCTGGATCTGCCCGCGGCCGAGCGGCGCGAGACCGCGCAGCTGTGGCTTACAAAACTCGGGCTCGGCGGCCACGAGCACGACTTTCCGCACGCGCTGTCCGGCGGCATGCGCCAGCGCGTCTCGATCGCGCGTGCGTTTGCAACCAACGCCAAACTCCTGCTCTGCGACGAGCCATTCTCCGCGCTGGATGAATCGACCGCGGGACGGCTGCGCGCGGAATTCGTCCGGCTGGTCAAGGAAAACGGCAAGACCGCCGTGTTCATCACCCATTCGATCAGCGAGGCGCTGGAGATCGGCGACCGCATCGTGGTGATGAAGCGCCCCGCGATGATCGCCTACGATGTCAGCTTTGACGGTGGCACCGGCCGCGAAGAACGCGAGCTCATTCGAAGCCGGATCGGCGAAGTGCTCGCGGCGTGATTGTCGTCATTGCGAGGAGCGCAGCGACGAAGCAATCCAGTCTGTGTCAACAGTCTGGATTGCTTTGCTTCGCTCGCAATGACGACAGGTCACAGCCACAGCCACCAGGCGCGAGTCCGAATTCCGTGAACTAGAACGACGGTTTTCATCTTCGCGGCAGGCGGACAGGGGCGACTTGCCCGTGCCGCTTGAAAAAACCGGGAGCGTGCGCGGCTGCACGCCGCGCCAGGCGGCCTAACCACTTCACACGGCGCGCTTTTTCGTCCCGCCGGCGCGCTGCGAGGCCGCGGCTTGCCTTCAGTTCGCCGCAACGCGCCCGAGTTTGCCGCAAGACTCGTCAATTCCGGCGCCAGCAGCCGGGCATGCAGCTTAAGCCCTTCAACCGGCGTTAAGATTTCGTCCTCATGGCCTTAAGCCTGCAACGGCGCCGCTGCCCGCATCGCGACGCCGTCGGCAGTGTTGTCGACCGTGATGCTTTCCTCATAGGTTTCCGGACCGCACCAGACCGCGAAGGCTGTCAACGCCGCCAGCACGGCCGCGTAGCAGGCCACCGGCCACCAGCTTCCGAACGCGGCCACCAGCGCCGCCGCCACGAACGGCGCCGGTCCGCCGGCCAGCAGCGACCCCAGTTCGCGGGCAAAGGCGAATCCGGCGAAGCGCCGCTGTGGTGGAAACAGTTCGGCGAAATAGGCGGCCTGCGGTCCGAACATCGCCGCCGTCACCACGGCGCGTGCGCCGATGAAGGCGACCGCGATCCAGATCCATTCCTTGGTGCCGACCAGGAGAAAGAACGGGAAGGCCCAGACGATGCCGGCCAGCGCCCCGAAGATGTAGACCGGCCGCCGTCCGATGCGGTCGGAGAGCGAGGCGAAGCCCACGATCGTGAACAGTTCAATGACGAAGGCGAGCATCAGCGCGCTCAGGGCATCGGCCTTCGGCACGCCCAGCGTGGTGATGACGTAGCTGAGGCCGAACACCGGAAACAGATAGCCGAGGCCGTTTTCAGCCAGCCGCGCCCCGAGCACCACGAAGAAATTCCGCGGATGCCGCTTCAGCGCTTCCATCGCCGGATTGCGTTCGATCTTGCCGCGCGCGACCACGGCTTCGGTAAACACCGGCGTTTCCGTTATCTTCAGGCGAACGTAGATGCCGACCATGATCAGCAGGAAGCTCGCCAGGAACGGCAACCGCCAGCCCCATGACATCAGATCCTCGCGCGGCAGCAGGGTGACGAGCGCGAAGGCGCCGGCCGCGAGCAGATTGCCGACCGATACGCCGAGCGGGGCAAAACTGCCCCAGAAGCCGCGATGCCTGGGCGGCGCATTCTCCACAAGGAAAATCACCGCGCCTCCATATTCGGCGCCGGCTCCCAATCCTTGCACGACGCGCATGGCAACCAGCAGTGCCGGCGCCCAGTAGCCGATCTGCGCGTAGGTCGGCAGCAGGCCGATCAGCGTGGTACCGACGCCGATCATCAGCAAAGTCGCCACCAGCACGGGTTTTCGCCCAAACCGGTCGCCCATGATGCCGAACAGAATGCCGCCGAGCGGCCGCACCACAAAGCCAACGCCGAAGGTCAGGAACGCCAGCAGCGTGCCGACCACCGGATCGCTTTTGGGAAAGAACAACTCCCCGAACACCAGCGCCGCGGCGGTGCCGTAGAGGAAGAAGTCGTACCATTCGAGCGCGGAGCCGATGCTGGCTGCAAGGATCACGCGCAGGCGCGAGCGATCGGCACTATCGGATATGATCTGCGTCATCGTTTCCCCGTTTTGATTTTTTGTCATTGCTTGTCGCGAGCACCCGCGCATCACGCGGGTGCGGTCGCAAAGCTCATGCCGCGCGGGTAAAATAGGATTTCTTCGCCGCGGACTGGGTTTCGTAGATCGACCCCTGCCGCTTTGCAGGAGGCAGCGGAATCCGCACCGGAACGTTGGTCATGCGCGGCGCCAGCACCGGATCGCCCAACAGCAGGCGGCTGTTGAACTCGTCGAAATCCTTCACGCCCATCAGCGGCCAGGCGTCGCTTGCCGCGACCTCGTACAGCAGCAGATTGCGAGGCCGGTCCGACGTGTTCATGGCCGAGCCGTGCAGGGCGCGGACGTGATGGAATGACATGCTGCCGGCGCGGCCCATGCAGGGCACCGCGCGTTCGATTTCGCTCTTGATGAGATCCGGGTCGATCAGGCCGGCAAAGCAGCCGTCCTCGCCGTGATGGTTCCAAACCTCGCTGGTATGCGTGCCGGGGGTGACCAGCATCGGTCCGTTGCTGAGGTCGCAATCGTCCAGCAGCACGCCGATGGCGAGCACGTCGTCATTGGTGTGCGGATAGAACGCCCAGTCCTGATGCCATTCCACCGGCGAGCCGTATTGCGCCGACTTCATGTTGAGCTTGGAGCCGTGCAGCCGTAAGCCCGGGCCCAGCAGCTTCTTCAGGATGTCGAGCACGGCCGGGGACCGCACAATCTGGTCGAACAGCGCGTGCACCTTGTGCGGCGTCTTGATCCGGCGCACCCGCGGGCTTTCCGCAGTATGGCCGGGCTCGAGGTCATAGACATCGGTGTGTTCGAGGATTTTGGCCGACCCCGCAACCAGCTCCCCGATTACAGCGCGCACCTGGCCGAGCGTCGTCGCGTCCAGCACCTCGGGCACCACGATGACGCCGTCGCGTTTGTAGGTCTGCACATCCTTCTCAGAAATCATACCGGTCGTCTCCTGGTTGCGCTATCATGACTGATGTTAGCGCTGTCATTTGCCTTAGACAAGGCAGAATCGTGTATTCCTGATCTGCATTGGCTAAGTTGACTTTGATGAGCACCCCAGAATCTGACGAGCTGCGATCCGTGCCAACGCTATCCGCCGTGGCCAGACTGGCCGGCGTATCGGCGATCACCGTCAGCCGCGTTGTGCGCCTGCCCGGTCTCGTCGCGCCGGAAACCCGGAGGCGGGTCGAGGCGGCGATGCGGGAATTGGGGTATGTGCGAAACCAGGTGGCCGGCGCGCTGGCCAGCGCCCGCACCGGCTCGGTCGGCGTGCTGGTGCCGACGATCGCCAATTCGATATTTGCCGACACCGTGCAGGGCCTGTCCGATGAGCTGGAGCCGCTCGGCTATGCCGTGATCCTGGCGCAGTCGCGTTATGATGCCGCGCGCGAAGATCATATGCTCCGGGCGCTGCTGTCGCGGCGCCCGGAGGCGCTGATCATGGTAGGCTCGCCGGCGACGGATGACGGCGCGCGGCTGCTGCGGCGTGCCGGTATTCCGATCGTGGAGACCTGGGATCTTCCGGCCGCGCCGCTCGACGCCGTCGCCGGATTTGACAATTATGCCGCCGGCGGCGCGGTCGCGCGGCATCTGCTGGCGCAAGGCCGCCAAAGCCTGGCGTTCATCGGCGGCGACGATCCGCGCGCGACACGCCGATGGCATGGATTCGACGACACCGCGCAAGCTGCTGGGGCGAAAGCCCCGCGCCGGTTGATCCTGGACCGCAACGCCTCCGGCAGTGTTGCCGCGCCGGCGGAATTGCCCGGCGTCGATGCCGTGTTCGCGGCCAACGATGCACATGCGATCGGCTTCATGTGCGGCTTGCGAACGGCCGGATTATTGCGAAACGACACGGCCGCGCGGCAGCCGGTCGCGGTCATCGGCCTCGGCGATCTCGAAATGGGCCGTCTGATCGCCCCGAGCCTGAGCACCATCCGCGTTCATGGCGACGCCATCGGCCGCACCGCCGCCAAGCTGATGCTGACGCGCAGCGGGCCGCGCCATGTCGATCTCGGTTTTGAACTGGTTTTGCGGGATAGCGGCTGAAACGCGGTATTATGGCGCAAACGCCATACCGGGCGGCCGATTGACGGCCATTGTCTCGCTCTCTCAGTGAGTGTTGGTATCGTGCCACTTCTCTAAATCAGGCTTGGGCGCGCCGTCGGACCGCTGTTCTTTTTCGACCGGGCCATTCCACGGTTTGTCGGTCTGCTTGGTGTTCTTTTCGTCCGTTTGCTGGCGCGGATCGTCGCCGGGTTTCTCTTTGCTCATAAGGCGTTAATTCCGAGCCGTCCGGCTTGTTCCAGGGGGAACGATTCCAATATCGTTCGCTCCCTGGCGCTCGCGCCGTGACGCATTACTCTTGCGAGGGGGCACTGGCGCCGTCGCGCGCAATCCTCCCTATGATTTCGCGCATCGACCGTTTTCCGCCTTGGACGTGTCCACGCCGGCGGCGCTCGCACGATGCGCGTGCACGATGGTTTGGTATGGCGAAACATTCTGGTAACCGGCGCGTGTCGGAACGCGGATTTCGAAATGGAGATGTATGGCCGTCGCGCCAAATCGAACGTTCCCATCCGACAGAGGCCCGTTCTTTTCCACCCTCATAAGACGATCAGCGTGGGCAAGAATGCAGCCCCGCTTCACTTCATGTGGGCCAGCCGTACCGATGATCGCGTCAAGCTCAGTCGGTTTCATATGTCTGTAGATGTAATCGATGTTCGAGCCATTCACGTCTGACAAAGTCACGGCGGGCTGCGTCGGGAACCGGCGGAATGCGATAGCGTCCAGCGCAGCACGTAGCGGATGTTTGATCGTAGAATCCTTCCACTTTTCTCCCCACATGTCTTGGCCTGCGTGGCCTTTGCCTTCGGGGCACGTAAACAGAGTCCCCGTTGCCCTCATCTCGCAAAAATTATCTCTCCATTCGTCCGGCGCACTTTTTGCAATCGTGAACCCGTCCGGCGTTTTGCAGGAGGTCCCACCGTCTGTTTCTCCCTCCTGACACTCTTCGTGTATTCGATAAACCACCGTTTGGCCGACCGCAGACATGTCAGTTGGAAATAGGATGGGGCCGTATACGTTACTGTCCTTTGATCCGCCTGCACCCTTAACACCTGAAAACGGAATAATGTCCCCGGGGTCGCCATAGATCTTCATTGCTTTTCCGCTGCTTTTGACCGCGTTTGCCAGATCGTTTACTTCCTTGCCAAGTCGCTGTATCGGATCATTAACCTTGGCGGTCTGCTGACCGCGTGGCGCGCCGCCGACAAACGTCAGCCTGGCGATGATCTCCAGAGCCAAATCCTTCACGTGGCAATCCGGATCGCCTACCTCGTCACAAAGAATATTCACTTCCACCAATGCCCCTGCAAACGTGCAGGGTACAGCGGCCTCGATGTCACGGAAGTTCCCAGCCCCGGTTTCGCCAATATCGCGTTCATATTGTTCAAGGTCTTTGAAGGAATTGTTTCGCGCGTTCGCATTTGAGCTTGCCTTTCTCGCATCCGCGATGAAGTCCGCGCAGGGCTTTAGCGGGGGTAACGGGTCTATACTGGGGATCTTGTAGAAGAGGCTTGATCCCGAAACCATGACCGTGGAACTATTTTTCAGTCCAAAATAGGCGCGATAACCGTAGGGTCCCGGGTGAAACGCCAGGGATTTGAACTTGCCGAAATACACCGCCGATTTCTCGGCACCCTGCGATGAGCCGGTGCGAAGAAAATCATCGGACAGCTTCCTGACATCGAATGGAAGTAGTACTGGCGATCCCGCGAATGCAATCTTTGGCCGTATTGGGAATATCAGCGCGTTGATGGTCGCAAGGTCCTGCTGGGTGTCCGGGTTGAGCCCGTCGACCGCGCGTCCGCGCGCAACTTGCTCCTTGATCGACGGGATATTGCGTAGCGCTGCGAGGTTGTCCCCAGCCTGGTTCTTGTATTCCTCGATGGCTGCCTTCCAGTCGATCGCGGCGGGCTCTGTAGGAGCCATTTGAGCCGCGGCGGCCGAAATGAAAAGAACAAAAGCGATCAACTGCAAAGACCAGCGCAAATATCGGCTACGCATCGATGAATGTCCTTACCTCGTTTAATTATGCATAGTGATCGGGGCTTGCTGCGAACACTGCGCAGGCGAGCGAGAATGTCGGATCGGTTTCACCGGATCGCCTGCCGGCTGCGGATCAAGCAGCACCGCGAATTCATTGGCCGGCTTGTCAGGCTCATCAAACAGCTTCATTTGAAAACGGTGCATGCCGCAAGCATTCGAGGTTGGAGGACCCGGGCTGAACTCCGGAGGTGCGAGCCTCGAAACCAAGTTACTCCATCCCAAATCCAACGATTTCAAACGTATCGACGGTGAAAAAACCGGCGTCCAAGACCTGTCTGATTCCAGAATGGCCTTCGCGACCATCTTCATTCGTTCGGCGCGTGCCTCACTTGGCCGACCCTTAGCGACCTGCGCGCAACCCATCAGGGACACCGCTGCCAAGGTAGTCCCCGCCTGTCGCACAACTGTCGGCGGCGCGAAAAAATACCATACCTCGATAATCACATGCCTAATATGTCCAGCTGCAGCAATTTCCCAACGTCTCACAACTTATAATGGTTGTGAAGAGGAGAGGGAGGTCTTGTGTGCGCTTAGGGTCTTTGCCGAAACCTGTCACCCCTTCGCGATCGCGCTATCGTGCGCAGGGTTCGCCCCGCCCGGGAAATATTCCCGCCCAAAGCGTGCTGTTTTTCCAATTCTGCGCGCAGTGATACGTTTCAATCGGCGGCGCTGTGCTGCTACCACGTTGACTTTCCCCGTCCGAGGCAGCCGCTCCGGACGGTTTTTTTCGTCGGGTCCGTTGTCCGTCAAGTTTTACCAAATCGGGAATTTTTCCCGAATCCCGGGACAATCATTCCCGCTTGGTGTGGTTGTTTTTTGTTTGCCTGATCGGCGCCGCTCCTACAGTCTTTGAGGCAACTTGCCGAATTTCGTCGGGTACAACGACGAAACCGTCAGGAAGGGTGGGCGCCCATGGTTCGCAGTGAAAAGCCAGCTGCAAGAAATTGCTTGTCGCGTATCGCACGTGCATTCGGGGTTGTGTACCCAATGGCGGCTATTTGTATCGCGGCACTGTCCGCTACGGCCCTTGCACAGGAACAGGAGCTTCCTGCAATTCAGGTCATCGCCAACACGCCGCTGCAGGGCTCAGGCGTCGATCGCGACAAGATTCCCTCCACGACCTCTTCGGTCGATGCGGCCGATTTCCAGCGCACCTATTCGGCTAACCCCACGGACACGCTGTTCCGGCGTATTCCCGGCGTTACGCTCTCCGATCCCAATGGCAACGGCGCCCAGCAGGAAATCCGCTACCGCGGCTTCGCTGCTTCGCCGGCGCAGGGCACGCCGCAAGGCCTCGCGGTTTACATGAACGGCGTCCGCATCAATGAGTCGTTCGGCGATACGGTGAACTGGGATTTGATCCCGACCAACGCGATCCAGCGCGCCGACGTCCTCACGGGCAATCCGGTCTTCGGCCTCAATGCGCTCGGCGGCGCGATCAGCCTGCAGATGAAGAACGGCTTTACCTGGCAGGGCTTTGAGCAGGAACTGCAAGGCGGATCTTACGGGCGCGTTCAGGGGGCCATGCAATATGGCGCTCAGTCGGGAAACTGGAGCAGCTATATTGCAGCGCAGGCCATTCACGATGATGGCTGGCGGAAAGCGTCGCCGGCCAATCTCGGCCGCTTCTATGGCGACGTCGGCTGGCGCGACGACCGCGCCGAATTTCACATCTTCAGTTCGCTGGCGTCGACGTCCTTTGGCGTCGCCGCCGCGACCCCGATCCAGTTGCTTAATCAAAGCTGGAACTCGATCTATACCACCCCGCAGACAACCAGGAACGAGATGGCGACGGTTGGCGTCAACGGCAAATACGCCTTGACCGACACCTGGTCGCTGCAAGGCAATCTGTACACCCGCCTGTTTCACCAGACCCATGTCGACGGCAACGATGCCGACATTGAACGTTGCAGCGCCGCTTCTTCCTTCCCGGGATCATTGTGTATTGAAGATGACGGATTTGCCCGCCCGGTGCCCTTTGTCGGCGCGGCCGCGCTGGCGTTTCGCAACCAGTTCGTGATCCTCAATGCCAATAACCAGCCGATTCCGTGCCCGGCCGGTGCAGGAAATACCTGCGCGACGGTGCCTTATGGCACGATCGACCGGACCGATACGCAATCGAAGACGTTCGGCGGATCGTTGCAGGCGACCAACGACGACAAGATTTTCGGCCACGGCAATCATTTCGTGTTCGGGGCCAGCATCGACAACGGCAACTCGGCGTTCAACGCCAACAGCACGCTGGGCTTCATTTCGCCGGACCTGAATATCGGCATCAATCCGGCGATCCCGGGCAACGGCTCGATCATCCACACGCTCGGCAATGTCGGCTACACGCCGGTCGGCATCAACACCAAGAACACCTATTACGGAATCTACACGACCGACACCTTCGACATCACCGACAAGCTCGCCGCCACCGCCGGCGGGCGCTACAACATCGCCAAGATCTCGGTACTGGACGTCATGGGCACGAGTCCGGATCTGAACAGCGACTCGACCTTCTCGCGTTTCAATCCGGTGGTCGGCGCAACCTACAAGATCGCGCCGTGGATCACCGCTTATGGCAGCTATTCGGAGTCCAACCGCGCGCCGACGCCGCTGGAGCTTGGTTGCTCCAACCCCACCAAGCCGTGCCTGCTGGAAAGCTTTTTGGTGTCCGATCCGCCGCTGCAGCAGGTGGTCGGCCACACCTATGAAGCCGGCCTGCGCGGTACGGCGCCGTTGTGGGGCGGGTCGTTGCAGTGGAAAGCCGGCCTGTACCGCACCGACAGCGATAACGACATCGTCAATCTGGCGAGCTTCATCCAGGGACGCGGATTCTTCCAGAACGTTCCGCAGACCCGGCGGCAGGGCGCCGAACTCTCCACCGAATACAAATCGGACCGTTGGCTGGTGTATTCCGGCTACAGCTTCATCGACGCGACTTATCGCTTCACCGCGGATATTGCCTCACCCAATAATCCGATGGCCGACCCCGACGGAAACATCCACGTGGTTACAGGCGACCGCATTCCCGGCATTCCGCAACATCAATTCAAGGCCGGCGCGGAGTACCTGGTCACGCCGGAGTGGAAAGTCGGTGGCGACATGGTCGCCGTCGGACCGAAATTCTTCGTCGGCGACGATGCCAACCAGAACCCGAAGCTGCCAGGTTACGTGGTCGTGAACCTTCACACCTCCTATCAGGCGACCAAGAACGTCACGCTGTTTGCCGTGGTCAACAATCTGTTCAACAACAAATACGCGTTGTTCGGCACCTATTTCGAGCCTCAGGGAACGGCGAAGGCGGGCCTGCCGATCGTCTTGACCGACCAGCGCACCGAGGTTCCGGGCCAGCCCTTCGCCGTCTATGCGGGCATCCGGGTGAAGCTATAGCTGGCTCTCCGCGGCGATGCACAAGCGGATTTCTCGCCCAAAGAAAGCCGCACAGACTTCGTCATCTTCTGTAAAGTCTGACGATGCGGCGAACAAAAATGAATGCGAAAGCCCGGTATTTCCGAAAGGCCCGCGCCTTGACCGCGCTGTCCATCGCCTTGTGGCCAGCCGCTGCCGGCGCTGCAACCGATGCCGTATTGCTGCCGCGCAATCTGTCGCCGTGGGGCATGTTCGTAAATGCCGACATCGTGGTGAAGGCGGTAATGATCGGCCTCGCCCTTGCGTCGCTGGCGACGTGGACGGTGTGGCTGGCCAAGACCATCGAACTTCGCCGCGCCACCAACGCTGCTAAACGCCACCTCGGCCTGCTCGAAAGCGACACCACGCTGGCGGACGTCGAGCGTGACAGCCTGGATGGAAAGGATGCCGTCGCGCAGATCATTCGATCCGCGGCGCGCGAAGCCGCGCTGTCCGACGGCATTATCGATGACGCCTTAAAGGAGCGCATCGCGCTGCGGCTGGAGCGGGTCGAGGCTGCGATGTCGCGACGGATTGCGCGCGGCACCGGCGTGCTCGCGACCATCGGCGCCACCGCGCCTTTTGTCGGACTGTTCGGCACGGTGTGGGGCATCATGAATTCCTTTATCGGCATCTCCGAGGCGCACACGACCAACCTTGCCGTGGTCGCGCCGGGCATCGCCGAAGCACTGCTGGCGACGGCACTCGGCCTGGTCGCGGCAATCCCTGCGGTCGTGATCTACAATTATCTGGCGCGTTCGATCGCAGCGTATCGTGCGCTGCTCGGCGACGCTTCGGCGCAGGTGCTGCTGCTGATCAGCCGCCACGGAAGTCTTGAAGGCGGCCGGCGGGCGCCTCGCGCCGCACGCGCTGCGGAGTAGCACGATGGCTGCCCGATTGGGAATACGCGCGCGTAGCGGCGATTATGATCTCGCCGAAGCCCACGAGATCAATGTCACGCCGTTCATCGACGTGATGCTGGTGCTGCTGATCATCTTCATGGTGGCGGCGCCGCTCGCCACCGTCGATCTCGGCGTCGATCTGCCCGCCAGCGCCGTGGAGGCGCAGCCGCGACCGGACCAGCCGGTGTACGTTACCGTCAAGCCGGATCTGTCGATTGCGGTTGGCGAGGACGTCATTGTACGCGACGCGCTTGCCGCAACGCTCGACACCGCGACAAAGGGCCAGAAGGACGAGCGCATTTATCTGCGTGCCGACAAGACCGTCAGCTATGGCGACCTGATGGAGGTCATGAATCTCCTTCGTAACGCCGGCTATCTCAAGATCGCGCTGGTCGGCCTCGACGGGCGGACCTGATCGACATGAATGCCTTTGTTCTGCACGAATTCGATGATCGTGCCGCAATGGTCCGCTGGAGCGCGTCGGCCGCGATCATTGCCGCACTTCATGCCGCGCTGATTGCGCTCGGCGTGGCCTGGTATACGCGTGCGCCGCCTCCAGGCGTGGCGCTTCCGACGATCATGATCGATCTTGCGCCGCCGTCGGCGCCGGCGGCGCCTAGCGTGCAGCCGCTGGATCTTCTGCCGGGACCGGAGATGCGCGAGGCCGACCCGCCACCGCCGCCACCTGAACCGTCGAAACAGGAGGCGATTGAAGAGCAACTCGCGCCGACGCCGCCGCAGGAAAATCCCGTCGTCGAGGCACCGCCTGAGCAGAAGGTAGAGCCTTCGCCGCCAAAACCTGAGCCGGCCAAAATCGTTCCCGACCAGCCGAAGCCGATTCCGGTGAAGCCGAAGCCGATTCCGGTGAAGCCGAAGCCGCTCCGTACCGAGGTAAAAAAACCGGTTGACACATCACCGGCTCCGCGCACCAGCGCCCCGCCCAAGGCGGAACGCCGGGCGTCGCTCGCACCCTCATCTGCCACCGCCGGCGCGACTTCAGCGGCGGCGCTCGCGTCCTATAATCAACGCGTGGCCGCGCATCTGCAGCGCTTCAAGCAATATCCATCCGGTGCAAGAGCTGCCGGCGAACAGGGCACCTCACGCCTCAGCTTCACGCTCGGCCGAAGCGGGCAGGTGCTCGGCAGCCGTCTTGCGGGGTCGTCGGGTCACCCCTCTCTCGATGGTGAGACCCTGGCGATGGTCCGTCGCGCGCAGCCGTTCCCGCCGATGCCGCCTGAGTTGCAGCGGGCGTCGATGAGTTTCAGCATCCCGGTGCAGTTTTCGATCCGCTAGAGCATGTTGTTTTTTACCAGAATCGGGATTCCAATTGGAGCGGATTTCTGATTCAAACTTCATGCTGGGAACAGGGGGCCAGCATGGATGACGCGACCCTATTCGGAAGATATTCGCGAACGCGCTCTGGCGCGT
>NZ_DASYMN010000327.1:0-6712 GCF_036009065.1 Bradyrhizobium sp. | reverse complement strand
GGCGGACCGGCTCGGCTTCATCATCACGGCCGCGCTGATCGTGTTCGCGACGTCGACCGCGCTCGGCGCCCGCTGGAAGCTCTCGCTTCCACTCGCCGTGCTGGCGCCGATCGGCATTCATCTGATTTTCAGCAAGATGCTCCGCGTGCCGCTGCCGGCCGGGCTGCTGCCGATGCCGTGGTGATGCGATGCTGAAAACACTGATCGAGGCGCTGGCGCTGATATCGACCTGGGAAGTCATCATCGTGACGCTGCTGGCATCGATCTACGGCCTGGTGGTCGGATCGTTGCCGGGCCTGTCCGCCACCATGGCGACCGCGCTGCTGGTGCCGGTGACATTCTATCTGTCGCCGATCGCCGCGATTGCGGCAATAGTGGCGGCTTCCTCGATGGCGATTTTCTCCGGCGATATTCCGGGCGCGCTGCTCCGCATACCCGGAACGCCGGCCTCGGCGGCGTATGCCGACGAAGCCTATGCGATGACGCGCAAGGGGCAGGCCGAACTTGCGCTTGGGGCCGGCGTGTGGTTCTCCGCCGTCGGCGGCATCGCCGGCACGCTGTCGCTGATGATCCTGGCGCCGCCGCTCGCCGAAATCGCGCTGTCGTTTTCCACCTTCGAATATTTCTGGCTCGCCTTCCTCGGCCTGATGTGCGCGACGCTGGTTGCGCGCTCATCGCCCGTAAAAGCCATCGCCGCGATGCTGCTCGGCCTCCTGGTTTCGTGCATCGGGATCGAGAACCCGGGCGGCGTGCCGCGCTTCACCTTCGGCCTCACCGACCTGTTCGGCGGCATCGAGCCGATCCCGGCGCTGGTCGGCGTGTTCGCGGTGGCGCAGGTGATGCGCGCGATGATGACGCCGGAGCCGCCACCGCTGCCCAAGCGCAAATTCGGAAGCATCATGGCCGGCCAGTGGAGGCTGACCAAGCTGTATCATTGGCAGATGACGCGCGGAAATATCGTCGGCATCATCATCGGCGTGCTGCCGGGCGCGGGCGCCGACATGGCAGCCTGGGTCTCTTACGCGATGTCGAAGAAATTTTCCAAGACGCCGGAAAAATTCGGCACCGGTCACGTCGAGGGGCTGGTCGAAGCCGGCGCCAGCAACAACGCCAGCGTTGCGTCCGGCTGGGTGCCTTCGCTGCTGTTCGGCATTCCCGGCGACACCATCGCGGCCATCGCGATCGGCGTACTCTACATGAAAGGGCTCAACCCCGGCCCGACGCTGTTCACCGAAAAAGCGTCGAGCATGTATGCCATCTACCTGCTCTTCATCATCGCCAACATCATCATGATCCCGCTAGGGATCATCATGATCCGCATGGCGGTGCATATCCTGCGCGCGCCGCGCGCCTCGGTAATGCCGGTGATCATGCTGTGCTGCGCGGTCGGCTCGTTCGCGATCGGCAACAACCTGTTCGGCGTGATTACCGTCGCGAGCTTCGGCCTGATCGGCTACGTCATGGAGGAGAACGGCTATCCGGTGGCCGCCATGGTGCTCGGCATCGTGATGGGCACCATGGTCGAGCAGGCCTTCGTCACCTCGCTGATCAAGTCGGATGGCAGCATTCTGCCGTTCTTCGAACGGCCGATCTCGGCAGGACTTGCGGCCTGCACGATCGCCGCCCTCGCCTGGCCGCTGTTCGTGTGGATCAAGCGCAAGTTCACGCCGGCGCAGCAGGCGGCCGCGGCGGAGTAGAGGTGTTACACAGGTCGGTGAGGGCCATCCGAGCAATAACCTCAAATGAAACCGCGTTTCCATTGCAAAAGCGGTAGCGGGCTTCACCTGATATGCCCTAGTTACAGCCGATCAATCCACCCACTGATCCGTTCAAGGGTTTGATCAAAGGTCGGCTTCCTGCCGTAATAGAGAGCGCTCGTTTTCGCGTATGTCGCAGCGTATGTTTTTCGCGTTTCGGCATCACTCAGAATGAAGGCTTGGTTTTTTGCGATGTTCTTGTTGTCGAGACTGCGGAATCGCCGGTTCTTATGCTCAACGTACTCATCTGTCCCGATAAAAGCTTGAACCTCTGGACGTTCAAGAAGACTGTAGATGTCGTAGTAGTGGCGCAAGAAATTCGGTGGAAATTGTTTTTCTTTTTGCTGTTGCCTGTATTTAGTCGAGATCGTTTGAAGTTTCTCGACGAAGGTGTAGCCCGGATCGTAACACGCCACGCCCTTGGCTCGATTGTCGACTAACTCAACTCGATCGGCGGCATGATCATATATCCAGGAGCTGATGTCCCTCGGGGTGTTTGGTGTAACCGCATCGAAACCGGCTTCAAGCAAAATGCCCTCTTTGAGATCGTCAATTCGGCTGGTAAAGCTTCGGTAGCGCAAACGAATCCCACCGCTGAACAGCTTCTCGCTGTCGAACGCGGTATCGCGTTTCACGCTGTCGATGCCGTCAATTCGAAGCTTGGTTTCGGCCAGCCAGTCGTAGAAATCCTTGCGGCTCTTCATATGCGCAGGCTTGTCCTGATTCCTGCCCGTCTTTACGTTCCGATCGGCAGGGGGATCGATATGAATATCAATATCCTCCGAAAACCGTTCGATAATCTTGAAGCCTTTTGAGAGCGAGGTGCCGCCTTTTAGTTCAAAGGTCAGCCCCAACTTTTGCAAACCGTACAGAGAATGCATGATCCAGTAGTCTTTCTCGACCAGCGCGGGATCGATACTCTTTAGTCCGGCGACAATACGAATTAGCTCAGGAAATTGCTTGTGGTTGTGAAGGTAGTCAGCCGGCATGGGACGCCACCGCCGGCTTCAACGCGCTAGAAAAAAACTTCTTGGTTTTGACGTTTCCGTAGTTATGCGAAGCGCGTTCCAGTCGTCGCACATCGCATGACGCGGCTTTTTCTGCGACACGCGCAAGTACTTCCTGCCTATTCTCGGCAAGTTGATCCAGATTGTTTACGAGATCGACCAGCAAGAATTCTTTCGTGAGCGACTTCGGAAACGACGGCCTTACGCGAAATGCAAACTTGCGCCCACCCAGCAAAAAATCGCCGTGGCGTTTGTGATTATACACCACAGTCTTGTCATAGAGTTGCGTCGTGCCAACGCCGAGGCTGTTGTACGCATTAGGCGAAGCGAGAAGAAACCGGTCGTCTTTCAGAAAAGCTTCGACCAGTCTCTCATCTTCTGCGGGTGCTTTCCCAAACACGGTCGCCTGCGGATAGGCGTACAGACCACCGGCAAGCTTTGTGAGCGTTCCCTCCTCAACTAACTGTTTTAGATGACGATCGACCGCATTCGACCAGCGGGCCAAATGCCCGCGCCGATAAACTTGCCCCGGTCGTAGGCGCTTTTTGAGCTCTTGGAGCTTTGTCATGATGTAATATTGGTACAAAGTCCGAGTTTGTGCAAGATTTTTCATTGAAAAATCATGCAACAATCGCACCAACCTTTCCGAAGCCTGGCGCTGTTCTACGCCATCAGCGCTTGCGGCTCGACCCGCGCGAACTCGATGCCTCTATCCCGAGATCGATGAGGCGGCGAAGCGCTTCGGAGCGTGAGGGTTTTTCGGGCTGCCGCGCGGCCCAAGCGTCGATTTCCGCGACCTTCTCGTCGGACAATCGGAACGTCCTTATGGGATCGCGTCCTGTAGCCGGACGGCCCATTTTCTTCTTTGGTATTACCTTTTGTGTTGACATTGCGCACTTACGGTGTTACCAATAGTCTCGCGATCGGAATTCATTTCCGCTCGCGTCCATCGCGTTGTTCATATCACCCAAACAGCGAGCCGACCACGTGCGCAAACACGTGACCGGCTCTAACCCCGAACATGGAGATTAGCCATGTCCAAGGCTGCCTCACCGTCTAGCAAACTCACGCGCCGCAACGCAATTGCCGCCGCGCTTGCCGGCGTCGCCGCTCCGGCGCTCGCTGGCCCTGCTCTCCTCACACCCGACCCCGTCTTTGCCGCCATCGCGGCGCACAAGGCGGCCTGTGCACGGCTCGATCAAGCCTGCTTGCACGTCTCCCGTCTGGAAGAAAACATCCCGGAAGAGCGGCGCCAGGAATGGTTCGATGGGGATCGAGAACAAGGTATCGGAACGAATGACGATCCGCGCTGGACTGCGGCGCTCACGGCGCAGCGGGCTGCATTCAGCACCGAAACGCGAATGGCGTGGGCGCTGGCGCACGCGCAACCGGCCGGGCTCGCTGGCGCGGCGGCCTTGCTGCGCCATGCCGGCGCGTTCGAGGCGCGCGCTGCGGGTGGCCCTGCGATCCGGAAGAGGAGCACGGCGACAAGTGGATCGTCATATTCCACCACAGCCTCGCAGCGGCATTGGAGGCTATGATGTCATAGGGCACCATGGTCGAGCAGGCCTTCGTCACCTCGCTGATCAAGTCGGAACGGCAGATGACGCACGACCATCCACCGTCATGGCCGGGCTCGTCCCGGCCATCCACGTCTTTCCTGCGGCAATTACCGAAGAAAGACGTGGATGCCCGGGACAAGCCCGGGCATGACGATTTAAATAGCATCCTGCCGTTCTTCGAACGGCCGGTCTCGGCGGTGCTCACCGCCAGCACGATCGCGGCTTTCGCCTGGCCGGCGTTCGTGTGGGTGAAGCGGAGGATGGGGGTGTGAAGCCAGTGGAGGTGGCGGCGAAGTAGCGCCTCCTACGCGGCGCGGCGCTTCCTCGGCGCCCGCTTCTTCTGTGCAGGGCGGGCGGAGAGCGTCAACCCGAGCGCGCGGATGACGCGCAAGATGGTATCGAATTCGGGATTACCGGCATCGCCGAGCGCCTTGTACAGGCTCTCTCGATTCAGTTTGGCCGTTTTAGCGATACCCGCTATCCCTTGCGCCCGCGCGACGAGCCTGAGCGCGTCACGCACAAATTCAAGTTCGCCGGTTTCCAGCGCCGCCGTGATGTAGGCCGCCTGCCGCACTGGCGTGCCGAGGTACTCGGCGGCATCGAACCGTGTCGTTTCGATCATTTATCGCCCCTCTGCTATTTCGCGAGCGAGCACGTGCGCTCGTTTGATGTCTGTTGCTTGCGTGGTCGCCGGCGCACAGCAGGATCGCGATCGCCGACCCGCGCCGGACAAAGTAGACGCGATAGCCCGGACCGTAATCGATCCTCATTTCCATCACGCCCATGCCGACGCTTCCGACGTCACCTGGGTTTCCCTGTTCCATTCGACGAATGCGGCCGACGATCCGTGTCGCCGCGTTGTCATCTTTCAAACGACGCAACCAGCCGAAGAACTCACGCGTCTGGCGCACTTCGATCATGACACAATGTAGCCTATGGACTACAACACCACAAGTAGCCGAATGACTACGAGCGGTGGGCGCGCGCCGCGACCCTGCATAGCCCCCCAGCGTCGATCGCCATTGCCCCTCCCCCTCCTCCGGCGCATGATCGCCTTCTTTCCCACCGGAAGGAGCCCCCCATGCACGACATCGTCATCCGCGGCGGCAGCATCATCGATGGGAGCGGCGCGCCCGCGTTCACCGGCGACGTGGCGATTGCGCAAGGACGCATCGCGGCGGTCGGCGGCAAGCAGGGCCCGGCGCGGCGCGAGATCGATGCCGACGGGCTCCTTGTCACGCCCGGCTGGGTCGACGTGCACACGCATTACGACGGGCAGGCGATGTGGGACCCGCTGCTCGCGCCCTCGTGCTGGCATGGCGTCACCACGGTGATGTTCGGCAATTGCGGCGTCGGCTTCGCGCCGGTGAAGAAGGAGCATCGCGGCGCGCTGATGGACCTGATGGAAGGCGTCGAGGAGATCCCCAATCCGGTGCTGGCCGCCGGCCTCAACTGGGAATGGGAAACGTTCCCGCAATACATGGATGAGCTCGACCGCCGGCCGCGCGCGATCGATGTCGCGGCGCAGATTGCGCATTTGCCGCTGCGCGTCCACGTCATGGGCGACCGCGCGGTGCGGCGCGAGGCGGCGACGCCGGATGACATAGCGTCCATGCGCGACCTCACCGTCGAGGCGCTGCGCTCGGGCGCGTTCGGCTTCACCACGTCGCGCACCGACTCCCACAAGACGCCGGATGGCGACCTGGTGCCGTCGCGCGATGCCGACGATCATGAGTTGCTCGGCATCGGTCAGGCGCTGGGCATCACCGGCACCGGCGCGTTCGGCATGAATTCCGACTTCGACGATGAGGACTACGAACTGCGCTGGATGCGCAAGCAGGCCAAGGCCACGGGCCGGCCGGTCTGGTTCCTGCTCACCGACCGCTACACGGACCCGGGACGCTGGCGCCGCCTGATGACGGCCGTGCGTGCAGCGCGCGCCGAGGGCCTGCCGCTGACCGCGCAAGTGGCAGGGCGGCCCATCGGAGTCATGATGGGCATCGGCACCGCGCTCAATCCGTTCACGGTGCGGCCGAGCTACAAGGCGATCGAACATCTGCCGATCGAGGAGCAGCGGCGGCGTCTGCGCGATCCGCAGACGCGGCGGACAATTTTGGCCGACGCGCCGTCGGATGCCGAAATCGCCAAGCTCGCGCAGTTCCGCCAGCTCATCACCACGCGCTTCGACCGGTTCTTCACCATGGGCAACCCGCCGGACTATGAGCCCGGCCCGGAGAAGAGCGTAGGCGCAATCGCCGCGCGCGAAAACCGCACGCCGGACGAGGTGGCGTACGACTACATGCTCGAGGACGGCCAGTATCTCTACTTCCCGGTGGTGAACTATGTGACCGGCGACCACGAGCCGATCCGCGAGATGCTCAACGAC
>NZ_DASYMN010000326.1:0-13156 GCF_036009065.1 Bradyrhizobium sp. | reverse complement strand
GGGCGCATTCCCCCACGCAGCAAGACGAGCGATCGCCTACGGCGACGGCTGGATTCCGATCGGCGGGCGCGTGCTGGATCCGCTCGAGGTGCTGCCGCAATTCCGTCAAATGGCAAAGGACGCTGGCCGCGATCCCGCGTCTCTCTCCTTCAACGTCTTCGGGGCGCCCCGAGACCTAGACGTGCTAAAACGCTATCGTGACGCCGGCGTTGATCGGGTCGTCCTGATGCTTCCGCCCAAGCCCCGAGACGCGATTTTGCCCATGCTGGATGAAAGCGCGGCCCTCGTGATGGCGCTCTAAAGGGTCAGAAGTTTCAATGTCCGTTTTGGGTCTTAGCGGACTTGGCGCTGTGCATTCCTGAAGTCCGCTCTCCACCCGACACCAGACATCCCATAAATCCATCATACGCGAAGGTGGCTTCGCGCGTCCGTTTAACCCTCCCCCACGGGATAGCAGCCAAGTCGTCCTCAAATCCGAGGCGTGACGATGATGCAGGGACTGATAGGCTGCGCCCCAAGTGTGTGCCGAGGTACATTTCCCAAAATCTTGTATCGGGCTGTCGCGCGAACTCGGCGCGAAACGCCCTCGTCGGCCTTTGGCTCGTAGTACGTCCATAGCTTCTCCAACTCGGCCTTCATCCAGGTCTCAGTCGAGCTTTTGGCGGCCTTGATATTCTCCCAGCCCAACGAAGAGTCAGTCACCTCCACGTCAAACAAACCCATGGGTCATTCCGAATTCAATTTGCACGAATGCTCGATCCTTGATTGATTTTTGATAGGTATCAAGAGTTGTTTGGCTCTTGCCGCGCCATCAGACAACGGACCATCGAGTTTGCTAAACATGTTTGTCGAACGATTTCTGCGCACGCCGCACCGCCATCGAGCGGTCCGAAAGGGCCCAAATTCACCGCCACCCCCGGCGCCCAGTGCAGATCGAATTGCATATCATCGACCATCCAAGACAGTCTTTATCCAGCGCTCCATGTCGTCTCTGCCGAGAAAACTCAATGCAACGCGCCGGACTTCGGACGCCTCGCCTTTGCCGTGCGCGCTGGCGACCAGCAGGTCGCATCGCCGCGACACCGCCATTCCAACAGCCGCATGTTGCGGGCCGGCCGCCATTTGCAAGCGATAGCTCCGCAACCGCCCCTTCATGCCGGCAACTTCGATTGCTTTTCCCTGCTCGACCGGATCGAACCGTTCGCTGATCAGATCGACATCCGCAACGCGGTCAACTTCATCGTCATCGGCAACGCCGTTATCGCAATTGCAAAAGCCGATCTTCGGCCGCACGTAGAGTTCGATCTCGCCGCCGCACAGCACTGCGTCACAGCGAAACGCGCGTCCCGCCGGCCAGCCGTCGCGCGGGAACGGCCAGGCGATCTCGCGCCAGCCCTCGATGGCCGGCCGCGCGCTGACCCAGGCGGCGACGCCGGACAGCGCGCAAATCGCAAGGGCAGATGCGATCAACGGCAGTTTGCGCATGTCTTCGCATATCCGCCGCCCCACATACCGCCGTCATCCTGAGGAGCCGCGCGCTTGCGCGGCGTCTCGAAGGATAGGCTGCAAGCGCTCGTGGCGATCCTTCGAGGCTCGCTGAAGACGGCGAGCTCCTCAGGATGACGGCGCTGCGTGTGGTGATCGGTCATGGCAGCCCCGCCACCGCGCGTGCATCGCCGGTCAGTTCCAGAATATGCATCCCCGTATTGGCGCGGTCGACGATGTAGATGTAGCCGCGCTCGTCGGTCTCGACATTATTGGTCTGGATCGCCGTCTTGCAACGGTCCTTGCCGTCGATCTTGACGCAGCGCTTGTCGGTCGCGCCCGTGATCGGGGGAATGAAATAGCCGACTTCCCTGGGGTGATAGGGATCGCGGATGTCGAGCGCGCGCACCCCGGCATTGAAGAAGGCGATGAACGCCATCTTCTTGTAATAGACCGGTGCCATGCTCTCGCCCGACGAATGCGAGCCGAACCGCCCTCCCCGCTCGCAGAACGCGCCGCTTGATTCCGGCACCGTAAAGCTCGAAATCATCATCGGACGGTTCTCGACCGTGACGTCGGCGAACCACACCATCTGCCGCGGCTCATTGCATTCGTTGAGGATCGCCTCGTCGACGATCATCACGATGTCGCGGGTCTTGCCGTCCTTGTCCTTGGCGAATTCGGCGATCGGCATGCCCTTCATCGGAAACACGGTATGCGCGCCGTTGAAGGCGGACATCGCCAGCCGGGAGATTTCGGGTGAGCGCAGATTGTCCGGCGTCGGCTCCTTCGGTCCGTTGAGCAGCTTTTCGCGGTCGACGATCTGCAGGAAACCGCCCTTGTTGGTGCCGTATCCGAAATAGACGCGATTGCCTTCGGGGCCGGTCGAAATCGGGCCGTGCAGCTCGGTCGGCACCGCGCCCGTCGAGCCCGGCTCCTGACCCGGCAGCCCGAAGTCGCGGATTTTTATCGGGTGCGCCGGATCGCTGAGGTCGTACACTTGCGTCATGCGCCGCGTGCGCCAGTCGGGCGCGCCCGACACCAAAAACGCAATGCCGGTGTCGCATTCCCACCAGTTCTTGTGGGTGTCCTTGAGGCCGCCGATCCGCGTAATGAGAACCGGATTGGCTGGGTCCGCGACGTTCCAGATTTCATGCGCCTCGCCGCCAAAGCTGCGCAGCATGTAAACCGCGTTGCGATCGCCCTTGGGGACCGCCTTGCCCTCGCAGATGCGCACCATCTGCGCGCCGCCCGCCTCATACTTGCCTTCCTGCCCCGGGATATGCCGCAGATATTTCGGCTGCGCCGGATCGGTGACGTCGACAATGGAGGTGCCGTTGGGTTCGGCCTTTCCGGTCTGCGGGTTGAGCGGAGCCGGAACGTCCTCGGTGCCGCCGTGATGTCCGATATAGGCGATCCAGCGCTCGCCCTGGCGATGAATCGTCGGCTGGTAGGCGCTGCGCGCCTGCAGGTCGTTGCTGCCGACCAGCTTCATGTTCGATGCTTCGGGCGGCGCGCCGATCGCCTGGCTCTGGGCATGGGCGGCGGCTGCGGCGGCAAAGGACAAGCAGAGAAACGCTGCCAGCTTGAAACGCACGGTCATGATTTTCCACCCTGATTATCCGAACCAATCTTCGTTGGCTGATCGGCGACGATATCACGGCAAAGCCCTTGGTGAAAACACGCTCTTGACATGCAAAGGGCTGGCCCGCGATCCTTCCAGCCCAAGAGCATTCTGGAAATGGGGGCAGCCTCTGGAAATCCCCTACGCCGCGCTCGAGATGGACTAATCGATGAACACCGACAATTTTAGACCCGACACCGCCTACACCATCTACATCGCCGCGACGCCGGAGAAGGTGTGGCAGGCGCTGACGACGGCGGAGTTCAGCCGGCAATACTTCTTCGGCTTCGCCGTCCATATTGAAACCAAAGTCGGCGGTTTGTTCATCGTGCGCGCGCCTGACGGTTCGACCCATATCGAGGGCCGAGTGCTCGCATGCGAACCACCAAGAAAGTTGTCCGTGACGTGGAATGTCGGCTGGCCTGGGTTGGTCGAGAAGCTCGGCCAGACTATCGTGACTTACGAGATCGCGCAGACGGGAGACACGGTGCGGCTGACGATGACCGAATTGCATGAGCGCGAGCTTTCCAAAGATATTCTTTCCGGCGGGCGCACCGGCTGGCCCGCGATTCTTTCCAGCCTCAAGAGCGTGCTGGAAACCGGCAAGCCGCTCGCCATCAAGATGGAGCCGCCGCTGAAAATGCTGGAGGCGCTGAAGAAGATGGGGATCAAGACGCCGCAGCAGTAACATGTTTAGCCGTCATACGCGGGCTTGACCCGCGTATCCATCACTCTTCGAAACGACTCTTGCGAAGAGGATGGATTGCCGGGTCAAGCCCGGCAATGACGGTGTTTCACCCCAGCGCCCGCAATTCCCTACGCAACACCTTGCCGGTGGCGGTCATCGGCAGGCTGTCGGCGAACTGCACAAACCGCGGATATTCATGCGCGGCGAGCTGCACCTTCACAAAGTCCTGGATCTCGCGCGCCAGCGCATCATCAGGAGCAAATCCCGGCCGCAGCACGATCCATGCCTTGATCGACTCGGTCCTGATCGGGTCGGGAATGCCGACCACCGCCGACATCGCCACCGCCGGATGCTTCATCAGTGTGTGTTCGATTTCCGACGGACCGACGCGATAGCCGGCCGTGGTGATGACGTCGTCCTCGCGGCTGACATACCAGAAATAGCCGTCCGCATCCTGCACGCCGAGATCGCCCGTGAGCAGAAACCCGCCGGCATATTTTTTCGCCGTCGCTTCCGGATTGCGCCAGTATTCGATCATGGTACAGGGGTTGGGCTGGCGTACGCCGATGATGCCGCGCTGGCCACGCGGCAATTGCTCGCCCTGCTCGTTGACAATGCGGACGTCGAAGCCGGGCGTGGCCTTGCCCATCGATCCCGGCCGGATCGGAAACAGTTTTGAATTGCTGCCGATCACCAGGTTGCATTCGGTCTGGCCGAACACTTCGTGCGCGTCGATCCCGAACGTGCCGCGGACCCACTCCAGCAGCTCGCCACCGAGGGATTCGCCACCGGTGAAGATGCTGCGCAGCCGGACGCCGGGATGTCCGACATTGGCCTGCCGCATCAGCTTCAGCGCGGTCGGCGGCAGGAATACGTTGCGGATGCCCTGATCCGCCATCATCTGCATCGCAGCTTGAGGCTCGAACTTCCGTGCGCGATGGCCGACGATCGGCACGCCGTGATACCACGCCGCGAGCAGCGCGTTGACGAGCCCGCCGATCCAGGCCCAATCGGCCGGGGTCCACATCAGGTCGCCGGGCTTGGGCAGGAAGTCATGACACATCTCGATATTGGGCAGATGACCGAGCACGACGCGATGCGCATGCAGCGCGCCTTTCGGATTGCCCGTCGTGCCCGAGGTGTAGATGATCAGTGCGGGGTCGTCGGCGGACGTATCGACGGTGGTGAATTCTTCGGATGCCGCCTCGATCGCGGCCCAGAACGGCTTGGCGCCGGCGTGGATGGCGCCCGAGGTCACGTAGATGTCCTGCAGATACGGCAGCCGGTCGCGGATCTTGGCGAGCTTTTCCCAACCGGTCTCGTCGGTGACGACGGCCTTGGCGCCGGAGTTGCCGAGCCGGAATTCCAGCGCGTCCTCGCCGAACAGCGTGAACAGCGGCACCGAGACCATGCCGGCGCGAAACGCCGCCAGATGCGCGACCGGCAGTTCCAACGACTGCGACAGGAACACCGCAACGCGGTCGCCGCGCTGCAAGCCATCCGCCTTCAGCACATTGGCGAAGGCACTCGAGAATGCCCGCATCTCGTCGAACGAGGTGCGCTTCGTGCCGCCGTCCTCATCGACATAGATCAGCGCCGTGCGGCCAGAGCCATCGGCATGACGATCGCAGCATGCGGTCGCCATGTTGAACCGCGCCGGGATGTCCCAGCGGAAGTCGCGGTAAAGGGTATCATAGTCGGTGGTTTCGGTGAGCATGAGAGCGCCTTTTCACCTCTCCCCGCTCTTCGCGGGGAGAGGTCGCGAGCGTAGCGAGCGGGTGAGGGGCAAGGCAATGCGTCCACCAAATAAAAAATCTATCGGGTCGGTACGTTTAACGACCCGCGGGCCCGGTGATCGCGACAAATGCGGTGCCCGGCCCCTCACCCGAAGCCTTCGCTGCGCTCCGGCTTCGACCTCTCCCCGCGAAGAGCGGGGCGAGGTTAAGAAAGCGCCGCCTTCACCAGGCCGCTGGCCTTGCCGAAATCCATCTGGCCGGCGTATTTCGCCTTTAGCGCGCCGACCACCTTGCCCATGTCCTTCATGCCGGCGGCGCCGGTTTCGGCGATGACCGCGGAGATCGCCGCCTTCACGTCGTCTTCCGACATCTGCCTCGGCAGATAAGCCTGGATGATCGCGATCTCCTCGCGCTCCTGCGCGGCTAGTTCGGCGCGGCCGCCCTTATCGTAGAGCTCGACGGATTCCTGGCGCTGTTTTATCATTTTCTGAAACACGCCGAGCAAATCGGCGTCGCTGAGCGGCGGCTTGCCTTCGCCGCGCGCGGCGATGTCGGCGTTCTTGATGGTGGAATTGACCATGCGCAAGGTGGATAGCTTGCGCTCGTCCTTGGCCCGCATCGCGTCCTTGACCGCGTTGTTGATATCGTCGCGCAGCATCGTCTCTGTCCTCTCGCGGCCCGACGCCGCATTGATCAGCACCTGATCTAGGCGGTCCGCGCGCGCGAGACAACTAGCTGCGCAGCCATTCGACCAGCGCGTCTGATGTGGCCTGCGGCTGCTCAAGCTGCGGAAGATGCCCGCAATCCGCAGTGATGATGAGTTTGGCGCCGGGAATTCCATCGGCCATCTCGACCGACAGGCTGTTGGGAATCGTATGGTCTTCGTCGCTGGTGAGCACCAGCGTCGGACACCTGATCACAGCCAGCGTGGGACGCGAATCGGCGCGGCCGATCACCGCGGTCTGCTGGCGCGCAAAGGCCTCGGCGCCGATGTCCTCGCCGATGTCGTGCACCACTTGGCGCAGAGCGGCGTCGCCGCGCCGCGATGGATGCACGAAACCCGGAAACAATTCGTCCAGCACGGCGTGAAACTCGCCGGCCCTTGCCCGCGCGATCTGGCCGCGGCGGCGCGCGCTTGCCTCAGGCGTATCGGGCCGGGCCTGGCTGTTGATCAGCGCCAGCTTCGCCACCCGATCCGGCGCCTGCCGCATGATTTCGAAGGCGATGTAGCCGCCCATCGAATGGCCGGCGAGCGCGAAGCGCGGCGGCGCCTCGGCAAGGATGCGGCGCCCGATCAAGGCCATGTTGTCGTCACGGACATGATTGGCCACCGTCACCGGGCCATACCGCCACAGCGCGGCGATGACGGGCGCATAGATTCGCGGCGAGCCCGCAAGACCCGGAACGAGCAGAATCGGCATCGTATTGTCCATAGCGCCATGCCTAGAAGTTCGTCATGCCCGGGCTTGTCCCGGGCATCCACGTCTTATTAGCATAGCCAGAAGAAAGACGTGGATGGCCGGGCCTTCCTCTCGCCGAAGGGGCTTCGGCCCCGCAGGCGGGGACAAGCCCGGCCATGACGAAGAAAGCCGGCTTCCGGCTTTGACGCCGGCGCAGGCGGCGACTATGTAATGCGCTCATGACCACACCAGAAAACGCATCCGCCTGGCCGGATCACAAGCCGACCGCACTGCTCGTGCTTGCCGACGGCACCGTGCTGGAAGGTTTCGGGCTCGGCGCGGAGGGGCAGGCGGTAGGCGAAGTCTGCTTCAATACCGCGATGACCGGCTATGAGGAGATCCTTACCGACCCCTCCTATGCCGGGCAGCTCATCACCTTCACCTTTCCGCATATCGGCAATGTCGGCACCAACGACGAAGACATCGAAACGGTGAACATGGCGGCGACGCCGGGCGCGCGCGGCGTGATCCTGCGATCCGCCATTACCGACCCCTCGAACTATCGCTCGGTGCGCCATCTCGACGAATGGCTGAAGCGCCGCGGCATCATCGGTATCTCCGGCATCGATACCCGAGCGCTGACCGCGCTGATCCGCAGCAAGGGCATGCCCAACGGCGTCATCGCGCATGCGAAAGACGGCGCGTTCGATCTGCACGGCTTGAAGGAGGAGGCGCGCGAATGGCCCGGCCTCGAGGGCATGGACCTGGTGCCGATGGTCACCTCCGGCCAGCGCTTTGACTGGGACGAGACGCCGTGGGCGTGGGACAAGGGTTTTGGGCAACTGACCGCGCCGGAGTTCAACGTGGTCGCGATCGACTACGGCATCAAGCGCAACATCCTGCGCCTGCTCGCCGGCGAAGGCTGCAAGATTACCGTGGTGCCGGCGACGACCTCAGCCGAGGACATCCTGGCCATGAAGCCGGACGGCGTGTTTTTGTCGAACGGCCCCGGCGATCCCGCCGAGACCGGCAAATATGCGGTGCCGGTGATTCAAAAGGTTATCGATTCCGGCATGCCTACGTTTGGAATTTGCCTCGGGCATCAGATGCTGGGCCTGGCCGTCGGCGCCAAGACCAGGAAGATGCATCAGGGCCACCACGGCGCCAATCATCCCGTCAAGGACGAGACCACCGGCAAGGTCGAGATCACCTCGATGAATCACGGTTTTGCAGTGGACCAGGCGACGCTGCCGAAAGGCGCGACGCAGACCCACATCTCGCTGTTCGACGGCTCCAATTGCGGCATTCAGCTCGACGGCAAGCCGGTATTCTCGGTGCAGTATCACCCGGAGGCTTCTCCGGGTCCGCGCGACTCGCATTATCTGTTCAAGCGCTTCGCCGATCTGATGCGGGCGAACAAGAGCGCCTAGCAGACGCGACGCATGCAGCCGTCATCCTGAGGTGCTCGCCCTCTTGGGCGAGCCTCGAAGGATGGCCGCAGGCGACGGTGCTCGCAGCCATCCTTCGAGACGCCGCGCACGCGCGCGGCTCCTCAGGATGACGGGAACGTGAGGCGGCTGAGTTCGTTTAAGTCGTCGGAGAAGCGTCATGTCGGTCACGCGCGAAAATATGAAACCGCTGACCTTCGTCTTCGAAGACGATGGCCTCGTGCCCAACAACCCGCTGCCGTTCCTGGTCTACAAGCAGGCCATCGACATCGACAACGGACACCCTGAAAAGACCATCGAGGGCCTGTTCGGCGTCAATGGCTGGGGCGAGATGTGGCGCAATGGTGTGTTCGACTATCTGCATTACCATGCGACCGTGCATGAGGCGCTTGGCGTCGCGCGCGGCCACGCGCGCGTGCGGTTCGGCGGCGACGCGGGTAAGGAAATCGAGATCGCGGCGGGCGACGTCGCGATCCTGCCTGCCGGCACCGGGCACCAGTGCCTTTCGCACAGCCGGGATTTCTGCGTGGTCGGCGCCTATCCGCCGGGTCCGAGGATGCACGTCACGCTGCCGACGCCGGAAAATCACGCCAAGGCGCTGAAGACGATTCCGGCGGTGAAGCTGCCGGAGACTGATCCGGTGCTGGGGGAAGATGGGCCGCTGGTGAGATTGTGGAAGTAGAATTGTAGGGTGGGCAAAGGCGCTCTTGGCGCCGTGCCCACCATCCTCGTCGCACGATGGTGGGCGCGGCGCGAAGAGCCGCCTTTGCCCACCCTACAATTCTTACGCCTCGTTGCTGCCCTCCTGCCGGCTGGCCTCGAACAGGAACCAGGTGCGGCGCTCGGTTTCGTCGATGAAGGCTTCGAGCAGTCCGGCGGTGCCGGAATCCTCGTGATCGTCGGCGAGCTTGTGCGCCTTTCGCATCGCCGCGGCCATCTGCTTGTTGTCTTCCATCAGTTCGCGCAGCATCTCGCGCGGCGGTACATAGCTCTCGTTGTTGTCCTTGATGGTCTGCAGCTTGGAAATCTGCCCGATCGAGCGCAACGTGATTCCGCCGAGCTTGCGCACCCGCTCGGCCAGCTGATCGGTGGTGGCGAAGATCGCATCCGACTGCTCGTCGAGCATCAGATGATAATCGCGGAAATGCCGGCCGCTGACATGCCAGTGGAAATTCTTGGTTTTCAGGTACAGCGCGAAGGCGTCGGCCAGCAGCACATTGAGCGACGCCGAAATCTCGTCCACCGCGGCCTGCGGCAGATCGGTCGGGGTATCGAGATCGGGGGAAACCTTGTCGGACTTGGCTTTGCTCACGATGCACCTTCCTGTTAGGACGCGGACCTTGGCGGCCATGGACTTTGGCGGCCGGACCCTCTAACGCCCATATAGGACTCGGGTTCCCTTGCGGGAACCCTTATTTGCCGGATCTGCAGATAAATGGACGACTGGATCGACTATTACGATTCTACGCATACTATCTATGCGAGCAAGCGGCATCGCGACCTGCACTTTCAGGTGATCGCCAAGGATATCGTCGGCTACATCTCCTCGCCCGATGCCGTGGTGCTGGACTATTCCTGCGGCGAGGCGCTGTCGGCGGCGCGGGTAGCGGAAGCCTGCGGCAAGCTCATTCTTGCGGAGCCCGCACCTGGCGTGCGCGGCCGGCTGATCGCCCGCTTTGCGCCCAACACCAAAATCCGGGTGCGATCGCTTGATGACCTCAGGCACATGGAGGAAAAATCGGTCGATCTCGCGGTGATGAACTCGGTGGCGCAATATATGACGCCGGGCGAACTTGATGCCGCCTTCGCCGTGATCCGCCGGCTGCTGAAGCCAGGCGGCCGGCTGGTGCTGGGCGATATCCTGCGCCCGGAGGTCGGCATGGGCCGGGACGTGGTCGCGCTGCTGAAATTCGCAGGCACCCACGGCTTCCTGAAAGACGCGTTTTACGGTCTGGCCTCTACCGCGCTGTCGGACTACCGCCTATTGCGTACCCGCATCGGGCTGCAGCGCTACAGCGAGGCCGAAATGATCGCCAAGCTTGCCGCCGCCGGATTGACCGCGTCGCGCGCGCATCAAAACATTGGCCACAATCCGTGGCGGATGACCTTCGTCGCGCGGCACGCGTTTTAGGTCCAACCGTCATTGCGAGCCAACGGGCCGGCTTCGCCCGCGTTGCAGCGAAGCAATCCAGAAGCCGCGAAAAAAGAACTGGATTGCTTCGTCGCAAGTGCTCCTCGCAATGACAGGCCAATTAGGGTTAACAAGGGGTAAACGTGGCCCCCTGCGGCACAATGGCTCATGATCGCCGTGGCCCGGTGGCGGAAAGCGTCGACGCGGGAGCGGTGCATCGCTCTTTATCCTGGTTCGAATCCAGGCCGGGCCTCCAGCCTTCGCTGCTCCGCAGCTTCGGCTAGGCGAGCCAACCATGGCGGGGGCCAGCCTCGCCGTAGCCCAAAGGGCGAAGGCGGGTTAATTGCGCCTTTAAGGGCCTTTCGCGGGTGCGGAATCTGGTCTAAAGACACGCGCGCGCAAGGTCGATCCCGAGCGCCAGACACAGGGGACGCGCGGCACGCGCGCCCTTTTTTTGTGCCCGAATTCCTGCCCGCGAGACTTGATGCCCAAACGAACCGATATCTCGACCATCCTGATCATCGGCGCCGGCCCCATCGTGATCGGCCAGGCCTGCGAATTCGATTATTCAGGGACGCAAGCGGTCAAGACCCTGAAGGAGGAGGGTTTTCGCATCGTACTGGTCAATTCCAATCCGGCCACCATCATGACCGATCCGGAATTGGCCGATGCCACCTATATCGAGCCGATCACGCCCGAGATCGTGGCCAAAATCATCGAGAAGGAACGCTACGTCATACCCGGCGGGTTTGCCCTGTTGCCGACCATGGGCGGCCAGACCGCGCTGAACTGCGCGCTTTCCCTGCGCAAGCAGGGCACGCTGAAGCAATTCGACGTCGAGATGATCGGCGCCACCGCCGACGCCATCGACAAGGCCGAGGACCGCGGCCGTTTCCGCGAGGCCATGACCCGCATCGGTCTCGAGACGCCGCGCTCGATCCAGACCAAGAACCTGCCCGACGCGCTGCGCGCGCTCGATGACATCGGCCTGCCGGCGATCATCCGCCCGTCCTTCACCATGGGCGGCACCGGCGGCGGCATCGCCTACACCAAGGCGGAGTTCATCGAGATCGTCGAGCGCGGCATCGACGCCTCCCCCACCGACGAGGTCCTGATCGAAGAATCCGTATTGGGCTGGAAAGAGTTCGAGATGGAGGTGGTGCGCGACAAAAAAGACAATTGCATCATCATCTGCTCGATCGAAAACCTCGATCCGATGGGCGTGCACACCGGCGATTCCATCACCGTGGCACCGGCGCTGACGCTCACCGACAAGGAATACCAGATCATGCGCGACGCCTCGCTGGCGGTGCTGCGCGAGATCGGGGTGGAGACCGGGGGCTCCAACGTGCAGTTCGGCGTCAATCCCGCCGACGGCCGCATGGTGGTGATCGAGATGAACCCGCGGGTGTCGCGCTCCTCGGCGCTGGCCTCGAAAGCCACCGGCTTTCCGATCGCCAAGGTCGCCGCCAAACTCGCGGTCGGCTACACGCTCGATGAGATCGCCAACGACATCACCGGCGGCGCAACGCCGGCGTCGTTCGAGCCGACCATCGACTATGTCGTCGTCAAAATTCCGCGCTTTGCGTTCGAGAAATTCCCCGGCGCCTCCACCACGCTGACCACCTCGATGAAATCGGTCGGCGAAGTGATGGCGATCGGCCGCACCTTCCAGGAAAGCCTGCAGAAGGCGCTGCGCGGGCTGGAAACCGGCCTCACCGGCCTCGACGAGATCGAGATCGAGGGGCTCGGCCGCAGCGACGACAAGAATGCGATCCGCGCCGCCTTGGGCACGCCGACGCCGGACCGGATTCTGCAGGTGGCGCAGGCGATGCGGCTCGGCTGGTCGAATGACGAGATCTTCACCTCGTGCAAGATCGATCCGTGGTTTCTCGCGGAAATGCGCGGCATCGTCGAGATGGAAGCCAAGATCAAGAAAAGCGGGCTTCCTGCGAATGCGTTCGGCATGCGCACCCTGAAAGCCATGGGATTTTCCGACGCCCGGCTCGCGGTGCTGGCCGGGACCACCGAGGCCGAGGTGAAGGCGCTGCGTCACGGCCTGAAGGTGCGTCCGGTGTTCAAGCGCATCGACACCTGCGCTGCCGAATTCGCCTCGCCCACCGCTTATATGTATTCGACCTATGAATCGCCGTTCGCAGGCCACTTTGCGGACGAAAGCGCGCCGTCGGACAAGAACAAGGTGATCATTCTCGGCGGCGGTCCCAACCGGATCGGCCAGGGCATCGAGTTCGACTACTGCTGCTGCCACGCCTGCTTCGCGCTGCATGATGCCGGCTTCGAGACCATCATGATCAACTGCAATCCAGAGACGGTGTCGACCGACTACGACACCGCGGACCGGCTGTATTTCGAACCGCTGACGTCGGAAGACGTGCTGGAGATCATCGACACCGAACGCAAGAACGGCACCCTGCACGGCGTGATCGTGCAGTTCGGCGGCCAGACCCCGCTCAAACTCGCGCGCGCGCTGGAGGCCGCCAACGTGCCGATCCTCGGCACCTCGCCGGACGCCATCGATCTGGCCGAAGACCGCGACCGCTTCAAGCGCGTGCTCGACAAGCTGCGCCTGAAGCAGCCGAAGAACGGCATCGCCTATTCGGTCGAGCAGGCGCGGCTGGTGGCC
>NZ_DASYMN010000325.1:0-2650 GCF_036009065.1 Bradyrhizobium sp. | reverse complement strand
GACGCTGTCCCGGCTGCGTGGCGCTTTCGCGCTAGGCTTCATTTTTGCCGGCGACGACAACCTTCTGATCGGCGCGCGCAACGGGCCGCCGCTCGCGATCGGCCATGGCGAGGGCGAGATGTATCTCGGCTCGGACGCGATCGCGCTCGGCCCGTTCACCGACATGATCAGCTACCTGGAGGATGGCGACTGGGTGGTGCTGACCCGCGACGGCGCGACCATCTACGACAGGAACAACGACGCCGTTCATCGCGATCCGATCAAGCACGGCCCCGCGACGTCGCTTGTCGACAAGGCAAATTATCGCCATTTCATGGCCAAGGAGATTCACGAGCAGCCCGAAGTGGCCGGTCACACCCTGGCGCGCTATGTCGACATGGCAACCGAGCGCGTCGCGCTGCCGGCAAGCCTGCCGTTCGATTTCCGCGATATCCAGCGCATCTCGATCACCGCCTGCGGCACCGCGAGCTACGCCGGTTACGTCGCAAAATACTGGTTCGAACGCTTGAGCCGGCTGCCGGTCGAGCTCGATGTCGCCTCGGAATTCCGTTACCGCGAAGCGCCGCTGCGCAAGGGCGACCTCGGCATCTTCATTTCGCAGTCCGGCGAAACCGCCGATACGCTGGCGGCGCTGCGCTACGCCAAAGAGCAGGGGCTGCATACGCTCTCGGTCGTCAACGTGCCGACCTCGACCATCGCCCGCGAAAGCGAGACGGTGCTGCCGACGCTGGCGGGACCGGAGATCGGCGTCGCCTCGACCAAGGCCTTCACCTGCCAGTTGATGGTGCTGGCCGCGATTGCGGTGGCCGCGGGCAAGGCGCGCGGCGAATTGTCCGACGCGGACGAGGCCAAGCTTGTCCATGGCCTGGTTGAAATCCCGCGCCTGATGGCGGCGGCGCTCGCCACCGAGCCGCAAATCGAAAAACTGGCGCGCGACATCGCCAAATCCAAGGACGTGCTCTATCTCGGCCGCGGCACCAGCTATCCGCTGGCGCTGGAAGGCGCGCTGAAACTCAAGGAAATTTCCTACATCCACGCGGAAGGCTATGCCGCCGGCGAGCTCAAGCATGGGCCGATCGCGCTGATCGACGAGAACATGCCGGTGGTGGTGATCGCGCCATATGACCGCGTGTTCGAAAAAACCGTCTCCAACATGCAGGAAGTCGCGGCCCGCGGCGGCCGCATCATCCTGATGACCGACGCCAAGGGCGCCGCCGAGGCGAGCGTCGAGTCGCTGGTGACCATCGTGATGCCCGACATGGCCGCGACCTTCACGCCCATGGTCTACGCCATCCCGGTGCAGCTGCTGGCCTATCATACCGCCGTCATCATGGGCACCGACGTCGACCAGCCGCGCAATCTGGCAAAGTCGGTCACCGTCGAATAGACCAACGATCCAGGCCGCTTCGTCATGCCGGGCCTTCAAAAGTCTGCTAGAACGCCTTAACTGGCATTCAGCGCCGGCGCGCTTGACGGACCTGGAATCTCGATGAACCGCAACGACTTGCCTCCGATAATGCCTCCACCAGGTGAGCTGCCGCCGGACCCTCCGCGCGGCTTCATGGCCCGTTTCCGCAATTATTTCCTGACCGGCCTGATCGTCGCGGGCCCGATCGCGATCACCTTCTATCTGACCTGGTGGTTCGTGACCTGGGTCGATGGGCTGGTGCGGCCGTTCGTGCCCGTCGCTTACCGGCCGGAAACCTACTTGCCGTTCGGCTTGCCCGGCTCGGGACTGGTTGTTGCCGTCGTCGCATTGACGCTGCTCGGCTTCCTCACCGCGAACCTGATCGGCCGCACCCTGGTCGACCTCGGCGAAAAGCTGCTGGGGCGGATGCCGGTGGTGCGCGCGATCTATCGCGGCCTGAAGCAGGTGTTCGAAACCTTGTTTTCGGCACAGGGCTCGAGTTTTCGCCGGGTCGGCCTCGTTGAATTTCCCTCGCCGGGGATGTGGTCGATCGTGCTGATCTCACAGCCGCCGAGCGTGGAGATCGCGGCCAGCCTTCCCGGCCAGGACGAGCATATCTCGGTATTTTTGCCCTGCGCGCCGAATCCGACCACCGGGTTTTTCTTCTATGTGCCGAAGAGCAAGCTGATCGAGGTCGAGATGAGCGCGGAGGATGCCGCAACGCTGATCATGTCCTGCGGCGTGGTGCAGCCGGGCTCCGATCCGCAGAAAAGGATCGCAGCGTTGGTGGAGACCGCGAATGCGGCACGGGCGGCGAATGCGTCGACGCTGAAGCCGGTGCCGGCGAAGGTGGATTGAAGTTGAATCCCGAGACGAGAACATTGCTGGAGCGCGTTCAAGCCTGGCCGGAACAGGATCAGGAAGAACCTGCCGGCGTCGCCCGCGAAATCGAATCGCGTTGCAGTGGCGTGTACCGGTTGTCGGATGAAGAAAGAACTGCGGTACGCGCGGGAATGGAAGCGGCGCGCCGAGCCGATTTTGTGGCGGAAGACGAGATGGACGAATTTTATCGCTCGTCTTAAAGCCGTAGTCACATATACCGTCGTCATCCTGAGAGCTTGTGAATCTATTGATTTTTGCGTTTTCCGACATGAGTCAAATCAAAGACTTAGGACCCGCAGAAACGTCGAAATTCGAATAGATTCACAAACTCTGAGGAGCCGCGCGCTTGCGCGGCGTCTC
>NZ_DASYMN010000324.1:0-1828 GCF_036009065.1 Bradyrhizobium sp. | reverse complement strand
ATATAGACGCCGTCCCTGCGGATCGCGGGGAGGACCACGCGCGCGACCCAATCCTGAAAGACGCGGGCTTCGGGTTTATCGGAGCGAAAAATTAGCCTGTAGAAGCCGGACTCGGAGACCAGGATTAGCTTCGTGTGCGGGTTGAGGCCGCCTCGGGAGCTAGTACCTCGTCCCAGTGGATTTGACGGTTTGATCCTCGGCGGAATCAAGGCGGGGCAGGTGGTCACGATTGACGAGCACCGTGACCGATCTTGCCACGCCGGGTTTGCGTGAGATTAGGCCGGCTTTCTCCAGCGTGAGCAGCATCTGGTGGACCGTCGGCGACGTGACACTGAAGAAGCGTTGCATATCGGCCTGCGCCGGCGGGCGGCCGTTGACCAGCGTGTAGGCGTCGATGAAGGCCAGATACTGACCCTGTCTTTGGGTAAACTCTAAAGGCGATTCGCCGGCGCGATTCATCGTCGTCCTCGACAGCGGGGATCGACGATGAACATACGCTACCGGGTGGACCTCGATGAAGCCGAGCGCGCCCAACTGACGGCGATGCTGAGCTGCGGCAAGCACGCAGCGCGCAAGATCAAGCGGGCGCAGATCCTTCTGGCTGCCGACGCAGGCGTCGGCGACGAACAGATTGCGCGTAGCGTCTCGGTCGGCGGGTCCACGGTGTATCGAACCAAGCGGCGCTTCGTGGAAGGCAATCTGGAGGCGGCCCTGAGCGAGGAGCCGCGTCCGGGTGCGGCGCGCAAGCTGTCCGGCAAGGAGACGGCGCTACTGGTCGCGACCGCCTGCTCGAGCCCGCCACAGGGGCGCAAGCGCTGGACGCTCGATCTGCTGGCCGGCGAGATGGTCCGGCTGACCGACCACGAGGCGGTGTCGCGCGAGACGGTCCGGCGGCGCCTGGCCGAGGACGACCTCAAGCCGTGGCGACGCGACATGTGGTGCATCCCGCAGATCGACGGCGCATACGTCGCGCGCATGGAAGACGTGCTCGACCTGTATGCCGAGCCGGCCGATCCCAAGCGCCCGGTGGTGTGTTTTGACGAAAGCCCGACGCAGCTGATCGGCGAGACACGTGCACCGATCCCCGTTCAGCCGGGCCAGCCGGAGCGCTACGATTGCGAATATCGTCGCAACGGCATCGCCAATTTGTTCGTGTTTCTCGATGCCCATCGGTCATGGCGCCACGTGAAGGTCACCGAGCAGCGCACGGCGAAGGATTTCGCCTTGTGCATGCGCGATCTAGTGGACACGCATTACCCAAAGGCGGCGTTGATCCGCGTGGTGCTGGACAACCTGTCGACCCACACCGCCGGGGCCCTGTATGAAACATTCCCCGCGGCCGAGGCGCACCGCATCCTGCGGCGGCTGGAATTCCACTACACGCCCAAGCACGCCAGTTGGCTGAACATGGTAGAGATCGAAATTGGCGTGCTGCGCGGCCAGTGTCTCGACCGCCGCATCGGCGAACCCGGCCGCCTCATCTGCGAGATCGCTGCCTGGCAGAGACAGCGCAACGCCTCGGGGGCGCGCATCGATTGGAAGTTCACCACCCAGAAGGCGCGCGACAAGCTTGCCCGCGCCTATCCCCACGCAGCCAAGGAGTCATAATCACTGGGACGAGGTACTAGTGCAGCTGAGTCGAGGTCGCCATCGCGGAAGGGAGTCGAACCGGGTGGCTGGCCTTCTCCGCGGCTCAACTGCTCCGGAGGCAGCGTTTCGCGTCCATCCGCGTGCGAAAGCTTCCCAACCAAACCCTGCTCACCGCCACGTGCCCTCTGTTTGGTCCCACCCTGCACGGCTTCGGTCGACACCAGCTCAGCCGTTCCGG
>NZ_DASYMN010000323.1:0-58393 GCF_036009065.1 Bradyrhizobium sp. | reverse complement strand
TGCATGCGCAGGTCCGCGCCTGTCGCCGTTGTCCAGGCGCGGGGCGATCTGGATTCCCTCGCCTATGGCCGGACCCATAATTCTCCGCCGCGCAGCCTTTATGCGTCTTCAACGAACCTCGCCCCTTCCGGCGGCGCCATCAGTGCGTTGCGTGCCGGTTTCGCGGCGTCAGCTCGGCGCGCCTATGCGCCCGCCCCGGCGGTTTATGCGACGCCGATCCCGGTGGCCTATGACGCGGCGTATCGGCTCGACGCCGGCGACAGGCTTCGCATCGTGGTCTACGGCCAGGAAGGCCTCACCAACACCTACGCCATCGATGCCGGCGGCTCCATCACCATGCCGCTGATCGGCGCGGTACGCGCGCGCGGGCTGACGCCTGCGGGTCTTGCCGCGGAGATCAGCGGTAAACTGCGCAACGGCTACATCCGCGAACCATCGGTGGCGGTCGAGATCGAGGCCTACCGCCCATTCTTCATCCTCGGCGAAGTCGCGGCCCCCGGCCAGTATCCTTATGTGCCGAACATGAGCGTGGAGAGCGCGGTGGCCATTGCCGGCGGTTTCTCGCCGCGCGCCAAACGCGATCGCGTCACGCTCACGCATACCGACGCATCAGGCTCGGTGCGCGCCGTCGTGCCGCTCGGCACCCCGATCAACCCCGGCGATACCGTCCTCGTCGGCGAACGCTGGTTCTGAAGTCGATCCAGCACGATCCGGGATATCGTTGAAACTGCCCGCGCGCAGTCTCGCCGCAACGCTTTGTCCCGCGGCGGAATTGCCGCCCAGCTTGCTGGCAACATTGGCTGCGGTGGATCAGCGCAGTCACCCTGCCGCTTCCGAACGGCGTTTCAAACCGCGGTTGGGCCATGTTAGGACCAACCGATGAAATTGCATCCATCGATCAGAGTTGTGCGCCCCGTCGCTGCAGCGGCCGTGCTGGCTTCCGCAATCGCACTGGGTTCGATTGCGTTTGCGCCGGCGGTATCGGCACAGACTTATCCGGATCGGCGCATAACGTTCATCGTGCCCTATCCCGGGGGCGGTGCGACCGATGTATCGGCCCGCTTGTTAGCCAGCAAACTCTCGGAGGCCTGGAAGCAGGCGGTCGTAGTGGAGAACAAATCGGGCGCGGGAGGAATCATCGGCAATGATTTCGTCGCGAAGGCGCCTGCTGACGGATATACGGTGCTGATCGCAATTACCCAGATCATTCAGGCGCCGAGCCTGGTGTCCAAACTGCCGTACGATGTCTTCAAAGATCTTGCGCCGGTCACCCAGGTTGCGTTGTCGCCGATCGTCCTCACCGTTCCCGATGCGCAGCCGATGAAATCGTTGAAGGACTTGATCGATCTCGCCAAGGCAAATCCCGGGAAATACGCCTACGGAACGTTCGGCAACGCAACGACGTCTCACCTTTATGGCGAACTTCTCAAGAAAACCGCCGGGATCGATATGACTCACGTGCCCTATCGCGGCTCGGCGCCGCTGCTGAATGATTTGCTCGGCAACCAGGTGACCGCCGCGTTCGTCGATCTCACCACGGCGGGCCCCCAATTGAGCGCGGGCAAGGTGAGGGCGTTGGCCGTCGGCGGCGAGCAGCGCAAGACCCAGCTCGCCGATGTGCCGACGCTTGCCGAACTCGGATATCCGGGCTTCGAGGCCGAAGGCTGGGTCGGCGTCTTTCTGCCGGGGGCGACGCCCAGGGATATCGTGACCAAGCTGGCCGCCGAATTGGCCCGGATCATTTCCTCTGCCGAAGGGATTGCGGGATTGCAGGCGCTCAATCTCGTGCCGGTGGGCGGCACTGCCGAAACCTTCGAGGCAACGTTGCGCCGCGATCATGCGCGATGGGCGACGGTTGCGAAAACCGCCGGCGTCAAGGGCGAGTGATCCGGCTCTCTCTAGGCAGTGAGATGCTTCTTGAAAAATTCGCTGGCGCGCTGCCGCGCGAGGTCGGCGCTGGCCTTGTCATAGCTCGCGCGTTCCTCGCAGTTAAAGCCGTGCTGCGCGCCGGGATAGACGTGGATTTCGACCTCGGGCCGCTTGCTGCGGATGATCTCGACATCGCTTAAGGGAATGCCGGTGTCCTTTTCGCCGAAATGCAGTTGCGTCGGCACCGTCGGCTTGTCGTCGGCGAAGCGCACGATGGCGCCGCCATAAAAGCCGATCGCCGCGGTCAGGCCGGACAATTTCGTTGCGGCGGCATAGGCGACGCTGCCGCCGAGGCAAAAGCCGACGATGCCGACCGGGCCGACATCTTGCACCGCATCTATGGCGGCCTGGGTGTCGCGCAGCATCCCGGTCCAGTCCGGATTGGCCACGAACTTGCGCGCGATTGCGACTTCCTCCGGCGTATAGCCGCACTGAAAATTCTGCTCGACGCGGTCGAAAATCGAAGGCGCGATGGCGACGTAGCCTTGAGCTGCGGCGCGGTCGCACACCGCGCGGATGTGATGGTTGACACCGAAGATTTCCTGGATCACCACCACGGCGGCCTTGGGTCTGCCGGAAGGGTCGGCGCGATAGCCGCCCAGTTTGAAATTGTCGGAGGCCGTCAGTGCGATGTCGTGTCCCATGGGTCGTCCTTTTAAAATGGCGGGTATTCTGTTTGCAAAACCGGTTTCCACTTTTGCGGAATACGCGCGGATTGGGTGAGGATGCTGCGAGGTTGCTGGACGAGGCTTGTTAGTGCCACATCCAGTTGCGGCCCCAGTCGCCCTTCCAGCCGGCGAGGCGCCCGCGGCGGAACTGCAGATAGAGCCGGTCCTTGCGGTTGAAGAAGCCAGTGCCGCCGATGTCGCGGATCGCAAGATAGATCTCATCGCCGGGCCGGCCGCGGATGTAGGTCAGCGGCGTGCCCAGCGCGCTCGCCGCGTCCTGCTCGTTCATGCCGAACGCCAGCGGCGTGTTGTTCGATAACGTTGCAGTAAAAGGTGGTGAGTAAGGCGGCGGGCCGGACGGCACGAATTGCTGCGCGCGGGCTGGCGCAAGCGCCGCGCCAAAAATCGCAACAATTAACAGGGCCATTGCGTTAATGGATTTCATGACGCGGCCATTTTGTCGGAAGCCCTTTGCCGCCGCAAGCCGTCGAGGAAAGGGAGAACGGCGTCGATGAAAGCTTGCGGCTGGTCGATGTTGACGGCGTGACCGGCGGCCGGAATCACCACCTTCTTCGCGCCGGGAATTTTCGCAGCCATGTAATCCGAAGCCGCGAGGAACGGCGTGTCGTCGGCGCCGACCACCACCAGCGCCGGCACCTTTATGTGCGGCAAGGTTTCGATCACGCCGGCGTCGCGCTGGGTCAGCATGCCCCGCGCGGCGCGCGCCAGCCCCGACGCATCGCGATGCACGACGCTGGATCGTTCGCGGCTGAAGGATTTCAGAACCTCAAGGCCCTCGCGCTCAAAACGGTCGCCGGTCTCGTGCGCGCGCTTGTTCCATGCGTCGCGCGCCTCGTCCTTCTTGAAGCCCGGCCCAGTATCGATGATCAGCAGCGCGCGAACGCGCTGCGGATGCGTGCGAACAAACGCCAGCGACATGTAGCCGCCGAGCGACAGGCCGCCGACAATGGCGGACTTCGCGCCAGCCATGTCGAGCAGCGCCGCCATGTCGCCGACCGTGAGGGCTTCACTATATGCCGCGGCATCATTGGGATAATCCGATTGGCCGTGGCCGCGCATGTCCCACAAAATCAATTTGTGCTGTTTCGACAGCGCCGCGATCTGGCCCTGCCACATCGCCGAGGTCGACGAATAGCCATGGGTCAGCAGCAGCGGCGGTCCGCTGCCGTGAACTTCGTAATGGATGTTGACGCCGTCGCGGTTAAGTTTGGGCATCGCAAGTTCCTGGCTGTTTTCGTTTCCATTGTAACGATCGATTTCCGGATAGGAAATACCGCATCGCACAACGTGGCTTTGCAAGTTTATTCTGTTCGACCGATTCTAATTTGAATTGCTTCCAGATTGGAACGCGATCATTCTGCGCCTCGTCGCGGCATCGACCCGGTGGGTGCCGCGGCTTAGCCCACAAGTGAGATGCCGCCGTAAGCGGCTTCATGCACCGGAGGGGAAGAGAAAATGCCTAATCTGAATATCAACGGACGCGCGATGTCCGTGGATGCGGCGGGCGATACGCCGCTGCTCTGGGTCATCCGCGAACAATTGCAGATGACCGGCACGAAATTCGGTTGCGGCGCCGGCCTGTGCGGCGCCTGCACGGTGCATCTGAACGGCGAGGCGGTGCGATCCTGCCAGACCTCGCTCAGCGATGCCGCCGGCAAGAAGATCACCACCATCGAAGGCCTGAGCGCCAAGGGCGATCATCCGCTGCAGAAGGCATGGATTGCCGAGCAGGTTCCGCAATGCGGCTACTGCCAGTCCGGCCAGATCATGCAGGCGGCATCCTTGCTGTCGAAGAACTCGAACCCGACCAAAGAGGAAGTGGTTGCGGCCATGGACGGCAATCTCTGCCGCTGCATGACCTATTCGCGCATCCAGAAGGCGATCATGCGCGCCGCCGCCGACATGCGCACCGCGTCCAACGCTGCCGACCGGAGGCCGACATGAATACGCACGTGAAAATCACCCAGAGTGAGCCGGCCGATCTGTCGCGCCGCTCCTTCCTCGTAGGCTCGGCCGCGGCCGGCCTTGCGCTCGGCTACTCGTCGGTGCCGGGCCTGCTCGGCGCCGATCAGGCATTCGCCGCCGCCGGCAATTTCGATCCGAGCGTGTGGTATTCGATCGCGCCGGATGGCCTCGTCACCATCACTTGCGGCAAGGCCGACATGGGCCAGCATATCGCGTCCACCATGGCGCAGATCATCTGCGAGGAACTCGGCTCGAACTGGAAGGACATGCGGGTCCAACTCGCTTCCAACGACCCGAAGTTCAACGATCCGGTGTTAGGTGCGCAGATCACCGGCGGCAGCTGGAGCACCATGATGAACTTCGATGCGATGAGCCGCGCGGGGGCTGCGGGGCGCATGGTATTGACGGAAGCCGCCGCCGCGTCGATGGGCGTGCCGGCGAGTGAACTCACCGTTAAGGACTCGGTGATTTCGCACGCGAAATCGAAGAAGTCGATGACGTTTGCCGACGTCGTCAAGAGCGGCAAGGCGACCAAGACGTTTACGCCCGACGAACTCAAGGCGATCAAGCTGAAGACCCCCGATCAATACGTCATGATCGGCCAATCGGTGCCGCAGCTCGACATCCCGTCGAAGACCAACGGATCAGCCAAATACGGCATCGACGTCATGCTGCCGGGCATGCTGTATGGCAAGATCGTGATGCCGCCGGTGCGCTACGGCGCCACCGTGAAGTCGGTCGACGACAGCGCGGCTAAGAAGGTGCCGGGCTTCGTCAAGGCAGTGACGCTGGACGACAAGACCGGCACAACGACGGGATGGGTGGTGGCGGTCGCCAACACTTACGCCAACGCCAAGAAGGCCGCCGACGCGCTCAAGGTCACCTACGACAATGGGCCGAACGCAAAACTGTCGAGCCAATCGTTGCTCGACGAGGCGAAGCGGTTGCAGGCGCTGGACGATTCCGGCCTGTTCTTTGTCAAGGACGGCGATACCGCGGCGGCGCTGGGCACCGCGGCGAAAGTGCTGGAGGCGGAATACACCACCAGCATCAACATCCATGCGCCGCTGGAGCCGATGAACGCCACGGCGCAGCTGCAGGGCGATATCTGGCACATCTATTCCGGTAACCAGTTCGCGACGCGCTCCGGCGCGATCGCGGCGGGTGCCGCCGGGGTCGATCCCAAATTCGTCGTGATGCACCAGATGTGGCTGGGCGGCGGCTTCGGCCGGCGTCTCGACGCCGACATGATGGTGCCCGCGGTGCAGGCGGCGAAGGCCGTCGGCAAGCCGGTCAAGGTGATCTATTCGCGCGAAGACGACATGACGATGGATTTCTCGCGGCCCTTGACGTTCCAGAAGATCAAGGCGGGTCTGGACGCCGACGGCAAGCTGATCGCGATGAATCACGACGTGGTTTCGGCGTGGCCGACCAAGCGCTGGGGCATCCCGGACTTCCTGTCGCCTTCGGTCGACAAGAAGGGCGCGCTCGATGCGTTCACCGTGAACGGCGCGGACTTCTTCTACTCCGTGCCCAACCACAACGTCCGCGCCATCCTCAACGAGATGGCGCACAACGCGACGCCCTCCGGCCAGTTGCGGTCGGTGGCGCCGGGCTGGACCTTCTGGGCGGTGGAAAGCATGATCGACGAGCTGGCCAATGCGGCCGGCAAGGATCCGGCGCAGTTCCGCATCGCGCTGCTCGACGGCAAGGGCAAGAACGACGGCGGCGCGCAACGCCTGCGCAACACTTTGCTTGCCGCCATGGGCATGGCCGGCTACGGCACCAAGGTGCTGCCCAAGGGCGAAGGCATGGGCGTCGCCTGCGTCTCCTCGCAGGAACGCGCGACGGCTAGCTGGACCGCGTGCGTGGCCCACGTCGCGGTGGCGCCGTCCGGCGAGGTCAAGGTGAAGAAGCTCACCGTGGCCACCGACGTCGGCACCCAGGTGCATCCCGACAACATTCGAGCGCAGGTCGAGGGCGCGGCGCTGTGGGGGCTGTCGCTTGCGATGTACGAAAAGGCGACGCTGAAGGATGGCGGCATCGAGCAGACCAACTTCGATACCTACACGCCCTTGCGGATGAGCCAGGTGCCGGAAGTCGCCGTCAGCGTCATCGCCAATGGCGAAAAAGCCACCGGCGTTGGCGAGCCGGCGGTAACGGTGGTCGCACCCGCGCTCGGCAACGCCATCTTCAACGCCTGCGGCGCCCGCGTCCGCGCGCTGCCGATCACCGCGGAAGCGGTGAAGGCTGCGATGAAGGCGTAGTTGCCGCTCACGCAGCAACAATGATCCGCCGGGAGCATTGCTTCCGGCGGATTTTTTCTATGGCGCCGCTGTCCAAACGTTCGTCATGCCCGGGCTTGTCCCGGGCATCCGCGTCTTTCTTGCTTGACACCTTGAAGACGTGGATGGCCGGGACGAGCCCGGCCATGACGAGGGAATTCATCCCAGCATCTTCCGCAACTCCGCCTTCGCCACCTTCTCCAGCGTCGAGCGCGGCATCTCGTCCACGAAGCGGATTTCGCGGGGCACCTTGAAATCCGCAAGCGCGTTGCGGCAGGCGGCCATCACAACGTCGTGCAGATCGGCAGGCGCGTCCGCGACGCCGGCCTGCGGAATGATGAACACCACCGGCACCTCGTCCAGCATCGGGTGCTTCTTGGCAACCACCGCGGCCTCGCGCACGCCCGCTACCGCCGCGATCACCTGCTCGATCTCGGAGGCCGCGACGTTCTCGCCGCCGACCTTCAGCATGTCCTTGGCGCGGTCGCCGAATTTTACAAAGCCGTTCTCCAGCAGGGTGACGCGATCGCCGGTGAGAAAAAAGCCATGCGCGTCAAAACCTTCGCGGGTGGCCTTCTCGTTGTGCAGGTATTCCTTGAACAGCGACAATCCGGGTATGCCCTTGATCGACAGGTTGCCGGTGCCGCCGACCTTTGTCGGCGCGCCATCGTCATCGGTGATGCGGATTGCGTATTCGGAAGCGGCGCGGCCGATCGACATGGGGATGTTAGGTTGATCGATCTCGCCGACGATGCCGTGGGTGATGGTCTCGGTCATGCCCCACCATCCGATGATCTTGACGCCGAACGCCGCGAAGGCCGGCGGCTCGCAGATCGCGGTGCCCCAGAGCCGAAAACTGTGTTGTTTCGGGATCTCGTGCTCGAGCAGCGCCTTCATGCAGAACGGGATGGTCGAGGTCCAGGTGCAGCCGTGCTCGGCGGCGACGTTCCAGAACCGGCTCGCCGAAAACCGCGGCTGGATCACGCAGGAAGCGCCGACCCACAGGCTTGCCAGCATCGAATAGGCCAGTGCGTTGGTGTGGAACAGCGGCAGGTAGGCCTGGTGCACGTCGCCGGCGTGCAGATCCTGATGCGCCGCGTTGACCTTGGCGCCCCACAGCGCGTTGGCGTGGGTCCACAGCACCGCCTTGGGCCGCGACGTGGTGCCGGAGGTGTATTGCACGCTGCAGGGCGCGGATGGATCGATCGCGCGGCGCGGCCGGTCGGCGCTGCTTGCGAACAATGATTGAAACGAATCGGCGCGCGGCGCTGCGTGACCCTGCGCAGGTGGGACTCCGGCGTCGTGCGAGGTCACCGCGATCCAGCGCAGGCCGCGGCAATGCGCTGCGATCGTCTCGGCGTAAGCGGGCTGGGTGATGGCGGCAACCGCGCCGCAGTGGCCGGCAAAATATTCCATCTCGGCGGGGGCGGAGCGGGTGTTGGTGGTGACGGCGATGGCGCCGAGTTCGACGCAGGCGAACCAGGCCAGCATCGCCTCGATGCAATTGTCGAGATGGATCAGCACGAATTCGCCGGGCTTTATGCCGCGCGCGACGAGGCCCGCGGCGAACGCGCCGACCTGGTCGTGAAACTCGCCGTAACTCCATTTGCGCGCCGGGGCGTCGAACGGCGCCCAGATCAAAAACGGATGGTCGCGGCGCGTTTCGGCCCGCATCCGCAGCAGCCATGGCACGTCGAGGCCTGCGAACGGGCCGACGACGCCCGGCGGCTGTGAGTTTGGCATGAATCCTCCCCGTGCGGCCCTTTGTTTTTGTCATGGCCGGGCTTGTCCCGGCCATCCGCGTCTTTTCTTACCGCGATACGTTTAAGACGTGGATGCCGGGGACAAGCCCGGGCAAGACGATCTTTGCTGTGAGCCGATGGGCGTCAAAACGCACCTTTCTCATACGACGAAATCTCGATCAGGCTGCCGTCGGGATCGCGGCAATACACCGAGCGCAGCGTGCCGCGCGCGCCTTGCTTGGCCACCGGGCCTTCCTCGATGGCGACGCCGCAAGCCATCAGATGCGCGACCACCTCCGCCGGTGAAGCGGAGGTGAGAAAGCACAGATCGTCGCTGCCGGCGGTCGCATGGTCGGCGGTGAACCACTCCACCTTGTCGGCATCGCGCGGCCGCACATTGATCTTCTGGTTCCCGAACATCAGCGAGGTGCGGGGCGTCCTGCCCTGGCCGGGATCGAATACCTTGATCTCCATGCCCAGCACCTTGCGATACCACTGCGCGGAGCGCGCCACGTCCGCGACATTGATGACGAGATGATCGAGGGCGTCGACCTTGACGGTCATGGATTATCCTTTCGTCGCAGGCTGGCGCGCGCGTCTGCCGCACTGGCCGGGTCCGGATTTGTTTGTTACAACGCGCGCCGCTGTCAATTCAATACAAACGGACCGCGAAGCAACGCGGCCGCCCAGGGAGAAACCGCATGACATCACGTCGCACCGCGATTGCTCTGATCGCGATCGGAATTTCGGCTTTTGCTTCGATCGGCGGCGCCTGCGCGCTGGATTATCCGACGCGGCCGGTGCGCTGGGTGGTCGGCTATCCGCCCGGCGGCGCCACGGACATCATCGCGCGCCTGATCGGCCAGCGGCTGTCGGAGCGGCTCGGCCAGCAATTCATCATAGAAAACAAGCCAGGCGCCGGCAACAACATTGCCACCGAGGCGGTAATCAATGCGGAACCGGACGGCTATACGGTGCTGCTGGTCAATCCCGCCAACTATATCAACACCTCGCTCTACGCCAACCTGAAGTTCAACGTCCCTCGCGACATCGCGCCGATCGCGGCATTCAATCGCGTGCCGAATGTGATGACCGTCGGCAAGAACGTGGAAGCGAAGACCGTTGCCGACTTCATAGCCTATGCGAAGGCCAACCCCGGCAAGGTCAACATGGCTTCGTCGGGCAACGGCACGTCGGTGCATCTGTCCGGCGAAATGTTCATGGCGATGGCGGGCATCAAAATGCAGCACGTGCCCTATCGGGGCGCCGCGCTCGCGCTTACCGACATGCTCGGCGGCCAGGTGGACGTGATATTCGACAATATGCCCTCGGTCCTCCAGCATATCCGCGGCGGTGCCCTGCGCGCGCTGGCGGTGACGACGACGGAGCCGTCGGCGTTATTGCCGGGTGTTCCGACCGTCGCGGCTACCGTTCCGGGCTACGAGGCGAGCGCGCTGTTCGGCATGGGTGCGCCAAAGAAGACCCCGCCCGAAATCATCGCCAAGCTGAATAGCGAGATCAATGCGGTGCTGGCGGAACCCGCGATCAAGGCGAAGCTGATCGATCTCGGCGGTGAGCCGCTGATCGGCACGCCGGAGGCGTTCGGCGCGATGATCGTTGCCGAAACCGAGAAATGGAAGAAGGTGATCGAGGACGCCAAAATAACCAAGGTGGAGTGAGGCGCTGCGGCCTGGATGAAATGGAACCGCGCGGCGCGGAACCTTTTGCGAGACCTCCGGTTGCTTTCTGACAACAATCTCGGAGGAATCCAGCAATGAAGACCAATCTTTTGACGGCCGCCGTTGCCGCGACCGCGATACTTGGCTTGTCAGGTGCAGCCATGGCGCAAGCCACCGGCCCGGCCGCGCAGGACAATACCAAGATGAACAAGGACATGTCGAAAGACGGCATGAAGGCCGGCGACTCCAACATGGCGCCCACCACCGGCGCCAACACCAGCCCATCGCAGAAGCCGATGACCACGCCTCCGGAGCCGAAGGGCAAGGAGTCCAATTCGGAAGCTCCGAAGCGCTGATCGCGCAAGACCGAACAAGTCGGCCCGCTGCCTCTCCGAGGCAGCGGGCTTTTTGTTGTTGCGTCATTGCGAGCCAACGGGTCGGCGCAAAGCGCCGCCCGATGAGCGAAGCAATCTAGTCTAGACTAGAGGGCCACAAAGCACTGGATTGCTTCGTCGCAAGTGCTCCTCGCAATGACGCCACACGGCAACGACTTCAATTACGACTTTCACGTCTCGTTCCGGCCGGAGGATGCCGCAAAGGGCAAGGTGGAATACAATTACGAGATGATCGAAACGTCGATGGACGAATCGCCGGGGCACAGCGTTTTCGCGCGCGACGAATCCGGCAGCATCTTTCATACCTATTCGAGCTATGGCCGTGGCGCCGAGGAGAATCTTGTCACCTACACGCTGCTCGACATCACGCCCAAGGGACGCGATGAAGGCCCGGGCGGCAACCTGATGAGTTGGGTAAAGCGTCACGACGAGTATGCGCCAAGTCGCGCGCGCATCGCGATCGCGTCAACAAGAAGGTGATGGCCGACAAGCGGCTGACCGACATGATGAATCTCAAGACGGTGCCGTTCGACGCCAAGCGTATGATCTATGGCGGGTTCAAAAGCCTGGTGAAGGCCTGACCCGTTGCAGGGCTACGTCGCCGGCCCGATCTGTTCGCCCTCGATCGCGCGATCAAGGGCGTCAATCAGCGCCTGAGTCTCGATAAATTTGATCCGCGCCCGCTCGGCCTTGTCACGATCGAACGGCGCGGCAAGTACTTTTGCGAAGACGTGCCGATCGTCGGCCATTCGTTCGCGGGCTTTTTTCAGCGTCTCCAGCCGCTCGCTCATTTGGGTGTTGCCTTCCTGGCAGCAAGGCCGCTGCCGAATCTACGGGCTTCCAGTCTACAGCGGCCTCATGCGAAACTGGCGTGGTATTCATGCGGCCAGGAGGTGACATGAAGAAAAAACTGGTGCTCGTCATCCTGCTGATGACCTCGCCGGCCTGGGCGCAGAGCAAGCCTGTCGGCGGCAAGCGTGTCGACAATTGTGCGCCGATCGGCCGGACCGCGGACGGCAAACTGGTCTACTCCATGAAATGCGACGCTCTTCCGGTGCCGACCCCGCCGCCCGCCGCTGCCGCGGTTGAACCCAGCCCGGCGCCGACAGTGGCCGGCGAACCCGAGCCCGATCAGGGCGGCCTGTTCAAATTTCCTTTTCCGGGGCTGATAAAGCCTACCAACGAGCAGAACCGACCGGCGGGTGTCGGGCCGGCGCAGCCGAGATAACAGGGCAGCCTTCGAGTCAGGGCCGAAGCGACCGCGCAAGCTCAAGCGCATTTCCAAGCGCCGCACCCGCCACCGTATTGTCGAAGATACACCACGCGGAAGACTGGCGCGCGCGGTCCTCGAGGCGCCGTTTCAGCGCTGCCAGCGCCGCGGCATCGTAATTCGAATGATAGATCCGCGGCGAGCCGTGCCAGCGATAATACCTCAGTTCATGCGCGCCGCCCGGCTCGCTTGCGCTGGCGAACCGCGCCGGATCGGCGGCGACGCGGGCGATGCGGCGTTTCGCCAGCCACGCGTCTGTCCCTTCCGCGAACCAGCTCGCATGCCGCGGTTCCACCACGACATCGGCATCGATCCGCATCCGAAGATCGCGGAAGAAACCATTGGCGATGCGCTTCTTGAATTCCGATTTCGGCGACAGCTGCACCAGCAGCACGCCGAGCTTGTCGCCCAGTCCCGTCACTTCGTCCACGAAACGATCGAGCAATGCGCTGCAATCTGCAAGCCCGGCGTCGTGCGTGATGGCCTTCGGCAGCTTGACCGAGAAGCGAAAATCGTCCGGCACCGATTGCGCCCATCGCTGATAGGTGGCGCGTCGGTGCGGCCGATAGAAGGACGAATTGATCTCGACGGCATTGAGATGCCGGGCGTAACGCTCAAGATGGCTCGCGCCCGCCGGCACCTGGCCGAGATAAAGCGAGGGGATGCTCCATCCGGCGGTGCCGATCCGAACCGGTCGCGTCATCGCGCCATCGGCAGGCCGGATGAAGCGTTCGGTTCCGCGATGGTGTTGCGGATGGCCAGTCGGGTAATGCGGCTCCAGCGCCGCACCCGTTGCCACGCCTCCGTCGATTGAAGCCAGTCCTTGGCCAAACCATATTTTCCATATGCCCAGGCGAACGCCGGAATCGACATCAGCTTGTCGCGGCTGATGCTGAACAGGCGTTCCACCAGCACAAGCTTGAGGATTTCACCGACGACGAGAATCGCCAGGCCCGATGCGACGCGACCGGTGGCTGTGAAATATGCGGCGACCGGCTTGACGGGTTCAAGAAGGATCACAGGCACGGCGAACAAAGCAAGGGTTGGGTACGGTCGCAGGGAAGCGATCCATGCCCGCAAGCGGGCGAAAACCCAGCGCGCCGCCATCCAGTCCGCGAGCGGCTTGGCCACCGTTATGAAAATCGCGTCGGCCAGGAAGTAGATGACGGAGAGCACAACTACAAAGGGTTTCAATATGCGGTTCACGTGGATTCTCCGAAGAAACAAAAGCGCGAACGCGCGATAAGTTTCACGGGCTAACGGCCTATATCCGGTGCGCGGCCGGAACCATTCGCGACGGGCATTTTAAGGAACTCGGGAAGCCCCGGAAGCCATCCGGTACTGCCTGCACGTTGCCTCGGTCTCCTCATGCCAGGCATGGTTGCACGATCGGCCACGAGATGCTCTAATCGCTTGCGGACTCGCTTTGCGCGCTGGTCTGGATCATAGCTCACGAGGGAGGGATCGAAATGGAACTCACAGACTTTCTGGCAAGCAAGTACGTTCCATATGGTCCCCCGAATCAAAGCGACGTCGACGATGGCGGCGAGCGCGAACTCAAGGCCTACATCCTTGCGCATGACGACAACGACATCAGGATTCTTCATTTTCAGACCGAATATCTGATCGCAAAAAGCGACGTGCTCGACGTTTCGCAGCCCGATCGGATCTTCGCGTCGTCCGATACTCGCGGTTTCCGCGCGCAGATTCGCCTGCGACCGAACGCGGCGATCCGCAGCGCCTTTTCGGTGCCGGCAAAGGATTTCTTCGCCGAAGCGCCGTTCGCGTTCCAGGTGCCGTCCTGGGCGGACGCGGTCGAGCCCACATTCGCCTATCCCAACCGCGAAAAGCGTTGGCTGATGGACCGCGGGCTTGTGCAGGAGCCGCCCGCAACGAACCGGCCTTTATACGCAGGAATGACGGACCAGTACCGTACCGAAACAACCGCAAGCTACTCCGGCACGGCAGTCGGCACGTTGCCGGACATCCACGTCAAGGCCGGCGATCATGACGATGATAACGAGAAGCAGGTTTGGGACGGCCAAAAGAACGATGATCCCATCATCGACAACTGATCCCGGTCTATCTCTCGGCCTGCATGACCACTGGATCGGATGTCATCATCGTCTCCACTCCGGAAGACGTTCACGCTCTTGCGGTCAAACGGGAGATCGAAGGCCGTGGCGGCTCCTGCGCCATCCTGTCGAATGAAGCATTCCCCGCCGCCGAAGCGCTGACCTATGCCTGGGACGGCACGGAGGAGACTCGCGAACTCGGCGCCGCTCGTTTTGCCGAGCCACGCCGCCACAGCGTGTGGCTTCGGCGTTTCCGCCCCTACACGCTGGACGACAAGCTTCACGGTGAGTATCGCGACTATGCGAGACGGGCGACCGACAGCACGTTCGAAGGCATATTGTGCGGTCGGGCGCGGCTGATCGTAAATCCTGCCGAACGCAATCGCTTCATCGATCACAAGGCGCTGCAACTGCAGCTGGCACTCGAGTGCGGATTGCCCGTTCCGAGCACGATCATCACCAACGAGCCGGAAAAGGCGCTTGAATTTCTAAGCCGGCATTCCCGCGTCGTGACAAAATCCATCGCAAGCTGGCGTTTTCGGCTGATCGAGACGCGCTTCATCGACAGCAGCGCGATTCCGGATTTCAGCTCGATCAAGCTCTGTCCCGTGCTGATGCAGGAATATCTGGCAGGGATGATCGAATATCGGGTGACCATCATCGGCATGCGCGTCTTCACGGCAAAGGTTGATCTCGCCGAGGCGGAGCATCCGGTCGATGGGCGGCTGCATTTCAGCCGCGTCATGGAGGCGGCGGAACTGCCGACCGACACCGAAGCGCGCCTGCTCCGCTTTCACCGCGCGGCGGGGCTGATCTACGGCGCCTACGATCTTCGGTGCGACGCAAGCGGCATCCCCCACTTTCTGGAGGTCAACACCGACGGCCAGTATCTGTTTGTCGAGATCGAAACGGGCCTGCCAATCAGCGCGGCGATGGCCGACGTCCTGCTGCGCCGATCACAATGACGCGATGTCGGCCGCGCGGCTGTCGGGCCCGGCGGCCCGGCGAATAATTTTCCGCGATGTGAGGCAGTTCACATCCGCCCACCGCCTTTCGGGCTATCGCGGTGCAACACTTATTGGGAGGCGTCGATGCCTTCACGCCATCAAGCCGGAGAAAACAACCGCGGCGCCCATCGGCTGGGAATCCTTGCGATCCTGGCGCTCCAGATTGCTGTCTTGCTCGCGGTGTCAGGCGCGGCGATCGTCTACGTCGACTGGTCGTCGAGTGCCGCGCAAGCGGAATTCATGCGAGCGATCGAATCGGCTTCCGGCCCGGGCCATCACGCACCGCCGCCTGCACTCCAACCGGTCAAGGACCGAAAGGCCTGTGCCCGTAAGGCGTGAGGGAAAGATTCGCCCGCACGGCGGTCTTGCTCAAATCACAGAGAACCCGTGGCTGGCGTCGCGCCTCAGCTGTTCGACCAGCCCGTATTCCCAATCGAGATAGGCCTGCATTGCGTCGGTGTCGACGTCGGTGCCCTCATAGGGACGCCGATAGCGGTGGGACGGATCGGGTTTTGGCAAAACGTCCGGCGGCCCCACCTCCAGCGCGCGGTCATATCCGCCGTCGAGCACGCAGGTGTCCCAGCCCATCTGCGCGAGCCAGGACGCGGTCATGTCCGCGCGCACGCCCCTGTCGTCGGTCAAGAGGATGCGCCCGCCGCGTACGGGTGCGGCCATGTCGATCTCCTGGACCAGCTGCCCGCCCGGATAGTGGCGGAAGCCGGGAATGTGACCGGCCGCATAATCGTCCGCAGAGCGAACGTCGAAGCGATAAAGCGTGCGGTGAGCCTGCGCCTGCAGCGCGATGGCGTCTTCCGTGCCGAGATGGCGAACGCCGGCGCGATAGGCGACATCCCGGGCATTGGTTTGCGCTCCCTCGAACAGGCCGATCCCGCCGCGCCGTTCCGCTCCATGTTCGAGACGCTGGTTTGCAAGCGTCCAGCCGATCGTCCCGTTTCGCAGCGCCAGCACCCGGTTGGCGACGCCGGCGTTGACCAGCGACTGGGCGCCGATGATCGATCGGGTACGGCCGGCGCAATTGACGATGATGGTGGTCTCCGGATCCGGGGCAATGCCGCCCGCGCGCAGCACCAGTTCCGCGCCGGGCACGCTGATCGAGCCGGGTATGTTCATGGTCGCATATTCGTCGAAGCGACGAACATCGAGAATCGCGATATTGGCGTCGCCCGCAATCAGCGCGGCGACCTCGTCGGCGGGGAGCGAAGGCGTGTGCTTGCGCTGTTCCACCAGTTCGCCGAACGCCTTGGCGTAGGAATTCACATCCCTGAACAACTCATAGCCCGCCATCTGCCAGGCCCGCAGTCCGCCGCCGAGCTGGCGAATGTCGGTGTATCCCAATGCCGCCAAGCGATCCGCTGCCAAGGAGACAAGGCCTTCGCCCGCGTCGTAGATGACGATCGGCACATTCTTGCGCGGCAGCCTGACCTCGGCTTCGAGCTCGATCCTGTCGGCCGCCATATTGGCGGCGAACAGCGGATGGCCGGTGGCATAGGCCGCCTCGTGCCGCAAATCGAGCAGGGCGATTTCATCGCGCAGCAGCAGCGCGCTGCGGACTTGTGAGGGGGTGACGGCGGGTGTGGTCATCGGGGAAAGGGTTTTGAAGGGATCGCGGCTGCGTGCCGCATCGTAGTCGCATCATAAATGCAGCAATTCAATCACACATTCAATCGCGCCCTCGCAGGTCCAGTCAACCTCGTGCACGCTGTCCATCGCGGATCCGCGTTCGTCGCGGACCATGGATTGGCCGGCGCTCACCGAGAGGAATTGAAAGGCGAACATCTGCCGATCGTCAGGCGCGGAACTGCGCAGTTACCCTCTAGAGCATGATGGATTTAGGTTGAAGCGGCTCCTTCTCACCTCTCCCCGGAGGGGAGAGGTCGAAGCCGGAGCGCAGCGCAGGCTTCGGGTGAGGGGTCTCTCCACGCAACTGGACTCGCAGGAAGTCCCCTCACCCGCCGCGCATCTGACGATGCGCGTCGACTTCTCCCCTGCGGGGAGAGCGATGGCGACTAGAGCTCTTCGAGCTTAGAGATGGGACTTTTCCCCGCTAAACCCGCTAACTTATCCACAGAGGGCATTGCTAAATTCAGCTTGCGGCGCAGTGCGCACATAGATTCAATGCCCTGATTCGCTATCCCCCAGTCAACTGGCCAGTCAGATGTCACAGCAACGCGAGATCGTGAAAATCGGCTTAGCGGTCACCGACGGCAACCGGCTGCTACTGGTAAGGAAGAAGGGGGGAGAAAGTTTCATCCTACCTGGCGGCAAGCCCGAGCTAGGGGAAAATGATCGGCAAGCTCTCGTCAGGGAAATAGAAGAAGAGCTGGGTTGTGGTGTTGATGCATCAAGCATCGATTTTCTAGGCTCGTTCTCTGACGTGGCAGCTGACCTTCAAGACACCATAGTAACTGTCAGACTTTATTCTGCCAAGCTAACCGGCCTGCCATCGCCGCAGTCTGAAATCGAGCAGCTGAGGTGGTTCAAGCCGGACTGTGAGAGCGATCCAACTCTCGCTCCTAGTTTGCAAAATCAAATAGTACCATTTCTCTGTTCTCACGGACACTTGTGAAACGACGGGATCAAGCCACACACGTGAGCGTCTAGCTGCTCGTGAAGGCCGGGCAAATCACCCTCGTTACAAATCTTAATTTCTGCTGCTTCTATTGCAAGATCAGTCCGAAGAACGTTTTTCTCGAGCTCGTCTCTTTCGACGAGCTTTTCACGTGTCATGGTCTTCTCAGATCTTAGCGCAACACGGTCGGCACGAACGTCGAACGAAGCTAAAATCGATACCAAGACAGCCGTCGCATCGAAAGTCTTTCGATAATGATCTAGCTCTTCTAACGAGCAGATAGCGTCGATGACGACGGATCGTCCGAGGGCAAAACTGGCTCGGATTGTGGGAGTAACAAGCACAGCGAGACCTGCCATCCCGTAGAGTTCTCGAAGTCCAACCCTTACATTTTTTTCACTGTCGGCCCCAAGTGGCAATCGCCGTGCAATGACTTCATCGGTGATTAATTGACCGACATAAATGCGATTTGCTCCGCTTCGAGCAGTTATGTACTCAATGGCGGAAGTCTTCCCCGCACCAGAGTAGCCGGTAACTCCCAAGAGCTTCGGCATCTCTGATCGCGCCTCCTACCCGCAAAGCGCAATACTAAGAATGCAAAAATTGGGATGCAGGGCATCTTGTGATAGCGCGCAAGGAACATCCGAAGATGTTATGTACGTAATGCGAACAACCACGGATCGGCCCGTGTATGCCCGTGATTCTGGGTCGTATTCTTCAAGTAAAATCTTGTCGCCCACCGCAAACGCGCGGTCATCCGCGCGACGAAGGTCATGCGTTTTAAGGCCGCGTCGAATTGGGTCAAAAAACTCAGGCCAACACTTGAGCCGATGAGCCACAGCATTGGTGGTCACCTTGCTGGTCTGTGCTCCAGCGATTTGATCTTGGCGAACCATATTGCCTCCCTGGCTCGTCGCTTTTCTAAGCGGCTCCGTGAACTGGACCTATCATATAGGCCTGATTTGCGTGGGTACGAAGTCCGAATAATCGAAATTTAGCTGAAAAGCTGAAGTTGTTGCCGGGGGCGAAACGTCTACAAGCTCCAACGATCGGGCGGCTTTGCCTGCCAGCGCCTTCACCGCAGTACGCTTGCTGCCAATGGCCGAAAGGCGGAAGTTTCGTACTCGGCCGAGGTCGTCGGCAAAAGAGGAACGAGTGAGGCTGTTCAGAAAACGCTGAGCAATCGAAATAAGGATCTGCAAGCTCTTGTCATCGACAAAGAAATCAGGAGCGTCACTGTCAATATAGATAACGGCTGCAACCGGCTCTGGAAGAGTGTAGTTGCGCTCAGGCTCGACCAATGGGATCGCCAGAATGAACCCGACTTCCTTAGCCATTTTGCTGGATGCGTCGTTCAATCGGAGATTGGTCATGGTGTTCTCCAGAAGACGCTTGCTAACACGACGCCTAGAGCGAATTACTCGACGGCACTGGTACGCCAAGCCGATAGTCGCGTTGCGAGCTGGAAAGGTGCGCCCTGCGGTCCTCTCCGGCACCAAGGCGATGCCTTGATAATCGCAGGCTTGTTGCAGCACTTCCTCCGTGCCGATCTGCAACGCTCGATGAATTGTTACACGTAGCCGTTTATCGAGGGGATGCGAACCGCTGAGATACCCCGCAATCGACGAACACAATGCTGTCGCGAGAAGCGCAGTCGGGCTTGGAAGATACTCTTTCCGCCAGCTCTTTTTCAGTTCGTCGGGCAGTCGGGAAGCACCGTCCCTCGGTCCAAAAAATCCGAAGTAGCCGCCCCGCCAGGCGATGCTATCCGACAGAGAGAATGAGGATGATCGGGACCGCCTTTTGAATGTGGATAAAAGCGTTCCAGAAAGTATTCGCGTAATTTGAGCAATTCTGTCAGTCCCGTGTCGTATTACGACACAATCGCGACCGAGGTCGTGCTGCGCGATGACCTTTTCGGCATCGATGCTGGTTGGAATGAATCCGCCACACTTAAACAGGAGATAGACTAGAAAGCGATTCTGAAACGATGTCCCCGGCCCAAAGACGGCTGCAAAGCTTTGTTGACGAATGTGAAGAATTACGTTCGTATCTCGTCGCAACCTTTTGCGCAGATCGTCGCAGATGGCTTTAAATTCAATCGCAATCGGGCCCTGCTGCTCGCCCAGTGATTCGAAGGAGGCGAATAAGGAAGTAGGGCGCCTCGCCGCGAGATCGCGACGATAAAGGTCTACTATCGCGCCGAGTAACTTTGGCTTATTGGAAAACAGCTGGTCCAAGATTCGATCTGGTCTGTAGTGAGAAATTCTAAGACGAAGAAGGTCGATCATGGCGCCATCGCCCTGCCCCGAAACAAGAAATGTCTTGCTGGGTTGATCGAGGCTAGGCTGGCCTAATTGCTCGTTGCGCCAATAAGAGATCGCATCATGCTGCTCAAGCCCGAATCCCACAGCCAAGACCACATGATCAAAAACCTTAGATGCACCGACTGCATGAACCTGGGCGTCCTCGTCCATGGTTGCATCTCCTGGGTTACGTCGCTCTCCCACCCATTCGACGGCTAGCCCCTTCCCAGGTGTTGCGGTGACCTGCAGGTGACCCGCATTGCAATAAAGCTTAGGTTTTAGCGGGGCGTGCTCTACGGTTGCCTTCCACTCCGTCATAATCTGTACAACGACGTCCGATGCTCGCGCCGCGGACCAATTTAGGACTGGCAACATCGCTACATTCATTTCGCTTCGCGGGCCGGGCCAGTTGTAGATTTGAGGATGAAGCCAACGAGAGTCGCTGCCGTGCTGAAGGGGCAAGAGAGTATCTCTCTCTTCAAAGATTGTGATTTCTACGTTCGCGCGTTTGGCGATTAATCCCGCCGCAAACGTCAAACCAGCAAACCCACCACCCACGATGGCGACCGTTTTCGGTTTGCTCGTGCGTCGGTTTGGGATGACACAGTCAACAATTTTGCCTTCGATAAATGCCCAAGCCAGATTGAGCGCGCGAATCTGTTGGCTAAGTACCGTAACGCCGCTGTGAAAAGTGCCGATTGAATAGAGGGAGTTCGCACCGATCTTGCAACCTCTGAAGATCTGTGTCGGCCTCATGTTCCCTCGCGCCGCTTACCCGGTGCTTACCTGCCCAAAGTAGTAAAAAGCACCAAATTACTTAAATCGTTGAGATAATTGGCGCACCCGACACGATTCGAACGTGTGACCTTTGCCTTCGGAGGGCAACGCTCTATCCAGCTGAGCTACGGGTGCGTGGTGGTGATGTAGCCGATCAGGCGCACCTCGGCAACGGGCTCGGTGGGGCATAACGGCGGCCGGCGTCTGGCGCGGTCCCGGCTCTGCGGAGCAGCGAAGGGGCGCTGCACCGCGTGCGGGACACGAGGCTTACGCGCGTTGCAACTCGTCATGAAACGGATAGTCGGTATATCCGGTCGCCTCGCCGCCATAGAACGTCGCGCGGTTATACGGCGTGAACGGAACGCCATGCCTGATCCGCGCCGGCAGGTCCGGATTCGAAATAAAATGCCGGCCGAAGGCGATGGCATCATATTGGGTTTGAATTGATGCGTCATGCCCGGCCTTGTGCCGGGCATCCACATCTTTGAGCCAGATAAAGACGTGGATGGCCGGGACAAGCCCGGCCATGACGAACTTGTGGGTTGCTTTACGCCATCTGTATTGTTGGCGCGGGGTGTGGTTCACTTCGCCCGCGGCGTTCAGCCGCCAACAAATTGAGAAGCCGATGGGGAGAATTTCATGCGGATAACGCGGCGTACAATGATTGCCGGCGCGGCGCTGGCGCCGTTTCTGACGCGCAGCAGAACAGCCAACGCGCAAAACTGGCCATCGGGCATCATCAAGATCATCGTGCCGTTTCCGCCGGGCGGCACCGTGGACCCGATCGCGCGGCTGGCGCAGACCGGAATGCAGCAGCGGCTCGGCGCCACCATCGTCATCGAAAACAAGTCCGGCGGGTCGGGCAGCGCGGGCACCGCATCGGTGGCGAAGTCGGCGCCCGACGGCAATACCTGGCTGTTCGTGTTCGACACCCATGCCGTCAATCCGTTCTTGCAGAACCTTCCGTTCGACACCGTGAGGGACCTCGATCCGGTGGTGCTGATCGGCACCGCGCCCAATGTTCTGGCGACGCACCCGTCGCGTCCCTACAAAACGCTGGCTGACGTCATCGACGCGGCGAAAGCAAAACCCGACACCCTGACCTACGCGTCGGTAGGCTCAGGCAGCGTCGGGCATCTCACCATGGTGCAACTGACAAAACGCGCCGGCATCAAGATGGTGCATGTGCCCTATCGCGGCGGCGGGCCGGCCATGAACGACGCCATCGCCGGCCACGTCGACTTCATCATCGGCAGCGCCGCATTGGTGATGCCGCAAGTGAGCGCCGGAACGATCCGTCCGCTGCTGCAAACCGGCAAGACGCGCATTCCGACACTGCCAATGGTGCCGAACGCCATCGACAGCGGCTTTGCGGACTTCGAATCCTACGCGTGGTGGGGCGTCTTCGCGCCGGCCGGCACGCCGAAACCGATCAACGAGCGGTTTGGCAACGCGCTGATCGAAACCCTGCGCGAGCCGGGGATTTCGAAACAGATTTCGGAGAATCTGCAGGTCACGATGCTGCTGGGCGGCCCCGAAGACGAGCGCAAATTTCTCAAAGCCCAGATGGACCTGTGGGGGCCGATCGTGCAGGAGAACAACATCAAGGGCGAGTAGCAAAACTCCGTCATTGCGAGCCAACGGGTCGGCGCGAAGCGCCGCCCGATGACAGGCTCCGCGAAGCAATCCAGAGGCCGCGAAGTAAGACTGGATTGCTTCGTCGCAAGTGCTCTTCGCATGACGAACTCTGAATCGTCCCCGCGAAGGCGGGGACCCATACGCCGTGTCGTCTCGTTTCGGCAGTGGTGCGTTTTTACTTACCGCCCATAGCCGTTAGCGCGGGAGTAAACCGGACGGGTTTCCGGCGCGGGACGATTTTCCGAGATAGCTCGCACCGCGCTTGCGGCCCGCCCCAGCGCGCCGAGTTCCTCCAAAAAAATCGGCTTGGAGAAATAAAAACCCTGGGCGTAGCGGATTTTGGTGGCGGCTTGCAGATAGGCCAGTTCCTCGAAGGTCTCGAGGCCCTCGGCGATCACGGTCATGCCGAGCGCTTCGCTCAGGGACTCGATGGCTTTCAAAATGCCCTGGCTGCGCGGGCGTTTGTGGATGTCGGTGATGAAGGAGCGGTCGATCTTGATCTCGTCGGCGGTGATGTCGGCCAGCGCCGACAGCGACGAATAGCCGATGCCGAAATCGTCGATGGAAATCCCGACCCCGAGCTGGCGGAAGATCGGCAGAATCTCATCCTGGAAATGAGTTTTTGCAACGAACGCATCTTCGGTGACTTCGATAATAAAACGCCGCGGGCAGCCGGTGGCCTCCAGCGCGCGGGCAAACGACTGCATGAATTCCGGATTGCCGGCCTGTTTTGCGGCGACATTGATGCTGATGCTGGTGTTGGCCCCAAAAGTATCGTTGATCAGGTCGATCGACTTCATGATCTCGGCCAGCACCAGATGGGTGAGTTCGTCGATCAGCCCCAATTCCACCGCGAGATTGATGAAAGTGCCGGGCGCCTGAATCACGCCGTCGTCGTTGCGCAAGCGAACCAGCGCCTCGATGCCTTTGATTTCACGCGTTCTGATATCGACCTTGGGCTGGAACGCGCAGCAGAAGCGCTTGTCGAGAATCGCCAGCCGCAGCGATTGCTCGATTTCCATGCGCGCCAGCGCCTCGCGTTCCATGCTGACGTCGAAGAACACCGCGGCGCCCTTGCCCTCGTTCTTGACGCGGTACATCGCGATGTCGGCGTTCTGGCGCAGCGCGTCATAGCTGCGGCCATGCTCGGGATAGAGGCTGACGCCGATCGAGGCCGATGCAAACACCTCGGAGCCGTCGACGAAGAATGGCGCCCGCAGCCGCTGCAGCAGGAACTGGATGTATTCGGTCACCTCCTGCTGGCTCTGGATCGGATTGAGCAGCAGCAAAAATTCGTCGCCGCTGATCCGCGACAGCATGTCGCTTTCGCGTAAATCGAGTCCGAGGCGGCGCGCGACCTCGACCAGCAAGGCATCACCGATGGCGTGGCCGTAATAGTCGTTGATGTGCTTGAAATTATCGATGTCGAGAAAGGCGAGCGCGAATTTGTCCGGCTCGTCATCATGCAGCAGGTCGTTGACATGCCGTTCGATCACCCGCCGCATCGGCAGCCCGGTGAGCTCGTCATAATAGGCGCGGCGGAACAGCTCGTCCTGGACCGCCTTCTGCTCGCTAAGGTCCGCGGAACTGGTCAGCAGCAGCCTGGTATTGGATATAACGACCGGCCGGTGGGTGGTGAGAAATGTCCGCTTGACGTGGCCATCGGCGACGCATTCCTCAGTGACGGCAACGCGGTCCGCGCGCAGCAACTCGACGCAGGTCTGGCGGCGACCGGCCAGCTCTTTTGTAGGCAGCGGCGCGGTTGACGGGGCGGCGAGCAAATCGGCGGCTGGAAGCTTGAATTGGGCTGCGGCAGCGTCGTTCACCAGCAGAAAGCAGCCGTGCTCGTCCTGCACCGTTATGCCGGTGGGGAGCATCCTGAAAATTTCGGTCAGAAGGTTCAGTTCGGCGTGAACGTCGCGCTCGCGCCCGACGCCGATTGTGGCGGAAGCCGCGCCGGGGCGAGCGGAGGTCCGTTCGCCGTCGCCTGCGAGGGTGGAGAAGTGTTGTTTGTCGGCACTTTGCATGGTCGCCGACCTTCGCAACCTCTCTTGTAGTTTTCGTTAAGTCATTCCGAGAAACCTGATGACAGCACATGGCGGGGCCGGTTTGCATGGAACCGACGCGAGTTGTCATTAATAGAGTGTCAACGGCGACCCTCAGTCGTCATGGCCGGGCTTGGTCCCGCCTGCGCGGCGGAAGCCGCTTCGGCGAGGCGAAGGCCCGGCCATCCACGTCTTTCTTGCTTTGGTGAAGGTAAGACGTGGATGCCCGGCGCAAGGCCGGGCATGACGAGCTATTTTAAGACAGATCGCGCGGTATCCGGCATTTCAGCGTGCAATGAACGCCGCTGCGCAGGAATGCGATCTCGGTCTTGCCGTCAAACGGCTTCAGCGCGTAATTCAGCAGTTTAGTCCCGAAGCCGGGTTCACCCACGGCGCCGATTGGAGGGCCTTCGGTCTCGTCCCAGACAATGGTGAGGCGGTCGTCGCTGACGGACCAGGAAACCTGCAACAAGCCGCGGGCCGCGGAAAACGCGCCGTATTTGACGGCGTTGGTGGCGAGTTCGTGGAAAATCAGCGCAAGGCTGACGGCGAACTTGGCGGGAAGAAACAGCGGCTCGCCGTTCAACGTAAATCGCACATGGCCGTACGGGCCGAGTTCGGAGAGCAGCAGTTCCCGCAGGTCGCAGCCGTTCCCGTCAGCCCGTGCAATGAGTTCGTCGGTCGCCGACAGCGCGCGAATGCGCCCGTCGATGCTGGCCCAGATTTGCGGTTGATTATGCAGAACCTGACGCAGGACTGCGTGGATTGTCGATAATTTGTTCTTGAGGCGATGCTGAAGCTCGTCGACGACCAGCTTTCGGTAGGTCTCTTCCTCGGTCAGGCGCTTTGAAATCTCGCGGTGATGGGACGCGATCGATCGATAGTGGCAGGCGCCCCATATGGTGAGCCCTGACACCAGCACATAGATCAGCAACAGGGCAGGTCGCACGGAATCGGCCGGAGTGTCGCCAAAGGCCACCACCGCGCCGAGCAGGCCGCCCGCCGCCGCGGTGGCGAGACCGATGCGAAAGCCGCCGAATGTCGTCGCGAACAGCACGGCCGGAAAATACGGCGCAAAGGCCAGTTCGGGCCGGATCAGCGACAGGCCCCAGCGCGCTGCGGTTGCAAGCACAAGGCAAAATGCGGCAAAGCCGACGCTCAAAAGCAGCGGCGGTTGCGATGTCCCCTGCCAGCCGCGCCGAAATTCGTCAATCCATTTCGCCATCTGTCCCATTCAGCCGACCGGAATATCGAAAATAAGGCCGACCATAGAGGAAAAATCCCGATGGCAAAGGCAAATGGCTGACAGCGGCCGGCATGGCTTGCTTTGCTGATCGCAAGCCGGGAATATGCCGGGACGAACTTGCCTACACAGGAGAACGACATGGGGCGGCTGGACGGAAAGGTCGCGGTCATCACCGGCGCGACCAGCGGCATCGGATTGCGGACGGCGGAAATCTTCGTCGAGGAAGGCGCGAAAATCGTGGTCGCCGGTCGCCGCGCGCCGGAGGGCGAGGCGCTCGCCAAAAACCTCGGCGCCAACTGCATCTTCCGCCAAACCGACGTCACCGAGGAAGACCAGATGCGCGCGCTGATCGGGCATGCCGTCGACACGTTCGGCCGCATCGATTGCCTGTTCAACAATGCCGGCGGCCCGGCGCAGACCGGCGGCATCGAGGGTCTCGACGTCGCGCGGTTCGACGCCGCGATGGCGACGCTGCTGCGCAGCGTGATGCTGGGCATGAAACACGCCGCGCCGCATATGCGAAAGCAGGGCTCCGGCAGCATCATCAACAACGGCAGCATCGCGGGAACGCTCGCAGGCTTCTCGTCGTCGGTGGTGTATGGCGCGGCCAAGGCCGCCGTCATTCATCTGACCAAATGCGTGGCGATGGAACTCGGCGAATCCGGCATCCGGGTCAACAGCATTTCACCGGGCGCGATCGCCACCGGGATTTTCGGCAAGGCGCTCGGCCTCTCGGTCGAAGCGGCGGAGAAAACCCCGGCAGTGATGCGCGAGATCTACAAGACGCAGCAGCCGATCCAGCGCGCCGGGCTGCCGGAAGATATCGCTTATGCCGCGGTGTTCCTCGCCAGCGATGAATCATCGTTCGTCAACGGCCATGACCTCGTGATCGATGGCGCGATCACCGGCGGCCGCAACTGGACCGGGCAGCAGCAGGGCCTCGCCGCGATGCGCAAGGCATTTGATCAGGGCAAGGTGTAGTCACTTGCCGTCATCCGCGCTTGCGCGGCGTCTCGAAGGATCGCCACGGGCGCTTGTGGCCCATCCTTCGAGGCTCGCCGTGAAGAACGGCGAGCACCTCAGGATGACGGTGTGCTTGTTGAAGCCAAGACGCCTCTCAGCACGATTTGCTTTGCGGCGTCTCTCACGACCCGCCCGTGCTCGCGCAGAAAGCCGCGCCCCGACGCGGTCAGCCGGATCATCACCTCGCTCCCCTTCACATGCTCGCGCACCGCAAATCCGCGGTCCATCGCGTCCTCCCATACCGTCAGCCGCGGGCACGAGGTGCGCCACGCGTCGATCACGTCGGCGTAGCTGCGGGGTTCGCGGCCGATCCATTCCAGGAGGTCGAGGATGAGAGGATCGAGATCGTTGCGGATCATGACAGGCTCCGGGCGCTCCGATTCCTTGAAGCTGACCGTATTTTGGACCCGCGCCCGATAAAATCCAATCTCCTTTTTGGCGATGCGATCGCCCCGCGGTATTGCGCCCGCTCCCGTGTATAGTCGGTGGGCGTCACGCGGGGGTGCATCATGAACGCAAGGCTCGAAAGAAGGCTGCGAATATTCGCCGTCATCATTGTGGCGGGCACGATCGCGGGATTTGCGGTCAGCTTTGCGCTGGGGCGCACTTCACCTACCTCCATGGCGGTAGGAGTCGTATACGGACTGCTGATCAGCGCGACGATCGGCGGCGTCGAGCTATTCGTCCTGGATGGCCCGATGCGGGCGTGGCTTGGTAATCTCTCGTTCACGGCCAATCTGATTGCACGGAGTGCGATCTACGCCTCGATCATTGTGATCATCCAGCTTTTCCAGCCCGGTGAGGTCATCGCCGGCGTGCCACGCCAAACATCCAGTGGAAATTTCTGGTTCGGCTTTATCTATTCCGCCGTGCTCTCGGTCTTGATGAATCTGGTCTTCGGCATCGCCAACCTGATCGGCCCGCGCGCGTTATTGAATTTCATCACCGGGCGCTATCACGCGCCGGTCGAAGAAAACCGCTTCGTTTTGTTCGTCGACATCGCGGGATCGACCGGCCTCGCCGAACGGCTCGGCGGCGTCGGCATCCACCGCTTCCTCGATCGCACCTTCCGCCTGCTCACCGTCGCCGTCGTGGACACGCGCGGCGAAGTGCTGGGCTATGTCGGCGACGAGGTGATCGTGACCTGGCCGGAACGCGGCGGCTCAGTCGATGGCCGTCCGCTGCGTTGTTTCATGGCGATGCGCGATGCGTTGTCGCGCGCCTCAGGCCAGTTCGAACGCGAATTCGGCTCGAGCCCGCGGATCCGCGGCAGCCTGCATTTCGGGCCTGTGATCGTCGGCGAAATCGGCGACATCAAGCGCGCCATCGTTTTCAATGGCGACGTCATGAATACCGCGGCGCGGCTGGAAGAACTCAGCCGCAATGTGGAGGGAGGCTTTCTTGCGTCCCGCGCGGCGATGGCGCGGTTCAACTCCGCGCCGCCCTTCGCGGTTCGCGACCTCGGGCAACTGCCGATTCGCGGACGCGCCGATGGCATCGACGTGGTCGGCCTCGACGCGCCGGCGTAAGAGCGCCGTCATTGCGAGGAGCCAATGGGTCCGGCCTTTGGCTGGCCCGATGATAAACTCCGCGGCGCAGCAATCCAGCCTTTCTTGCGGCTGCTGGATTGCTTCGTCGCAAGAGCTCCTCGCAATGACGGTGTTTCACACCGCCTTCAGCGTCACCCGCAATCCATCCTTCGGTTTCGGGATCGGCCACATCTGCCATTGCGGCGTGTAGCCGGGCTCCAGCGAGACGCTGAGATTCTGCAGGAAATGCCGCGCGAAGCATTTGGCCTGCATGTAGGCGAAATGCAGCCCCAGGCACATATGCGCGCCGCCGCCGAACGGCACCCAAGCGAAGCGGTGGCGGGCGCGCTGCGCCTCGTCGGTGAATCGCAACGGATCGAACGTCTCCGGATCGGGCCAGATCTCCGGCATGTGGTGGGTGAACAGCGGGTTCACCGAGGTCATGGTGCCCGCCGGGATCGCATACCCCTTGAAGGTGAAGGCGCGGGTGGCGCGGCGCGGGATCGACGGCACCGGCGGCTTCATCCGCATCGCCTCCTTGAACGCCATCTCCGACAGCGGCATGGCCTCCAGCTTGTCGAACGTCGTCGCCTCCTCGGCGCGCAAGCCCAGCGCGTTCACCTCGTCGCGCAGCCTTGTCTGCCACTGCGGATTGGCGGCGAGCGCGCCGATGAACGACGTCAGCGACGAGGTCAGCGTGTCATGCGCCGCCATCATCAGGAAACTCATGTGGTCGACGATATCCTCAGTCGACAGCAGCGCGCCGTCGTCATGGGTGGCGCGGCATAGTTGCGAGAACAGGTCTTCGCCACCCTTCTCGCGCCGGAGCGGAATCTGCTGCGAGAAATATTTGACGATGCGTTCGCGGCCCTTGACGCCGCGCGCCATCTGGGTGCCGGGCCACGGCGTGCGGATCGGGGTGACGGCGGCGGCGACCATGTCGACAAAGGCGCGGGTGATCTCGTCGACCTCGGGGCCGATGCCGGCGCCGAGAAACGATGTGGCGGCGAGATCGAGCGTGAGCTGCTTCATCGCCGGATAGAACAGGATCGGCCCCGGCTGCGCGCGCCATTGCGCCACCCGCGCCGCGATGCCGGCGTCGAGTTCGGACAGATAGGACTTCATCGGCCCCGACTTGAACGCCACCGACAGCGCCCGGCGGTGCAGCCGGTGCTCGTCGAAATCCAGCAGCATCAGCCCGCGCGGAAACAGCCGGCCGAGCACGATCTCCCAGCCATAGGTGGAGGAAAACAGTTTGCTCTGGTCGAACAGCACCAGTTCGTTGGCTTCGGGACCGAGCACGCTGATGCTGGTCTCGCCGAGCACGCGGCTGCGATAGACGTGGCCGTATGTTGCGGCCATCCGTTCGACTTCGCCCTTGGGGTCGGCAAGCACCGCCAGCGTGCGGCCGATGATCGGCCAGCCCTCGTCGCCGGGAATATGGGCAAGCGCCGCGCGTTTCGGCGGGCCGACGAAGACCGTCGCGGGAGAGGCCACACTTTGCATCGACATGGCGAAAAGCTCCGGTTGATGCTTAAGCAAATCCACCGGCTTGTCCGGCCTTGTTTGAAAGCAGAGGTTGTCGCGTCGGCGGGCTGTTGGCAAGACCGATGCGGGCAAAAAGCGCGTAATCCACTTGCCGGCGGCATCGGTGCGCGCTGCTCTTAAGCTAGAGCATGATGATTTTAACTCGAATCGGCACGGCCCCCAGTTCACCTCTCCCCGCAGGGGAGGAGGTCGATGCGCATCGTTAGATGCGCGGCGGGTGAGGGGACTCTCCGCGAATCCGAATGCGTGGAGAGACCCCTCACCCGAAGCCTTCGCTGGCGCTTCGGCTTTCACCTCTCCCCTTCGGGGAGAGGTGAAAGGGAGCCGCGTTAACCTGAACTCATTACGCTCTAGGCGCGCCGAGGCGGCAGCTTAAGTAAACTCTGAAGCATGGCTCTCGAATTGAGCACCGCAAATGTCTCTCGCGGACTTAGATATTCAACAGCCTCATCGAAATTCTCGGCATCCTCGATTTTCGCCCGCGCAACCGCCAGATACGGATCGACCTGGCCGCGAATCCGCAGCGCCGGAGCCGATAAACTGCTCAAATGCGCTGCGCACAGGTCGGGATCGCTGCGGAGTTCTTGCAAAGGGCAGCGAACAGCTTGGTGCAACGTATGTACGAGTTCATTGGCGCGGCGTAAAACATTCGGCGGCGCCTGCCGCTCAGGGGTGGCAAACAGCCTGGACCGGCCATCGGCTGAGCGGGCCACGGACGACAGCATGGCGATGGGAATAGCCAGCAACAGGCCAAGAATCACCGGCGCCATCCACAGCAACAGCGGCAACGATACGGCATACGCGCTGGCAGCCATCAGGACGCCAAAAAAGGTCGGCAGCGCGTATCTGCGAACGATTTCACCACGTTGCACCTCGCCATCGTCGCGTCGCTGGACCTGCCAACCCGCATCACGCCCGACAAGGATTTCTCCCACAGCGGAGGATTGAAAGATCATCATGACCGGCGCGATCAGTCCGGACAAAACTGTCTCAATCACGATGCCGGCAAAAACAATAAAACCTCCGCCGAACTGCTTTCGGTATTCGGATTGCGTCAGCAGCAGGATGAAAGCGAGCAGTTTTGGCACGATCAGCAATCCCATCGTGCCGAGGAAAACCCAGGCAGCGAGGACAGGATCCTGCGCGGGCCATGTCGGAAACAGTGAAAATCCTTTCGGAAAATACTCGGGCCGGACGAATTGTGCCTGTAGCGATGTCAAAATCCCGAGCACCAGAAAGATCAGCCAGAGCGGCGCGGTGAGATAGGCCCCAATCCCGGTGAGCAGATGAAGCCGCGACACCCAGTGCAGCCGGCGCGCCGGAAGAACCGCCAGATGCTGAAGATTGCCTTGGCACCACCGCCTGTCGCGCGCGGCAAAATCCAGCAGCGAGGGCGGACATTCCTCAAAGCTGCCGCCAAGCGTCGGCGCCATCCGTATCGCCCACCCGCCGCGTCGCATCAGCGCGGCTTCGACGAAATCATGGCTCAGAATATGCCCGCCGAAAGGCTTGCGGCCGCGCAGTTCGGGAAGTCCGGCGTCGCGCGCAAATGCGCGCACGCGGATGATTGCATTGTGACCCCAATAATTGCCTTCGGAGCCGTGCCACCATGCGATTCCGGCAGCTATCAAGGGACCGTAAAGCCGTCCCGCAAATTGCTGCAATCGCGCGAATAACGTTCGGGCGTTGACCACGACAGGCAGCGTCTGGATCAGGGCCACGGCGGGATGCCGTTCCATGGCGTCGACAAGCCGGACAATGCTGTCGCCCGTCATCAGGCTGTCGGCGTCGAGTATGATCATATGGTCATAGCCGGCGCCGAACCGCCTGACCCAGTCCTCGATATTGCCGGATTTTCGCGCGGTATTTTTCGCACGATGACGATAGAAAACCTTGCCCGCGCCAAGGTCGCGGCGAAGCTGCAGGAAGCATTTCTCTTCGGCGATCCAGATCGAAGGATCGGTGGTGTCGCTCAGGATGAACCAGTCCAATTGCACGGCCTGCCCGGTCTGCTCGACGGATTCGGATACGGCGCGAAGCCGGGCCATGATGCGATAGGGGTCTTCATTATAGGTCGGCAGCAGCATTGCAGTTCTGCTGCGGATCGACGGAAGCGGGGCGTTGGGATCGATGCCGAGCGGATCGCGTATCCGCAGCAGCAGGACGAAGAAACCGGCCAATGTCGACATGAATGAAAACGCGATCCATGCGAACAGCAGCACGAACAGTCCGAGCACCAGCGCTTCAAGCACCGTGATGCCGCCGATCTTGAGAACGTCATACATCTCGTAGCAGCCCGCCAAGGTCAGGGCGGCGGTGCCGACGAGGATGTAGACCCGTCGCAGCAAAACCGGCGTTCTGTCACGTTGCTCGGTGCGGTCTTGGCTGGAAAAATCACGCAAAGCCTGCGTCGACATCGCCAGCGGCGATTCCGCGGGAAGGAAATCCTCGCGCCGATCCCGACCGCAGAATTCCTCCGCCGCAGCATGGGTCAAGGTGTCCATCGATAGACCCAAACCTCCGATATGGCGTCGCTGCCCTGCATCAGGGATGCGCGAAGCTCCACCGGCGCCTTTTCCTTGGAAATTTCGAAGCTCAACCGCCAGCCGCCGGTCATCGGATTGGGCTGGGTGACGATGTTCTGCACCTTGGCCTTTTCCGCCGAGACGACGCCGCGAATATTCTTGGGGTCGATGGATTTCAGCTTCTCGCCGACCAGATCGAGCACGAATATTTTGCTGCCCTCGTTTTTGGCGCCGACGGCGGTGCGAGAAAATCGCGCCAGCGACATAGGTTTGGGCGTATCGGGACCCCAGTGCAGCCGATAGGTATAGGTGTGCTCGCCTTTTGCCTGCAGCGCCGACTTGGGATGCCAGAAGGCGGCGATGTTGTCGTGAACCTCCTCCTTGGTGGGGATTTCGATCAGCTGCACCGCGCCTTCGCCCCAATCGCCGATCGGCTCAGCCCACAGGCTTGGCCGCCGCTCGAAGCCCGATTCAAGATCCTGATAGGCGAAGAAATCCTTTTGCCGCTGCATCAATCCGTAACCATGCGGATTGAGATCGGAGAAAGTGCTGATCTGAAGATCTTTTGGATTGTGCAGAGGCCGCCAGAGTTGCTCGCCTCGCCCATTGGAAATCGCAAGGCCGTCGGAATCGTGCACCGACGGCCGGAAGTCGTCGACGTCGATCCGGTCGTTTGGTCCGAAGAAAAACATGCTGGTCATCGGCGCGAGGCCGGGATGCTCGAGATCAACCCTCGGATAAATGGCCATCTCGACGTCGAACACGGTGGTATCGCCGGGCCTTATCGTGAAGCGATATGCCGCCGCCGTGCTTTCGCTGTCGAGCAGCGCGTGCACGACGATCGATGTGGCGTTCGCAACCGGCTTCTCGATCCAGAATGCCTTGAATAACGGGAATTCCTCACCCTTGGCTTGGCCGGTGTTGATCGAAAGTCCGCGGGCCGAAAGCCCGTAAAGTTCGCCCTTCGCAACAGCGCGAAAGTAGCTGGCGCCGAGGAAAACGCAGACCTCATCATAGTAATCGGGCTTGTTGATCGGGGCATGAAGCCGAAAGCCGGCGAAACCCAGGTCGATGCCGGGCTTGGGCGGCGCAGTGTCGCCAAACGAAAAGTGCTCGGGTTGATAGGCGATCTTGCTCGCCTGACCGTTTGCGACCTCATAGATATCCACCCTGTTGGCGTAGAAAAAGCCGCGATGGAAGAACTGCACTTCGAAGGGAAGTTTTTCGCCACGCCACAATGCGCGATCGGGCAAAAACCGGATCGCCCGGTAGCGATCATAGTCGAGGTCCTTCAGATTATCCGGCAGTTTGCTGTCTGGCGCCTTGAACGGTTTGCTGGCCGCATCCCGCGCCATCTGTCGGACGATCGAACGATCGAATGGAGCCGCCTGGGCTTGTGCAGGTATGAGGAGACCGCGTGCCGTCGCGGCCGCGAGCGGCAACGCGGCAGAGACTTGAAGAAAACCACGACGGTTCAAGGAGCCTCCAGAAACTGCAAGAGCAACGGTGGGAAACTCCGTTCAACCCGTCCAGTTCCACTCCGCGGAACAGCCTGCATTCTCGCAGCAAGACTGTAGGGTGGGCAAAGGCGCTTTTGCGCCGTGCCCACCATAAAAAATATCAACGCGTGATGTTGAATGTGGGCACGCGATCGGACGCGCGTTCGCGCGCCCGATGGCTTTGCCCACCCTACGAATTTACGCCTTCCTTTTCGCGGCCTCCTTCTGCAGGTCCGGGGCGTTGATGGTGGGGATCGCGACGCGGCCGGGGCCGGTGAGCGGCAGGGCCGCGGCGGCCTTGTCGTTCTCCATGATCTTGGCCATCACCGCCTGCCCCGCGCGCTCGAATATCGCGCGGTTCTCGATCACGAATTTCTGCGACTCGCGCAGCTTTGCGGTGTAGCCGTTGATTTCCGGGATCACGTAGCGCGCCACCATGTCCCAGCTGCGGCGGGTGTTTTCCGGATTGGCCCAGTCGTGCACGAAGCCGACGATGGTGCCAACGCCGCCGCTGACCTCCATCAGGTTCTTGATGGTCTTCACCAGATCGTCCGGGGTGCCGATGGTGGAGGCCGCGGCCTCGCCGCCGGCGGTTTTTTCGACCGCATCCTCGGGCGAGGTGAACGGCTGCAGGCCCGGCCGCTGCAAGGTGCCGACATTATATTCGTTGTGCCAGCGCATTAATCCTTCGCCGGCCTCGCGTTGCGCCTGCTCGCGGGTCTCGGCGATGTGCCAGGAGAGCAGCACGCGCCAGTTGGATCGGCTCACCGTGGTGCCGGCCTTCTTCGCGGCGTCCTCCGCAAAACCCCATTGCGTCGGCAGCGCCATCAAGCCTTGCGTCGACATCGAGCCCAGCGAGATGATGCCGATGCCGTATTTGCCGGCCAGCGTCATGCCCGAGGGTGATATCTGCGATGCCACCACGAACGGCATCTCCTCCTGCAGCGGGAGAAGCTGCAACGCGGCGTCGTTCATGGTGAACCAGTCGCTCCTGGCGGTAACGCGCTCGCCGTTGAACAGCCGCCTGATAATGCCGATCGCCTCGTCCTGGCGGTCGCGCTGCGTCATCGGATCGATGCCGAGCGTGTGCGCGTCGGAGGCAAGCGCCCCGGGGCCGGAGCCGAAGATGGCGCGGCCGCCGGTCATGTGGTCGAGCTGCACCATGCGCTGCGCCACGTTGAATGGATGATGATAGGGCAGCGACACCACGCCGGTGCCGAGTTTTATCCGTTTAGTGCGCTCGCCCGCGGCGGCCAGGAACATCTCAGGCGACGCGATCATTTCCCAGCCCGAAGAGTGATGCTCGCCGCACCAGAATTCGTCGAAGCCGAGGGCGTCGATCTGCTCGACGAAATCGAGGTCGCGGCGGAACTGCAGCATCGGATGCTCGCCGATCGGATGATGCGGGGCGAGGAAGGCTCCGAATTTCAGGCGCTGCATCGTATTCCTCCGGATGGATGTCGTTGTCCGGGGCATTGGTAGGCCAGCCGCCGCGGCCTGTAAATGCGGGACGCGGCACCGCACGGTGCAACTTCGCCGCAACGGCATGCGCTTTTGGGGGAGCCGGACGACGCGACGCGCTGCCGCGGGGCGCATCTTGCGCCCCGATGCCGTCGATCCCCATCTTTCGAGGTGCGCCGCGACAACGCCATTGTCGGGCGCTGGAGGAGAACATGAACTATTTCCGGACCGCCGTTCTTCTGGCAGGGCTGGCGGCGTTTTTCATGGCCATCGGTTATCTGCTGGGCGGAACCGGCGGGATGCTGATTGCGCTGCTGTTCGCTGGCGCGACGAACCTATTCGCCTACTGGAATTCGGACCGCATGGTGCTGTCGATGTACGGCGCCCATGAGGTCGATGCCCGCAGCGCGCCGGAGCTTCATCGGTTGGTCGCCGATCTCGCGGCGCGCGCCGGACTGCCGATGCCGCGGCTGTTCCTGATGGATAATCCGCAGCCGAATGCTTTCGCAACCGGCCGCAACCCGGAGAACGCCGCTGTGGCCGTCACCACCGGGCTGATGCAGTCGCTGACCCGCGAGGAACTCGCCGGTGTCATCGCCCACGAACTCGCCCATGTGAAGAACCACGATACGCTGCTGATGACCATCACCGCGACCATCGCGGGCGCGGTGTCGATGCTGGCGCAATTCGGCATGTTCTTCGGCGAAGGCCCCGGGTTTGTAGGCTCGCTGGCGCTGATGATTCTCGCGCCGCTCGGCGCCATGCTGGTGCAGATGGCGATCAGCCGTACCCGTGAATACGCCGCGGACGAGATGGGCGCGCGGATTTGCGGCCAGCCGATGTGGCTCGCCTCGGCGCTCGCCAGGATCGACGATGCCGCGCATCGGATTCCAAATCCGCAAGCCGAGCATGCGCCGGCGACGGCGCACATGTTCATCATCAATCCGCTATCGGGGCACGGCATGGACAGCCTGTTCGCTACCCACCCCTCCACCGGGAATCGCGTCGCCGCCTTGCAGCAGCTGGCTGCATCGCTCGGGCCGCAGGGCCGTGGCGCGGCCCCGGCAACGCAGCATGGCCCTTGGAATCGCCGATCCGGCGCGCGCGGACCATGGGGATAGGGCTGCGAATTTCCAGCGGGCTTGATGACGCCAGATGACGACCTTCGGTCCCTTGCTGGCGGTGCCATACGGCCGCCTGGATAACTGTTGAATGCGTCGTAATTGGCGTTCTGCGCGGAGATGGTCTTTCCGAACCAGGGCGCGGGTAATACTCGCGCTCGGATTCGCTCGGCAGCCGGTAGGTTCGGCTCACCTTGCGCGACAGCCATGCCAGATAGGATTTCGCCGATTCGAAGTTGATGCCGTGGGCAGGCAGGCGGCCGCGGCCGAACACGCGGTCGTCGCCTTTGACGCCATTGCAGCCGTCATCGGCAAGGCAGGCATCCCATTCATCGAAGCTGATCGTGAAGCGCCCGACCGCGAACGGTTTTGCAATGGTCACCTTGTGAACCGGGTCTTCGCCCTTGATGCGATACGGCTCGTCGGCCGGCGTTCCCATCATGAAAGAACCCCTCGGCACCACCACCATTTCGACGTCCGATACTGATCCGCGCTGGGGATATCGGTTTTTGTCTGCTTTCTCAGCTATCGGCTTTTTGAAGGGCCTCTGATCAGAATGGCGCATCAAAATTTTCATTTTGAAGGCGCTTCCCGGACTACCGCCAAATCTCAGCCTGCCGCGGCCCGATGTGATGGCCAGCCAATCCGGCATTTGTTGCGGAATTTACACCTTGGGGCGCTTCGGCTAAGGAGCGTTCCGATATCCGGGGGCTGCGATGTATCTGAACCGATCCGGTTCCACTTCTTCACCACAGTTTTCCGGTTGGAGCATGCGCGGCCTGCTTCAGCATCTCGCAGAACTCTCGAGCGGCGGGCCGAACGTTCACCGCTCGCTGAGTAGAGCATCGTCATGACGCGATCAAAGCGGACTGGCCTTTTGCTGTTCTTTGTCTTCCTGGTGCTGGCATTCCGCCTCCGTCAGGAAGATCTGGAATTCGTGGTTGAGCCGGATTTCAGCTGGAAATTGATCGATATTTGGAAAAACTTCTTTTCGACGTTCGATATCAGCCTTCTACCTCAAACAGCTCCATACGTTTACCTCGACGGGCAATTTATCGCTTACAGCGCTTTCGACGGGCTATTGCGCCTGGCCAGCAGCCACATCGTGGCGCTCCGCTCGTATTTTCCCAACGACCTGAGTTATGCCCTCGGCGCGGCGCTGCTTGCCAACATCCTGGCCTATGCGGCGGCCTGCACGATTTTCTATGCCGCGATGTATCGGCTCACCGGATACATTTCGATTTCCGTGCTGATGGCGATCGGGCTTTTTCTGGCGCCGCAGATGGTCGAAATAAACATGGGCCGCGTCGACTTCCTCGTCACATTTCCGCTGATGGTCATTTTTTACTGTTCCTGCGTTCTCGCAATCGGGCAAGAGCGCAAACGGCACGCTGTAGTGCTCGGACTGGCGCTGGCCTTCGCAGCCACGATCAAGCTTAATGGATTATTCCTTGGTGTTTTTCCGGCCATAGCGGCGCTGGCCGCCTTCCGCTTCACGACGATCAAGCGACTGGTTTTTTTCGCCGCCATCGGCTTCGCATCGTTCTTGCCGGCTTTTTTGTTGCTGATGCTGAGATATTTTTACCAGCTCACGCCCCTCGGAATCATGCAGCACTACAAAGACTCGGTGGCACAGGTGAGCGCATGGAGCTCGTTAACCGTCGGGGCTTCCCCGTTGTACTACAATATCGACCTGATGATGGGGCACGGCACCGCGTTTATTGTCCTCTACTTGGCCTGCGCAGCGGCGACCCTGGTTATCGCTATCGTTCATCGTTCCAGACCGGCTATTTTCCTGGCGCTGTTGTTCGTCGTCCTTTCTGTGGCGGCGGCGGCCGCTTCGCTAAAATACCAGCGCGGCGGATACCATCTGCTGCCGGTGTTCTTTGCCGTTGTCGGGTTCGGCGCCGCGCGGCTTCTCAGTTCATCTGCACATCGGCTTGTCAAAATCGCAGCCATCGCCGTTGGTGGGTTCGCTTTTGCATCGGGCATTTTCTATTCTTCCGGAATCTACGCCGCCGCCGTCGCCAAGCGAAAATCAGAAATCATTGGCATTCAACTCCTGAAACGAGAACCGCGCGATTGGCTTCGGTCCCACGTCCCGCCCGGCACGACAATTTGTACTCAAACCGATTCATCGTGGACACTGCCGCCGCTCGACGGCTTTCATGTAACGGACGGACCTCTCGCGATTGCATATCTGGACCCTGCGGCACTTGCCACTTCCGCGCCTCCAGGTCTTGAAGAAGTGAGGATGAAATGCCCGATTGTCATGACATCGGACTCGCATCGGAACTTTTATCGCAATATATTCAACTTAATAACGAAGCGCGCACCGGCCGACTCTGCGGCCAAGTGGGACGCATTCTTTGCGGAGCTCAATGAACGTTACCCGCCGACCGTGTTTCGAAGCCCGGTTGCATTGCGGGTGAAGGTGAAGGAAATATACCTCAACGATTTGAGGGATAAGTGACAAGGCGCTCGGACTTCTTTCAGCCTGCCTTGAGAAACAAAACATCGACATAGCCCTTCCCGCCACGCTCGCATGCCGGCGACGACACTCGTTTCGTTGCGGTAGCCGGACCGTTGCGTCAGCGCCATCCCGATCCAGCCAGCCGCGCAGCATGCGCTTGCTGCAGTCGCCTTCCAGCCATGGCGAGCCGTCGGTCGGCGTGTCCTCGTTGTAGCGCTTGTTGTAGCAATCCTCGGTCCACTCCTCGGCGTTGGGCAGATAGAAGTCGACTGGTTTCGGGCCTTGCTGTCTGTGCCATAAGGCCCACCGGGGTAACTGTTGGAGGCGTCATAATTGGCGTTCTGGGCGGAAATGGTCTTGCCGAATCAGAATGGCGTCGTGGTTCCGGCGCGCGCGAAATATTCGCGTTCGGATTCGCTGGGCAGCCGGTAGGTGCGGCCCACTTTGCGCGACAGCCACGCCAGATAGGATTTTGCCGCCTTGAAATTGATGCCGTTGGCGGGCATGCGGCCGCTTGCTGCGGCGCTGGGGACTTAAGCTTGACGGGTTTTGCTTTGGCCGAGGCATCGCCGGCCAGCAAGCGTGAGCATTGCCGCCGCGAGCGCGGCGAGCAGCTTCGATGGGGCAGTCATGGGTGATCCTTCGAGAGGGGCAACTGGAAGTTTGGTCGCGCGCAAGCGGAATTGCGTTCAGGCGCGGAATGGCGTCGTGCACTCACATTGCAGGTAGACGCCGCGCCGGGTTGGATCGACAGCAATGAAGAAAATCAAAGATTTCGATTCGTTCGGCGATTCGAGCTGACGTTGCCGCGTCACCGTATGAACCGGTTAGCCGTTACCGCCAGATTCCTGGGAACTGACAGCACACGGCCTTTTATTTTGCAGTGCAGCAACTAATTGATGAGGGTGAGGTTATAACTTTCTCACAAAGGAGCTGCCGTGTCCCTCGCCGATAACATCGAATTTCTAAAGCGCCTGCCAAAACTGAACGAACTCAAAGCCTTGAATGGTCTGGCGCGGGGCTTCAATCGCCCGGGCGGAACCAGCCGGCTGACCGAAACCAGCGGCTTCGGCAGCAATCCCGGCGATCTGAGGATGTTCTCGTATCTGCCCGGCGACCAGCGGGCGCGGCAGAGATTGCCCCTCGTCGTGGTGTTGCATGGATGCACCCAGAATGCCGCGGGTTACGACGTCGGCGCCGGCTGGTCCACGCTCGCCGAGCGCTACGGCTTTGCGCTGCTGATGCCGCAGCAGAAGACCTCAAACAACGGCAACGGCTGCTTCAACTGGTTCAACCCGGAGGACACCGTGCGCGACGGCGGCGAAGCCTTTTCGATCCGGCAGATGATCGCGCGGATGACGCGCGATCACAGCATCGACCAGGATCGGATCTTCGTCACCGGCCTTTCCGCCGGCGGCGCCATGACCACGGTAATGCTGGCGACCTATCCGGAAGTGTTCGCCGGCGGCGCTGTCATCGCGGGCCTGCCTTATGGCATCGCCACCAATCTCCAGCAGGCCTTGAGCGGCATGTACCAGTCGCCGTCGCGCCCGGCGCGCGAACTCGGCGATCTCGTGCGCAACGCGTCGTCGCACAAGGGCCCGTGGCCAAGACTTTCGGTGTGGCACGGCAGCGCCGATAAAACCGTCAATCCGTCCAACGCCAGCGAGATCGTCAAGCAGTGGCTCGATGTGCATCATCTGCCGCCGGCGCCGATGTCGCAATCCACGGTCGACGGCTATCCCCGCGCGCTGTGGTGGAATGCGGACGGCAAGACGCTGGTCGAATCCTACACCATCACCGATATGGCCCACGGCACCCCGCTCGGGATCGCCGACAATGATGAGCGCTACGGCGCCCAGGGCGCATTCATGATCGAGGCCGGAATTTCGTCGTCGTATCACATCGCCAGTTTTTTCGGCCTGATCGATCGGGTTCACCAGCCCAGCGAGTTCTCGAAGCCGGTTGCGGCTGCGGCGATTACGGTGGCGCCTCCCGCGCTTGCGCCGCCGTCCGCTCCGGAACTCAACGCGATACCCTGGCCGATAGCTGTGTCGCCGCGCCATGCCGAGCCCCGCCAGCCGCCGCGGCGGCCCGCGATCGACGTCAGCGCGGTCATCACCCGGGCTCTGACCGCCGCGGGCCTCATGAAATAACGGCGCGCGCAGCAATCCCGAATTTTGTTCCAGCATTGCGAAAATAAACCGGAACCGAACGCGAGGCGGCGCGTTGCAGCGTTGGTGACAGGCGGGCTAAGTTCCGGCTGGTGTTTTGGTCGGGCTGGCCAGATTGTCCTGAATGCTTGACTTCCATCGAGTAAAACTTGCGGATTTTCTCGCCGGCGGCGGGGAAATGGGCGCATTGATGCGGGCCCACGACTGGTCCGCGGCTCCGATCGGACCGCCGGATGGCTGGCCCCAGAGCCTGCGAACGGCTGTGCGCATTGTGCTCAACACCAACCAGCCGATGTTCATCTGGTGGGGCCCCGAGCTCATTCAGTTCTATAACGACGCCTACCGCCAGACCATGGGTCCGGAGCGGCACCCGAGCGCGCTCGGCCAGCGCGGCCGCGACTGCTGGGCCGAAATCTGGCCCATCATCGGCCCCCAGATCGAACAGGTGATGAGCGGCGGCGGCGCGACCTGGCATGAGAATCAACTGATCCCGGTCACGCGTCACGGCAGGCTCGATCAGGTCTGGTGGACCTATGGCTACAGCCCGATCGACGAAGCCGACGGCGTCGGCGGCGTTCTTGTGGTCTGCCGCGACGTGACGAAAGAGCACCTTGCTGCCGAGGCGTTGCGCGAGCGCGAGGCCGAGCTTGCGCGCGTGCAGCAGATCGGCCGGATCGGCGGCCTTGAAGTCGATCTGCGCACCGGCTTCCGCAACCGTCGTTCGCCGGAATACTTGCTGATCCACGGCCTGCCGCCCGAGGCGGTCAACGAGACGCACGAAGACTGGGTGCGGCGCATTCACCCCGACGACCGCGAAGCCACCGAAAAAAAATTCCGCGACGCCGTCGCCGGCGCCGTTCGCGAATATACCGTGCAGTACAGGATAGTCCGGCCGAGCGACGGTGAGTTGCGCTGGATTTCGGTCAGGTCCACGATCGAGCGCGATGAGGACGGCAAGGCCGTGCGTCTGGTCGGCGCCCACGCCGACATTACCGAACAGGTCGACGCGGAGCGGGCGCTGCGGCAGAGCGAAGAGGAATATCGCAAGCTCGCCGACCAGCTCGCAAGCCTGAACGCGACGCTGGCCGAGCGGGTCGAGGAAAAAACCCGCGAACGCGACCGCATCTGGAATGTGTCGCAAGATTTACTGCTGGTCGCCGATCGCAATGGCATCTGGCAAACGGTCAATCCGGCCTGGACCAGGACGCTCGGCTGGAGCGACGCCGAACTGTTGAACCGGTCCTCGCAATGGCTAGAGCATCCCGATGACGGCGGAATAACCCGGCGGCATGTCAAACGACTGAGTGCCGACGATACCACCGTGAGATTCGAAAGCCGGTTCCGCCACAAGGACGGCTCGTATCGCTGGCTGTCCTGGACCGGCGTGTCGGACAAGGATCACATCTATGCGGTCGCCCGCGATGTCACCGCCGAAAAGGCCGCGACTGACCGGCTGAAAGCCACCGAAGAGGCGTTGCGCCAGTCGCAGAAGATGGAAGCGGTCGGGCAACTAACCGGCGGCATCGCCCATGACTTCAACAACCTGCTGACCGGAATCGTCGGATCGCTGGATCTGCTGCAGACCCGGCTCGATCAGGGGCGGACCGAGAATGTCGCGCGTTACATCCACGCGGCGATGACGTCGGCCAATCGCGCCGCGGCGTTGACGCACCGATTGCTGGCGTTTGCGCGGCGTCAGCCACTGATACCGAAATCCGTCGACGCCAATCAGCTCGTGGTGTCGCTGGAGGATTTGCTGCGCCGGACCATCGGCGAGACCATCGACCTGGAGATCGTCGCACCCGCCGGGCTGTGGTGCACGCTGTGCGATCCGAACCAACTCGAAAGCGCGCTGCTCAATCTTGCCATCAACGCGCGCGACGCCATGCCCGATGGCGGCAAGCTCACCATCACATGCGCCAATACACGGATCGACGACATCACCGCCGATACACCGGCGCTGCTGCCGGGCGACTACATCCGCATCGACGTGTCGGACACCGGCACGGGCATGAGCCCGGAAGTGGCGGCGCGCGCCTTCGACCCGTTCTTCACCACCAAGCCGATCGGGCAGGGCACCGGGCTCGGACTGTCGATGATCTACGGTTTTGCCCGGCAATCCAACGGCCATGTGCTGATCGACAGCAGGCTGGGCGCGGGCACGTCGGTCAGATTATATCTGCCGCGCCACCACGGCGAGGTGGCCGCGGAGCGGATCGTTTTGGCGTCCGCCGATCAGCATGCCGCGGCCGGCGAAACCGTGCTGGTGGTCGAGGACGAGCCGGTAGTGCGCGGTGTCATCATCGAGATGCTGCAGGATCAGGGCTACCGTGTGCTTGAAGCCGTCGATGGGCCGGCGGGGCTTCGCAGCCTGCGGCTCAATCAGCGGGTCGATCTCCTGGTGACCGACGTCGGCCTGCCCGGCATGAACGGCCGCCAGCTCGCCGATCAGGCCCGCGAAACCCGGCCCGATCTGAAGATCCTGTTCATCACCGGCTATGCCGAGAACGCCGCGATCGCCAAGGGCTTCCTGCAGCCGGGCATGGAGATGATCACCAAACCGTTCGACCTCGATAATCTGTCGCAGCGGGTTCGGGAGATGGTGTCGGGGTCACCTGCCTGAGTCGTCCCTGCAAGGAATCTCTCTCCTTCGTTCCCCGGACGCAGCGCAGCGCGTAGCTCTTGCGAAGCGGTGCGCTGCAGAGCCGGGGTCCAGCTTGCTTGCTTAACCGGGGTCCCGGCTCTGCGGAGCGGCATGAAGAATGCCGCACCGCGTCCGGGACACGATCCTGGCGGAGTTTGGGCTAATCCGGATACTCGTCCGAGCCCTGCACCCAGAGAAACGACTGCATGTCGATCATGTCGCGCGGGCGCAAGTCGCCGATGTCGCTACGCACCCGCCGCACAAACGCCAGCAGGTCCTTGTACAGCGGCCACGACGGCCGCGACGCATAGGGTAATTCCACGCCGTAGCGCCACGCGGCTTCCCGTGTCACCGTCGGCTTCAAGAAGAAATGCGTATTCGGTTGCGCGATGAAGCCGAACACGGTCACCAGCGGCCAGGTCAGCACCCGGGTCTTGCGGCGGGGCAACCGCGCGATCGCCTCCACCCAATTGCCAAACCGCACCTCCACCGGGTCTGCGCCATGAAGCAAATCGAACAGCGCCAACGCGAAGGCCTTTGCACCCGCAGGCGAGCGGACCGCATCGCGCAGCGCCATTTTTTCAAATGAAAAAAGCAGGTTGGTCCGGGATTCGATCCTGATCGCGGCCGCCGCGATCTGTTCAAATTTCTTCTTCTTGATAAGACCTTCAAAGGCGGATTCGCCAAGCGCCTCCTCCCAGCGCCTGTGCGCGTTCCATTTATAGCCGCGCTCCAGATCGAGATAGTCCCCGTCGCGAAAGCCACCGGGAAACACTCTCAGGAACTTGCGGCGCGCCCTCAACGCCTCGCGGGATAGAACGCCGCGTTTTTTCGCCGCCGCGGCTTTCGAGCGTGTTCGCCGGCTGACCGAACGCGCCGGCCGAGGCAAAACTTCGCGACGGAGCTGCACTTTGGCCATTCCGGTCAACGCGCCAGCGAAACTCCCGTTCCTTCTGGGGAGCCGTTATTGCGAGGCAACGGGTCGGCGCGGAGCGCCGCCCGACGACAGGCTCCGCGAAGCAATCCAGAGGCCGCAAGGAAGACTGGATTGCTTTGTCGCGGAGTTTATCATCGGGCCGGCCAAAAGCCGGACCCGTCGGCTTCTCGCAATGGCGAAAGGCGCTACATCGTCCCGTTGATGAACGGATTGCTGATCCGCTCGTGTCCGATGCTCGAGCCCGGGCCGTGGCCGCAAATAAAACTGACGTCGTCGCCGAGGGGGAGCAGTTTTTCGGTGATCGATTTGATCAGCGTTTCGTGGCTGCCGCCCGGCAGGTCGGTGCGGCCGACCGAGCCGTTGAACAGCACGTCGCCGACATGGGCGAAGCGCATTTCCTTGTTGAAGAACACCACGCTGCCCGGCGAATGGCCGGGGCAGTGGAAAATGTCGAAGGTCAACTCACCGATGCGGACCTGTTCGCCTTCGTCGAGCCAGCGATCCGGGACAAAATTGCGCACGCCGGTCATGCCAAAACTCCGCCCGCTCATCTCGACATTGTCGAGCAGGTATTTGTCGGCCCTATGCGGCCCCTCGATCGGCACCTTCAGCGCCTCGCGCAATTCGGCGGCGCCGCCGACGTGGTCGATATGCCCGTGGGTGAGCCAGATCTGCTCGACGCTGACCTTGGTCTGCTCGATCGCCGCCAGAATCTCCGGGACGTCGCCACCGGGATCGATCACCACGGCTTTCCTGGTGGCCTCGCACCACAGCAGCGTGCAATTCTGCTGAAACGGCGTGACCGGAATGATCGCCGCGCCGGCCTTTGCCTTGGTTTCGGTTTGGTCTGTCATGGTCGCACAATGCCGATTTTTTGCTGGGTGCCAAGGGGAAATTGCGCGGGAACTGCACGCCCGCGACGCCATGCTTGAAGGTGGATTGAACTCGCTTCGAACTCGGGCGTTGCCCTTCGCATTCGACAATGATGGTCTGGTTTCCGAATGAGCGACCGCGCTGACATCTGGTGGCGAAACGGCGTTTTCTACCAGATCTATCCCCGTTCCTTTCGGGACTCCAACGGCGACGGTGTCGGCGACATCAGGGGCATCATCGAACGGCTGCCTTATGTAAGCGCGCTCGGGATCGACGCGATCTGGCTGTCGCCGATCTTTCCCTCGCCGATGGCCGATTTCGGTTACGACATTTCGGACTATGTCGGGATCGATCCGCTGTTCGGCACAACAGCGGATTTTGATGCGCTGGTGAGCGCCGCGCACTCCGCGGGCCTGAAGATCATCCTCGATCTCGTGCCCAATCACACCTCGGATCAGCATCCCTGGTTTGTCGAAAGCCGCAGCTCGCGCGAAAATCCGAAGCGCGACTGGTATCTGTGGCGCGATCCGCAGGCGGGCGGCGGCGCGCCGAACAACTGGATGTCGGAATTCGGCGGCAGCGCCTGGGCGCTCGACGCCGGCACCCGGCAATATTACTATCACGCCTTCCTCGCGCAGCAGCCCGATCTCAACTGGCGCAACCGCGAAGTGCGCGCGGCGATCTACGACGTCATGCGCTTCTGGCTGCGCCGGGGCGTCGACGGTTTTCGCGTCGACGTGATCTGGCATCTGATCAAGGACGAGCAGTTTCGCGACAATCCGCCCAACCCGGCTATTCGCCCCAATCGTCCGCCGCACGAAAGCCTGCTGCCAATGTACACGGCCGATCAGGCAGAGGTGCAGGACGTGATCGCGGAAATGCGCGGCGTGATCGATGAATTTGACGATCGCGTTCTGATCGGCGAGATCTATCTGCCGTTCGAGCGGCTGGTCGCCTATTACGGCAAGGATCTTTCGGGCGCGCATCTGCCGTTCAACTTCGCGCTGCTGTCCGCGTCCTGGAATGCGCGTGCGATCGAGAAGATCATCGCCGAATATGAAGCAGCACTGCCGCCGGGCGCCTGGCCGAACTGGGTGCTGGGCAATCACGATCGTCCGCGGGTTGCGAGCCGGGTCGGGCGGGACCAGGCGCGGGTCGCGGCGATGTTGCTGCTGACCTTGCGGGGCACGCCGACGCTGTATTACGGCGACGAGATCGGCATGTGTCAGGTCGCCATTGCGCCGGATCAGGTGCGCGATCCGTTCGAGAAGAACGTTCCGGGCATCGGTGTCGGCCGCGATGGTTGCCGCACGCCGATGCAATGGGATGCGACGCCTCATGCGGGTTTCTCGATTGCGCAACCGTGGCTGCCGTTGCCGGACGATCATGTACAAGAGAACGCGGCCAACCTTGCCGCCGACAAGCAATCCATCCTGAGCCTGTATCGCGCGTTGATCAGACTGCGGAAAGAAATGCCTGCGCTGGTATCCGGCGCCTATGTTCCGCTCGCGGCCGAAGGCGAACTGTTGCTGTACAAGCGGCAGGACGGCGAAGGCTCGCTTCTTATCGCGCTCAATCTCGGTGACCAACCTTTATCGGTTCGTTCCGACACCATCGGCCTCAGCGGCGAAATCCTGCTGTCGACGCTGATGGACCGTGAAGGCGAGGCGATCGGCGAGACCCTGGAGCTGCGCGGCAATGAGGGTGTGATCATCCGCCTGCCGCACACACCGCCGTCATCCTAGGTGCTCGCCGTTCTTCACGGCGAGCCTCGAAGGATGGGCAACAAGCGCTCGCGGCTATCCTTCGAGCGCCGCGCAATTGGGCGGCTCCTCAGGATGACGGCGGTGATTGTGGCAAGGGTCACGACGGATGCTTGACCTCACGATCGATGTCGCTGCGTTTCAGCAGGTAGTCCAGTCCGCCGCAGCGGTACCAGCGATAACCATAAGCCTCCAGCATCAGTGTGTGCTTACCGTTCTTGCCGGCGCGGCTGTGATCTTCCGACAGCAGGTTGATCAAGAGCTTGCCCTCTTCTCCCGTGAGGCCGACGGCGAACGAGATTTCGCGCGGCCTCTCATCGAGATTATGCACGAACAACACCGAATTGTTGCGCCAGTCATAGCGCATGATGAAGATCGCCGGATCGCGCGCCGAGATCACCTTGAAATCGCCCCAGCCGACTTCCGGCACCTCCTTTCGCATCCGGATGATGCGCTCGGTCCAGTTCAGCAGCGAATTCGCATCGCGCCGTTGTTTTGCGACGTTGACGTGATCGTAGCCGTAAGGGCCCTTGTCGATCACCGGCGAACACGGCCTGTCGCTCTTTGTAAAACCGCCATGCGGCTCGGTCGACCATTGCATCGGCGTGCGCGCGCAGTTGCGCTCGGGCAGACCGAGATTGTCGCCCATGCCGATTTCGTCGCCGTAGCGGATCACCGGCGTGCCCGGCAGCGTGCACATCAGGCTGTAGGCGAGTTCGAGACGGCGGCGGTCGCCACCCAGCATCGGCGCCAGCCGCCGCCGGATGCCGCGATCGTAGAGCTGCATGTTCTTGTCGGGACCGAAGGCCTTGAACACCGTACTGCGCTGGGCCTTTGTAAGACGCCCGAGATCGAGTTCGTCGTGATTGCGCAGAAACAGCCCCCATTGCGCGGTTGCCGGCCGCGGCTTTGTCGCGCCGAGCGCCTTGGCGAGCGGGCGCGAGTCCGACGCCGCCAGCGCATAGAACAGATGCTGGTTGACCTGAAAATTGAATATCATGTGCATGCGGTCGCCGTCATGGCCGAAATATTCCATGTCGGTTTCCGGCAGCACATTTGCCTCGGCCAATATGATGGAGTTGCCTTCGCGCCACTGCAGAAACTCCCGCAACGACCTCAGCATGTCATATTGCTCGACCGGCTTTCGGACCTTCGCGCCCTTGGTCGAGATGACGAACGGCACCGCGTCCATCCGGAAGCCGGAGACGCCGAGCTGGATCCAGAACCCCATGATCTTCAGGATTTCCGCATGCACCTCCGGGTGCGAGGTGTTGAGGTCGGGCTGGAAATCGTAAAAGCGGTGGAAGTACCAGGCTTTTGCCTCGTTGTCGTGCGTCCAGGTTGATTTCTGCACGCCGGGAAACACCATGCCCGTATTGGCATTGGCCGGCCGCTTGTCGGACCAGACATACCAGTCGCGATGCTTCGATTTCGGATCGCTGCGGGCGTGCTGAAACCAGGCGTGCCTGTCCGAGGTGTGATTGACCACGAGGTCGATGATGACGCGCATGCCGCGCTGTTCTGCGCCGTGGGTGAACTCGACAAAGTCGCCCAGCGTGCCGTAGCGCGGATCGACGCCGTAATAGTCCGAGATGTCGTAGCCGTCGTCCTTGCCGGGCGAGGGCTGAAACGGCATCAGCCAGATCGCGGTAACGCCGAGGCCATGCAGATAATCCAGTCGCCGCAGCAGTCCCTTGAAGTCGCCTATGCCATCGCCGTCGGCATCCATATAGGTGCCGACGGAAAGGCAGTAGAAAACCGCGTTCTTATACCAGAGATCATCGATCATGCGGGGAGCGCCCCTGATCCAGCTGCCACCGGCTACCAAGCCGGCTAGGCTGCTCTGGGTTCCCGACGCCTCGCCTTGCCCTGGCTGGGTTCATTGCCGCCTATCAAATCATCACACTTTGTCGTGGTTGCTTGTTTGTTCTCATCGGGAAAATCGGTTAAGCTTCGTGGCAATGGAATCGCAAGCCGTTCATCTCTCTGTTGTGCCCCCGCCGGACCGCCGTCAGTCCGAGACGGCGCTCGCGATCGCGCGCGGCACGGCGCGGCTGCTGCGCTCGCTGGGATTTTCCTGCATCAGCGAGCTGCCGCTGCCGTCGGGCCGGCGCGCCGACCTGGTGGCGTTGAACGAGCGCGGCGAGATCTGGATCGTCGAGATCAAATCCTCGATCGAGGATTTGCGCGCCGACCAGAAATGGCAGGATTATCGCGCGCATTGCGACCGGCTGTTCTTTGCCTTCACGCAGGATCTGCCGTGCGAGATTTTCCCCGCCGATACCGGCCTGATCGTCGCCGACGCCTATGGCGCGCATCTGCATTGCGAAGCGCCGGAGCATCGCCTGCCGGCGCCGACCCGCAAGCTGATGACGATAAGGTTCGGGCTGGCCGCCGCGCAGCGGATCAACCGGCTGATCGATCCGCAGGGCCACGGCGAGTTTTGATGTTGCACCTCTCCCCGCAGGGGAGAGGTAAGAAAGCCTCAGCGCGGCGCGCGCTTGGCCAGGATGCGCTGCAGGGTGCGGCGGTGCATGTTCAGCCGCCGTGCGGTTTCCGAGACATTGCGATTGCACATCTCGTAGATGCGCTGGATGTGCTCCCAACGCACGCGATCGGCCGACATCGGATTGTTGGGCAATTCCGACTTCTCGGTGCCGCTCGCCAGCAGCGCTGCCACCACATCGTCGGCGTCGGCAGGTTTTGACAGGTAATCGACCGCGCCCATCTTCACGGCGGTGACGGCGGTGGCGATATTGCCGTAGCCGGTGAGCACGATGGCGCGCGCATCGGGGCGCTGGCGCTTCAGCGCCGATACGACGTCGAGGCCGTTGCCGTCGCCAAGCCGCAAATCCACCACCGCGAAGGCCGGCGCCGCCTTTCCGATATGCGCAAGGCCTTCCGAAACGCTCTCGCATGAGGTAACGTTGAAGCCCCGGGTTTCCATCGCGCGCGACAGGCGCTCCAGGAACGGCTTGTCGTCTTCGACGATCAGCAGCGAGCGGTCTGTGTGGCCTGTCAGTTCGGCAATGGCATTCACGTCGGAATCCTCTGGTTGGGGCACCCTACCATATGGCGCGGCAGCACGGTGCTGCCAAGGCCGCACAAAGTTGAGCACGGGCCGGCGCAACTTTAGTTCGCCGATTCGCTAACGATTTCAGTGCTTTCGAAACGATCGCGAGGCCACGCGATCTGCACCACGGCGCCATGGTCCGGAAATGTGCGGTTGGTGAATGACACCTTTGCGCCGGTGCGCTCCAGCAGCGTTCGTGCGATGAACACGCCGAGCCCGAGCCCGCTGCGCTCGCCTTGAGCGTCGTCCGCGCCGCGGCGCCGCGACAAATAAGGCTCGCCGATCCGCTTCAGTACATCCGGCGCAATGCCCGGCCCATCGTCGGAAATGACGATTTCGACGGCATCGGCATTCCACCAGGCATTCACTTCCACCACCCCGCGCGCGAAATCGACGGCATTTTCCAGGATATTGCCGACGCCGTAGAGGATCGCCGGGTTGCGTATGCCCACCGGCTCGCTGGCGCCGGCGACCGCGATTCTTACCTTGATCGCGATGCCGAAATCGCGGTGCGGCGCCACCGCTTCCTCGATCAAGGTCGACAGCGGCATGCGGTCGAATGGCGCGCCGGTCGAGGACAGTTGCGTGATCTTGGCGAGAATATCGCGGCAGCGCTGCGCCTGCTCGCGCAGGGTCTTGAGGTCGCCGGCCAGCGCGCCGTTGTCCCGCACTGACTTTTCGAGTTCGCGCGCAATCAGAAAGATGGTCGAGAGCGGCGTGCCGAGCTCATGGGCTGCTGCGGCGGCGAGGCCGTCGAGCTGGGTGAGGTGCTGCTCGCGGGTCAGCACCAGCTCGGTGGCGGCGAGCGCGTCGGACAATTTGCGCGCCTCTTCGGTGACCTGGAACGCATAAAGGCTGGTGACGCCGATCGCGAGCACGATCGAGAGCCAGACCCCGAACAGATAGATCGGCGGCAGCTCCAGCGGCTCTTCGCCCTCCCAAGGCAACGGCAGATGGAAAAACACCAGCACGGAGGCGCAGGCAACGGCGAGAATACCGAGCGCGATGGTCAGGCGGATCGGCAACGCCGTCGCCGAGATCAGCACCGGCGCCAGAAACAGAAACGAGAAAGGATTTTGCAGGCCGCCGGTAAAATACAGCAGTCCCGCCAGTTCGGCGATGTTCAATGCCAGCAGCGCCGCGGCATAAACCGGCTCCAGCCGCTGCATCGGATCGAACGCGATCTGCAGCACGAGATTGAGCAGCGCCGACAGGCCGACGATGGCGACGCAGGGGATGATCGGCAGATCGAAGTTGAGCCCCTGCACCACGACAAAAATCGCCGCCAGCTGCCCAAGCGCGGCAAGCCAGCGCAGCCGCAAAATGGTGTCCAGACGGACATAGCGGCGCGGATGGCGGAAATCGGAGGCTGCGACGTCGGTCATTGAGCAGAGTTTAGCCGCGCGATCGGCGGATCACAAATTGCCTCTCGTGCCCCGGACGCAGCACAGCGCGTAGCACTTGCGAAGCGGTGCGCTGCAGAGCCGGGGCCCCGGGTACGAGCGCGCAAGGAGCGAGGTCCCGGTTCTGCGAAGCAGCGCTTCGCAAGGGCTACGCGCTGCATCGCGCCCGGGACACGTGCGAAGCCTTGCGCTTGCCGCGACTATGGCCCAATGAACGGCCCGCATGACGATTCAGGAAACATCGCGGGCCGCCTTGCCCGATCCAACCGGATCGGCGGCGATCGAGGCCGAGCATCTGGTCAAGGTTTACAAGACCACCCGCGCCGTCGACGATATATCGTTTCGTATCGCGCGCGGCAGCATCACCGGGTTGCTCGGCGGCAATGGCGCCGGCAAGACCACCACCATCGCGATGATCATGGGGCTGGTGCTGCCGACTTCGGGGCGCGTGCGAGTGCTGGGCGCTTCGATGCCCGAGCAAAGCGCCGAAGTGCTGGGCCGGATGAATTTCGAAAGTCCGTATGTCGACATGCCGATGCGGCTCACGGTGCGGCAGAATCTCACCGTGTTTGGCCGGCTCTATGCGGTCAGGAATCTGCGCGAGCGCATCGAGGCGCTGGCCGCCGATCTGGACTTGAGCGAGTTCCTCGACCGTCCCAATGGGAAACTATCCTCCGGGCAGAAGACGCGGGTGGCGCTGGCCAAGGCGCTGATCAACCAGCCCGAACTGCTGCTGCTCGACGAGCCGACGGCGTCGCTCGATCCGGACACCGCCGACTGGATCAGGCAGCATCTGATTTCCTATCGCAAGGCCAACAACGCGACCATCCTGCTGGCGTCCCACAACATGCTGGAGGTCGAGCGGCTGTGCGACCGCGTCATCATCATGAAACGCGGCCGCATCGAGGATGACGACAGCCCCGACAAGATCATGCTGCGCTACAACCGCGCGACGCTGGAGGAGGTGTTTCTCGACGTCGCGCGCGGCCGCGCCCAGGAAAGCGCGTCATGAGCAGCCTCCGGACCATCGACCGCCACCGGGGCATCGCGCCGCACCGCATCGGCGCGATGATCCTGCGCTACTGGTATCTGCTGATCTCGTCATGGCCGCGGCTGCTCGAACTGCTGTACTGGCCGGCCCTGCAGATCGTGACATGGGGCTTTTTGCAGACCTACATTGCGCAGAATGCCGGGTTCTTCGCGCGCGCCGGGGGGACCTTCATCGGGGCGATCATCCTGTGGGACATCCTGTTCCGCGGGCAGCTCGGATTTTCGATCTCGTTTCTGGAGGAGATGTGGGCGCGCAATCTCGGCAACCTCATGATGAGCCCGCTGAAGCCGATCGAATTTCTGATCGCGCTGATGATCATGAGCCTGATCCGGCTCGCCATCGGCGTCATCCCGATGACCCTGCTGGCGATGGTTTTCTTCGACTTCAATTTCTACAGCCTCGGCCTGCCGCTGATCGCGTTCTTCTGCAATCTCATTTTCACCAGCTGGTCGCTCGGCATTTTCGTGTCCGGGCTCGTGCTGCGCAACGGGCTGGGCGCCGAGAGCATCGTGTGGACGGTGATGTTCGGGATATTGCCGCTGGCCTGCGTCTACTATCCGGTGAGCGTGCTGCCGTACTGGCTCCAACTCCTTGCGTGGACGCTGCCGCCGACCTATGTGTTCGAGGGCATGCGGGCGCTCTTGATCGACCAGGTGTTTCGCGCCGACCTGATGATGGACGCGTTGCTGATCAACGCGGTGCTGTTGATTGTCTCATTCGCGATATTTCTTGGGCTTTTGAACAGCGCGCGGCGGCACGGTTCCTTGATCCAAAGTGGCGAATAGCGGCTTTTGAGCCACAATCATGGGGCCATGCGCCGATTACCATATGAATAAGGTGGTCAGCTCATTGACGCTTTACTACGCAACCACCACTATATTGCGACGCAAAACCGGGTTTCGAGGAACATATGCCGATTGGTGAGTTTGGCCGGCCGCCGGCCCTGCCGGGTGAAGGCAGTGCGGCGCTGACGACGCCGATGTACTGGATGTACGAGATGGGGCAGGCCTCGCTCAATCCGGCGCGCGCCGTGACCGACGCCACCAGGATTCTGTTTCAGAATCCGCTCAATCCGTGGTCGCACACCGATTTCGGCAAATCCATCGCCGCGGGCTGCGAGTTATTCGAGCGCACCACGCGCCGCTACGGCAAGCCCGAATGGGGCCTCCACGATACCGAGGTCAACGGCGTGCGCACGCCGGTCGAGATTCGCACGGTGTGGGAAAAGCCGTTCTGCCGCCTGCTGTACTTCGATCGCAAGTTGACCCGGCCGTTGCGCGCGCCACAGCCGCGCGTGCTGATCGTGGCGCCGATGTCCGGCCATTACGCAACGCTGCTGCGCGGCACGGTGGAAGCGTTCCTGCCGACCCATGAAGTCTACATCACCGACTGGTCCGACGCCCGCATGGTGCCGCTGGCGGAAGGCCGTTTCGATCTCGATGACTATGTCGATTACGTCATCGAGATGCTGCACGAACTCGGCGGCAATATGCATATTATCGCGGTGTGCCAGCCCTCGGTGCCGGTGCTGGCCGCGGTGTCCATCATGGAAGCCGAACACGATCCTTACGTTCCGATATCGATGACGCTGATGGGTGGTCCCATCGACACCCGCCGTAATCCGACGGGCGTCAATAACCTCGCCGAGGAAAAAGGCATCGAGTGGTTCCGCAGCAACGTCATCAGCAAGGTGCCGTTCCCGCATCCGGGCTTCATGCGGGACGTCTATCCGGGCTTTCTGCAGCTCAACGGCTTCATCACCATGAATTTCGACCGCCACATGGACGCGCACAAGAACCTGTTCAAGGATCTGGTGAAGGGCGACGGCGATCTGGTCGACAAGCACCGCGATTTCTACGACGAATATCTCGCGGTGATGGATCTCACGGCCGAATATTACCTGCAGACCGTCGATGTGGTGTTCGTCAAGCATGCGCTGCCCAAGGGGGAGATGACCCATCGCGGCAAGCCGGTCGATCCGTCGAAAATCACCCGCGTCGCGCTGATGACCGTGGAAGGCGAGAAAGACGACATCTCCGGTCTCGGTCAGACCGAGGCCACGCACGCATTGTGCAGTTCGATTCCCGATAATCGCCGGGTGCATTACGTGCAAAAGGGCGTCGGACACTATGGCGTTTTCAACGGTTCCCGATTCAAGTCGGAGATCGTGCCGCGCATTTCCGATTTCATGCTGTCGGCGGCCAGCGTTAAGCTGCCGCTGGCGGCCGCTGCGGAATAGCGCGCGACAAAACCATAGCTGAATCAAGCGTCGGCCGGTTTTCAGCGGTGAACGGCGGGTTGATTCGACGGCGGTCGCTTAAGCCGCTGAAATCGCCCGCGGAAATGCCGGCCTCGAATATCTTGAAAGAATGAGTAATCTTTCATTGTTTGGAGCCCCGAATTTGAAGGATTTGAGGTAAAGTTTTTTGTTCCGGACCCCATCCGGTAGAGCGCTTTTGGCCATGTGCCCCTGTATATTGGGCAAATGATTTGTTTTTGCGCCGAGCGATTTCACTGGCGGCGGATATGGCAGAATCCGGGCGATTTCCCGCTGTCCGGACTAGCAGACATGGCCGCCCGCGCCCTCCTTTACCGACGCCCCGCCGAACCTTCCCGCCTCCTCGTCAAGCATGGCTCGCAAATCTATTCGATACGTTTGCGACGGCATCGCCGCGCGCGGCGCTACACATTGCGCATTCATCCAAGCGATCGCGAGGCGATCCTGACCATGCCGCCGCGCGGCACGCTCGCCGACGCCAAAGAATTCGCGCACCGCCATGGCGCCTGGATCGCCGCACGTCTTGGCCGCTTGCCGAAGGCAGCGCCGTTTCTTCCGGGCACCGTGGTTCCATTGCGCGGCGTCGCGCACCGGATCGTGCATCGCTCAGGTCAACGCGGCTCGGTCTGGACCGAGACGCGTGACAGCGGCGAGCGCATTCTCTGCGTGGCCGGAGGTGTCGAGCATATCGAGCGCCGCATCGGCGATTATCTCAAGCGCGAAGCCCGCCGCGATTTGCAAAAAGCGGCGCAGTCCTATGCCGCAGCGCTCGGTGTCCGGGTAAAACGGCTGTCGATCCGCGATCAGTCGAGCCGCTGGGGTTCGTGCACGTCCGCAGGATCGCTGTCGTTCTCGTGGCGGCTCATTCTGGCGCCGCCCTTTGTGCTGGATTATCTCGCCGCCCACGAAGTCGCGCATCTGGTCGAGATGAACCACTCGCCGCGGTTCTGGAGGGTGGTCGCGCGGGTCTGCGACCACGTCGAGCGCGCCAAGACCTGGCTCGATACGAGCGGCAACGACCTCCACCGCTACGGGGTGCAGGATTGAGGGCGTCGTGTCCCGGACGCGGTGCGGCATTCTTCATGCCGCTCCGCAGAGCCGGGACCCCGGTTTAGCGAAGATAGCTGGGCCCCGGCTCTGCAGCGCACCGCTTCGCAAGAGCTACGCGCTGCGCTGCGTCCGGGGCACGTGCCTCTACCGCCCGAACAGCCGATCCATCAACCAGCCGTCGAGTCCGCTGGCCGCCTCGGGCCGCACCGAGGTTCGCGTCGGCGCGGGCCTGCCTGAACTCCCCGGCGCATTGACGGCCGGCGTGGGCTGCGAGTTGGCTTGCGCAAAATTCGGCAACAAACCGCCGGCTTGCGCGCCCGGCAATGCCGCCACCGCCACGCCCTGATGCGCGGTCTTCATGAACCGTGTCCAGACCTCGACCGGCAGGCCGCCGCCGGTGGCCTTTTTTGTCGGCGAGTTGTCGTCATTGCCGAGCCAGACCCCGGTGACGAGGTTGGCGGTGTAGCCGATGAACCAGGCATCGCGGAAATCCTGGCTCGTGCCGGTCTTGCCGGCGGCGGACCAGCCGGGAATCTCGGCTTTTCGCGCGGTGCCGCTGACTAGGGTTTCCTGCATCATGGTGTTCATCATCGCGACATGGCGCGGAGCTATCGCCTGGCCGAGTTGATCGACAGGCCGCGCATAAAGCACCTTGTTGCCTTCCACGGTGCGGATCCTGTTCACGACGTGCGGGGCGACGCCTCGTCCGCCATTGGCGAACGGCGCGTAAGCGCCGACCAGTTCGGTGAGCGAGACTTCCGAGGTGCCGAGCGCGATCGAGGCATTGGCGTCGAGTTTTGATGAAATGCCGAGCCGGTATGCAGTGCGTGCCACGTTTCTCGGCCCGACTTCGAGGCCGAGCCGCACCGCCACAGTATTGAGCGACATCGACAGCGCCTGCGTCAGCGTCACCGCGCCGAAATATTCGTGAGTATAATTCTCCGGTTTCCAGCCCTTGACGTCGAGCGGCGCATCCTGCCGGATCGTCTCCGGCGTCATTCCGGCTTCGATCGCGGTGAGAAAGACGAACGGCTTGAACGCCGAGCCCGGCTGCCGCTTCGCGGTCACCGCGCGATTGTACTGGCTGTCGGCATAATTGCGGCCGCCGACCATGGCGCGCACCGCGCCGTCCGGCGTCATCGCCACCAGCGCGCCCTGGCTGACATTGAATTTCACGCTTTTTGCCGCAAGCTCGTCGATGATGGAGGCTTCGGCGATGGCCTGCAGTTTCGGATCGATCGAGGTTTCCACCACGATGTTCTGGTCGATCTGGCCGACCAGGTCGTCCAGCACTTCGCCGATCCAGTCCGCCACATAATTGACGGTGCCGGCGCCGGGCGCCTTCACATTGTAGGAAGGATGGCCGATCGCGACCTGCGCCTGCGGTTCGGTGATGAACTTTGCGTCCGCCATTGCGGTGAGCACGGTCTGCGCGCGCTTCTCGGCGCCTTCGGGATTGCGGTTCGGCGCCAGTCGCGACGGCGACTTGACCAGGCCCGCCAGCATCGCGGCCTCGGGAAGCGTGACGTTTTTCGCCGACTTGCCGAAATATCTTTGCGCCGCGGCCTCGACGCCATAGGCGCCGGAGCCGAAATAGACGCGGTTGAGGTAGAGTTCGAGAATCTCGGTCTTGGAATGCTTGCGTTCCAGCCACAGCGCGAGTTCAACCTCCTGCAGCTTGCGCAGCATGGTGCGCTCCTGGGTCAGAAACAGGTTCTTGGCGAGCTGCTGCGTCAGGGTCGAGCCTCCCTGGCTGACGCCGCGATGCATCACGTTCGCCACCGCCGCGCGCGCGATCCCCAGCGGATCGACGCCGTAATGCGAATAGAACCGGCGATCCTCGATGGCGATAAAGGCCTTCGGCAGATAGGGCGGCAGGTCCTTGAGCGAAATGTTGCTGCCGGCCATTTCGCCGCGCGTCGCCAGTACGCTGCCATCGAGGCCGGTGATCTGGATGGTCGGCGGACGCTTCGGAATTTCCAGCGACTGGATCGCGGGCAGATGCGCGCCCGCCCAGACCACGGCGCCGACAACCGCTATTCCCGCCCACAGGCCGAGCACCGCGCCCCAATAGAACAGTCGATAGACGCCGCCGCGCGCGGCGCCCTTGGATTTGCGTTTGCTGCCGCCGCGGCCGGCGGGCGGCTTGCCGGCGCGCGGCGCACTGTTGTCCGGGCCGGCCGCCTTGCGCTTCGTGGTTTTATTCTTCGGCTTGTCGTCGGCGACCGTCACGCGATCCTGCGGGCCGAGACGCAATTCGGCCAACGATGCGGCGAGCCCGAACATCGGCTCCCGGCGTCCGCCGCTGTTTTTCCGTCCCCACGCCATAT
>NZ_DASYMN010000322.1:0-3213 GCF_036009065.1 Bradyrhizobium sp. | reverse complement strand
GCGCGCGGCATGGGCAAGCCCTGCGTTTCCGGCTGCGGCACCATCCGCGTCGATTACGGCCGCGGCACCATGAGCATCGGCAAGCGCATCTTCAAGACCGGCGATGTCATCACCATCGACGGTTCGCTGGGCCAGGTGCTGGCCGGGCGGATGCCGATGATCGAGCCGGAATTTTCCGGCGAGTTCGGCACGCTGATGAACTGGGCCGATCAGGTCCGCAAGCTCGGCGTGCGCGTCAACGCGGATACGCCGGATGACGCCCGCACCGCCATAAAATTCGGCGGCGAGGGCATCGGGCTTTGCCGCACCGAGCACATGTTCTTCGAGGAAAGGCGCATCCGCACCGTGCGCGAGATGATCCTGGCCGAGGACGAACAGGCGCGCCGCGCCGCGCTGTCAAAGCTGCTGCCGATGCAGCGCGCGGATTTCGTCGAGCTGTTCGAGATCATGAAGGGGCTTCCGGTCACCATCCGGCTGCTCGATCCGCCGCTGCATGAATTCCTCCCCCACACCCAGGCCGAGATCGAGGAAGTCGCGCGGGCGATGAATACCGATCCGCGCCGGCTCGCGGATCGCGCCCGCGACCTTGCCGAATTCAATCCGATGCTCGGTTTCCGCGGCTGCCGGCTCGCGATCGCCTATCCGGAAATCGCCGAGATGCAGTCGCGCGCGATTTTCGAGGCCGCGGTGGAAGCGGGGAAACGCACTGGCAAGGCCGTCGGGCTCGAGGTGATGGTGCCGCTGATCGCAACCAGGATGGAATTCGATCTGGTCAAGGCGCGCATCGACGCCACCGCGCAATCGGTGATGAAGGAGACCGGCGTCAAGCTCAATTATCAGGTCGGCACCATGATCGAATTGCCGCGCGCGTGCCTGATGGCGGGCGATATCGCCGAGACCGCGGAGTTCTTCTCGTTCGGCACCAACGACCTGACCCAGACCACCTACGGCATCAGCCGCGACGACGCCGCCGGATTTCTCGGCACCTACATCGCCAAAGGAATCCTGCCGATCGATCCGTTCATCTCGGTCGACCGCGACGGCGTCGGCGAACTGGTCAGAATCGGGGTCGAGCGCGGCCGCAAGACGAGGGCAGACCTCAAGGTCGGCATCTGCGGCGAACACGGTGGCGACCCGGTCTCGGTGACGTTCTGCCATGAGATCGGCCTGGATTACGTCTCCTGCTCGCCCTACCGCGTGCCGATCGCCCGCCTCGCCGCGGCCCAGGCCGCCCTCGGCAAGACCGCGGCCGGGCAGGCGTAGGCCGTAGGGCATCGTCATGCGCGGGCTTGACCCGCGCATCCATCCCTCTTCTCGAGAATCTTCGAAGAAGATGGATGGCCGGGTCAAGCCCGGCCATGACGAAGGAAAAAATTTCGTCAACGCGATGTTTACCACTTTCATGCGCGCGCGATTTACCAATGCTTTCGATGTGATCGTCGGAAATTGCCGGCGCGCTTGCGTGTGGCGCGCGGGCATCACGGTTAACTCCCTCGCAACCTAAATTGGATACTACCAAAAACGATCGAGTTGCACCGAACGTGCGCGTCGATCGTGTGTGTGTAGTGTTGCGTTGCGTGCGTGAGTTTGTCGATGTCTGTATTGCGTAACCGGCCGAAGGGCGCGCGTTTCGCGTCCTTCGGCCTCGGTCTCTGCGTCTTCGCATTGATCCCGACCGAGCTCGGCTATCAGGATATCGCATCGTTGCTGGCCCGGCAGCCCGGCGTCGCCGAACGCTGGCAGAAGCGGGTGTTCGCCTCCGCCGTCAGTTCCATTCAGGTCGCCACCTTCAGCTTCGGCCGTCCGATCGGAACGTCATCTCGCGATGCAACGTTTCAACTGGCGAGCCTCGACAACCAGGGCATCGACATCACCGGCTCGCTGACGCGCAATCCGATCATGCAGGCGCCGCCGCGCTATCAGGCGTCGGATTTCCCCAGGGTCAACCGCACGCTGAAGGGCGATCGTCTCGCCAATGTCACGCCGGAGATCACCGCGCCGGCGGAAGCTTTGCCTTCGAATGAAGACCCCTCGACCTCCAACGCATCGGTGATGGGCGCAAAGACCGCGGCCGCGATGCCTGCCGCTGCGCCGGCGCCGCTGGATCCCGAACTCGCCGAAGCGCTGAAGGCGCCGCCGCTGCGGCAATATCCGCAATACGATGTCTCGATGTCGCTGGAGGTGCAGCCGTTCACCGATTCGAAAAGCGCGCCGGATGCCGCCATCGTGGCGGTCGAGCCCGCGCCGCCGCGCGATGGTTTCTCGGTCAAGACCGCGAGCCTGTTCTTCGGAAGCTCGTCGCTTGGCGCCTCCATCGACAGCATGGAGCGCTGGCAGCCCGGCGAGGAGCCGTCGATCGTCATGTCGTCAGGCCCCGATCCCGACATGAAGGTGACGGCTTCGTTGCCTGCGACAGTCGATGAGGCGACAAAAGCCGGCGAAAGCATCGCCAGCAAGGGCGAGGTCAACAGCGACAACCAGCGCCTCAAGACGCCGGCCGAGCGCCTCGGCCTGTTCGACGAGAAGGCGCGCGGCCGCCACGAAAAATGTCTGGCCGAGGCGGTCTATTTCGAGGCGCGCGGCGAAGCGGTGCGCGGCCAGATCGCGGTGGCGCAGGTGGTGATGAACCGCGCCTTCTCCGGCTTCTATCCGAACACCGTGTGCGGCGTCGTCTACCAGAACAAGCACCGCCATCTCGCCTGCCAGTTCACCTTCGCCTGCGATAAGGTCGCCGACGTCGTGCGCGAACCCGACATGTGGGACCGCGCCAGGAAGATCGCCAAAGCCATGCTCGACGGCCAGCTCTGGCTGCCGGAAGTCGCCAAGTCGACGCACTACCACGCCTATTGGGTGCATCCGTCCTGGGTGCATGAGATGAAGAAGATGTACAAATTCGGCGTGCACACCTTCTATCGGCCGCGGGCCTGGGGCGACGGCAGCGAGGCGCCGAGCTGGGGCACGAAGGCGCAGACCGCGGAAATTTCCGCAAAGCTGGCCGAGGCCGGCCGCAGTTCCGCGGAGTTGACCACGGCGAGCGTCCGCCGCTAGAATTCGCCAGTTGCCACACATTCAGTCGTCATCCTGAGAGCTTGTGAATCTATTGATTTTTGCGTTTTCCGACATGAGTCAAATCAAAGACTTAGGACCCGCAGAAACGTCGAAATTCGAATAGATTCACAAACTCTGAGGAGCCGCGCGCTTGCGCGGCGTCTC
>NZ_DASYMN010000321.1:0-25611 GCF_036009065.1 Bradyrhizobium sp. | reverse complement strand
GCCGCCGATCAGCCGGCCGATATTGATCCCGGTGATGGTGACCAGCGTCAACGACGAGGGTTTTAAGGCGTGTACGAACAGGATCCGTGACGGCTTCAGTCCTTTCGCCCTGGCCATCGCGATGTAGTCTTCCTGCAGCGTAGCGATCATGTCGGAGCGCAGCACGCGCATGATCCCCGGCCATTCGGCGAGCGCCAGCGTCAGCGCCGGCAGCACGAAGCAGCGCAGATTTCCGACCGGATCTTCCGCGAACGGAATGTACCCGGTCGCCGGCAGCCAGCGCAGCTGCACCGCGAACAGATAGATCAGCAGGATCGCGGACAGGAACGCCGGCACCGACAGCATGGCGAAGGCGGTGCCGGTCATGAAGCGGTCGAAGCCGGAGCCGGCGCGCACCGCGCAGGCGATGGCGAGGGGAACGCCGACGGCGAGGCCAATGATCTCGGCGAGGATCATCAGTTCGAGCGACACCGGCAGCCGTTCAGTTACGGCTTGCAGCACGGTCTGGCCGGTGCGGAAGGAACGGCCGAAGTCGCCCTGCAGCACATGGCCGAGCCAGCTGAGGTAGCGCCACCAGACCGGCTGATCGAGGCCCATGTCACGGCGCAGCGCCTCGACCTTTTCCGGCGTCGCCTGGTCGCCCAGGATGACGTAAGCGAGATCGCCGGGCAGCAGCGAAGCAATCAGGAACGTCAGCAGCGATACGGCAAGCAGAACCGGCACCAGGTACAGGAACCTTCGCCCGACGAACCATACCATTCCCGGCTACTCCATCCAGGCGCGCGATACGTCGATCACCCCGCTATACATCTTCGGCAGGCCTTTGAGCTTGGCGCTCGAAAGCGCGTAATAGGTGTTCTGGAAGGTCCAGAACCAGATCGCTTCCTTGTTGATGAGCCGGCTGATCGCGCAATAATCCTCGGTCCGTTTTGCCGGATCGGCAGTGACGCGCGCCTCGTCCAGCAGCCTGTCGAGTTCCGGATTGGAGTAATTGGCGAGCGCAACCGCACTGCCGGTCTTGAAGTTGGCATACATCTGCGGATCGGGATCGGCCAGATCGACGATACGCCACGGCGTCAACTGGAATTGACGCATGAAGGCGCGCGGCACCACAGTCGCCTGATCGATCTGCTCGATTTCCATATTGGCGCCGATCTGTTTCCAGAACTGCTGCAAGACCTGACCGACGGTCCGCCCGCGCGGCGTTGCGGTCACGATCATCTTGAACTCGACCGGCTTGCCGTAGTCCTTGATCAGCGCCTTGGCTTTTTCGACGTCGAAGGGCAGCGCGCCGTCGTCCTTGCACTTGACCCACGAACCCTCGCCGTAAGGATTACTCGCCGGCCGGCTGAGGCCGTTGGTGATCGCCTGCGACATCTTCTTGCGGTCGAGCCCCATCACCAGCGCCTGGCGCACGCGCACATCGTCGAACGGCGCGACCTTGGTATTGAAGGCGTAGACCGCCGCCCCGGAGCCAACATAGGTGTGGACCGTCATCTTCGGGTCCTTCTGCGCTTTCTGAATGTTGTCCGCGTCGAATTCGTCATCCCAGACGATATCGGCTTCGCCAGACTGCAGGCTGGCGAAGCGCGATTGCGCATCCGGCAGCGGTTTGAGGACGATGCGGTCGAGATATATACGGCTCTTGTCCCAGTAGTCCGGATTTTTTTCGAGAACCATGCGATCCCCCGCGGTCCAGGACTTCAGCACGTAGGGTCCGGTGCCGACGGGATTGCGGTTGTAGTCATCGCCCTTGGTTTTCCACGCCGTCGGTGACTGAACCGCGTTATTTTGGCTCGGGATGGTGATGATCGCAGGCAGGTTCACCGCAGGATCGATCAAATTGTAGACGACCGTCAGTTCGTCGGGCGCCTGCACGTCGCGCGTTCCGGTGATGTAGAAAGCGCAGCGGCATTTGTTGGCCGGATCCTTTTGCCGGTCGAAATTGGCCTTGAACGCTTCGGCGTTGAAGGGAGTGCCGTCGTGGAATTTGACGCCGGGCCTGAGCTTGAATGTCCAGGTCTTGAAATCGTCCGAGTGCGTCCAGGAGAGCGCGAGTTTCGGCTGCGCCACGCCCTTGTCGTCGAGAGTGGTGAGCGTATCGAAGATCGCCGCGGACGCCGTCAACGCCGCGGTGTCGAACACGCCGACCTTGAGCGGATCGAAGCCGGGAATGTCGAGCTCCAGGCCGACGGTGATGCTGCCGCCCTGCTTTTGTGCAAGGCCCGGGCTTGCGAACAGTGCGACGCCAACCGCCGCACCTAAAACTGCCTGCGCAAGCGCGCGCGAGCGGGATTCCGCTTTCATTTTGTCGTCTCCCCCAATACCGTTTCGCCCGGTGGTCCGGATGTCGAATTGGTGGGCAGATTGACTGTAATTACCGGTCGGGGCAAGGCGGGAAAGCCGGCCGCGTCGCAGCGTCGCAACGCTTCTTGGCTTATTTCACCTGTCCCAAAGTCGTTCGGACTCGATGTTGAAAATCCATTCGGGCCTTGCCAACCAACACGGTTTTGTGGCCATTGGCTGTGCCGTCGCCGGCGCCGGTTCGTCGATGCGGCGACGGGCGTACCGCTCTCCCCTTTCAATGGGTGGAGTAGCCCTCGCGGAGGGCGCCGGTGGACCACCGCAGTCCGAAAGCGGCTGGGGCAGCGCCTGCGTCGACGGTAAATTCCGGCTATCCGGGCCTCGAATCGCAAGACCGATTCCTTATATGCGCGATGGCTTGATACATCGGGTACTCGAAGGTAGAGATCGTGGGTCATTCAGCGGGCGCCGGAACCCCGATTTATCAATGTAGAAAAGGTTCAGAATGATCCGGAAGATCGGCAGCGAAGAGGTTATCAGCATCTTCCTCGACTTTTTTAAGAGCCGCGGTCACCTTAAGATCGAAGGGCAGTCGCTGGTGCCCAAGAATGATCCGTCCCTGCTGTTCATCAACTCCGGGATGGCGCCCCTCAAGGCTTACTTCCTGGGACAGGAAAGGCCGCCGGCACCCGATCTCTGCAACGTCCAGCGCTGCATCCGGACCAACGACATCGAAGAAGTCGGCGATCGGCATCATCTCACCTTTTTCGAGATGATGGGATCGTGGTCGATCGGCCATTACTGGAAGGGCGAGGCGATCGCGCTCGCCTGGAAATTGCTGGTCGAGGGTTTCGGCTACCCGCCGGAGAAGCTCTACGCCACCGTCTACCGGGGCGATCCGGAGCTCGGTATCGGAGCGGACGAGGAATCGATCGAGCATTGGCGGGCGGTCGGAATGCCCGCCGATCACATCGTGCCGCTGGGAAAGGACAATTTTTGGGGTCCGGCCGGGGAATTTGGCCCCTGCGGTCCCTGCACGGAGGTGTTCTTCGACACCGGGGATGAATTTGGTCCGGCCTATGTTCGCGGCGGGCATTTCGACGACGTCAATCGTTACATCGAGATATGGAACGCCGGCGTATTCATGGAATTCAACAAACTGCCTGCCGGCTTCTCCAGGCTGGAGATGCGCAGCGTCGATACCGGCTCGGGGCTGGAGCGCATGGTGATGGCGCTCAACGGCTTCGAGAGCGTGTACGAGACCGATCTGCTGCGTCCCCTCGTCGACTTCACGGTCGCGCAACTCGGCGGCAGCGCTTCCGGCAAGGCGCCGCGCATCATTGCCGATCACATCCGCGCGGCGACGATGATGCTCGCCGACGGCGTGAAACCGGCGGCAAGCGGCGCCGGCTATATTCCGCGGCGGATGATCCGCCGCGCCATCGCGGCCGCCTATGAGGGCGGCAACAAGCGTTTCGACTTCGACGGACTGGTGAAGCTTGCCATCGACAATGCGAAGTCCTGGAATGCGCACGTCCCGGCCCGCCGCGACGAGATCATGTCGGTATTCTCGCGCGAGAAAGATGATTTCGAGGAAGTGCTCGAAAACGGCCTCACCAAGCTGGCCGACGCCTTTGCCGCGGCCAATGGCGCGATCGACGGCGCGACCGCGTTCACGCTGTTCGCCACCTACGGCATGCCGATCGATACCATCCGCGAATATGTGGTGTCGCGCGGCGGCTCGCTCGATGAAGAAGGCTTCCAGGTCGAATTCCGCAAGCACCAGGAGGTCTCGCGCAATCAGAAAGATGGTGAGACGGCCGGCGGTCCGGCCATTGACGTCGATGGCCTGCCCGACACCGAGTTCGTCGGCTACACGCATCTTCAGACGTCGGGAACGATCCTGGCGATCCTGCGCGACAACCGCCGCGTCAGCTCTGCCTCTGCGGGCGAGGAGGTGCTGGTCATCACCGACAAGACCAGCTTCTATGCCGAAGGCGGCGGCCAGGTCAGCGATCACGGCATCCTGGCCACCGGCGAAGCGCGTTGCGCCGTGATCGACATGAGCAAGCCCGCGCCGAAGGTCTTCGCGCACAAGTGCATCGTCAAGCAAGGCACCCTCCGTGAAGGCGCGTTGGCGGAGCTCATCGTCGACGCCAACCGCCGCCGCAGCGTTCAGTCCAATCATTCGGCGACGCATCTGTTGCATAGCGCGTTGCGCAGCGTGCTCGGCAAGGAAGTCGGCCAGGCCGGCTCGCTGGTCGATGCCGACCGGCTGCGGTTCGATTTCACCTATGGCGACCGGATCACCGACGAACAACTTGTCCGCATCGAGAACATGGTCAATCAGGCGATCCACACCAATTACAGCCGCAGTGAGCGTATCATGCCGTTCGACGAGGCGGTTGCCGCCGGCGCGCTGGCGTTCTTCAAGGACAAGTATGGCGACACGGTCCGCACCATCGGCTTCGGCGATTATTCGACCGAACTTTGCGGCGGCACCCATGTATCGTCGACCGGCGAGATCGGGCTGTTCGTGATCGTGTCGGAGGGCAGCGTCGCGCGCGGTGTGCGCCGGATCCAGGCGCTGACCGGTCAGACCGCGTATGAGTTTTTGCGAAGTCACGACCGCGTTCTGTCGCGCATCGGAAAAATGCTGAATGGCAGTCCTGAAGAACTGGAGAGCCGCGTCGCAGCGCTGATCGACAGGTCGAAGACCAGCGCGCCCGCGCCGGGCAAAGCGGTCTCCGCCAAAAGCCTCGCCGCGGGCGCCCGCAAGCTTGCCGACGGTACGCCTGCGGTAATCGCGTCGCCGGACATTCCGTTCGACCAACTCCGGCGCGCCGCGATCGAGACCGCGCAGGAAATCGGCGGCGTCGCCATATTGGCGATTGCCGCCGACGACAAGGCACGCGTTGCGATCGCGGTTCACGACAGCCGCATCAAGGAATTGAGCGCGGCGGCGATCCTGAAGCGGATATTGCCGCTGATCGACGGCCGCGGCGGCGGCAAGGCGACGCTCGCCGAAGGCGCAGGGGCCCGCATCGAAGGCATCGCGGACATCCTTGCCCGCGCCGACAACATCGTAAGCGAGAATGCATGACGCGGCGCGCCAAATCAGTTCGCCTGAGAAACGGCTTTTGAACCGCGCGGCCCGCCATGGGCTGGGGCCAACTTCAGAGAAGATTCGATGAAAGCCAGCCGTTTCGGGATACGAATCCTGCGTGAATTTCCAAAGGATGCGGAAGCCCCAAGCCATAAGTGGCTGGTCCGGTCCGGCTATATCATCCAGCATGCCAGCGGCATCTACAGCTATACGCCACTGTTTTTTCGGGTGTTCCGGAAAATCTGCGCCATCGTCGAGCAGGAGATGGCCGCGATTGGCGCGCAGCAGGTGCAGTTGCCGCTGCTTCAGCCGGCCCGTCTGTGGGAGCGTTCGGGGCGATGGGAAGTGTTTCGTCGTTCGCGATTGATGTTCCAGCTGACCGACCGGAAGGACTCCCAATACGGGCTTACCCCGACCGCCGAAGAGATGATGTGCGAATTCGCCAAGTCGCTGATTACGACGCGGAAGGACGTGCCGCTTACCTTTTTTCAGCAGCATGTGAAGTTCCGCGATGAGCTGAGGCCGCGCTTCGGACTGGTCCGCTCCCGCGAATTTACGATGATGGACGCCTACAGCTTCGATTGCGATGATGCCGGGATGGACGCGGTTTATCGCGCGATGCGGGGAGCCTATCAGGCGGTGTTCACGCGCTGCGCCCTGAAATTCGCGATCGTACTCGCCGACAGCGGCGCGATGGGCGGCTCCGGCTCCGAGGAGTTCATGGCGCTCAGCGAGTGGGGTGAGGACACGATTCTCTATACCGACAATTATGCGGCCAACGCCGAGTTGGCGCAGGGCCGCGTCGAACGCGACGCGGCCGAACCGCCCCGCCCCGCCCGCCAAGTCTCGACGCCGAATGCCGGGTCGGCCGACGACGTCGCCGTCCAGCTTGGGATTTCGCTGCGGCAAATCGTCAAGACGCTGGTTTATGAGGTGGCGGCAGCATCCGGCGAGGACCAGCTGGTCGCGGTGCTGCTCCGCGGTGATCGCTCGATCAACCTCGTCAAGCTTCAGAACCATCTCGGCGGAATAGACGCGAAACTGGCCGCGGCCGATAAGGTGGCGGCGATCTTCGGCGCCGAGCCGGGATCGATCGGCCCGGTCGGAATGCGCGGCCGCATCCGCGTGCTCGCAGACCAAAGCATCGAGGGACTGACCAACATCGTGGTCGGCGCCAACAAGACCGGATGGCATCTGGCCGACGTCAATATCGGCAGGGATTTCGAAGTCGACGCCTTCGCCGATCTGCAACTCGCCGAGGCCGGTGACATTGCCGCCGATGGGGCGGCGCTGAGCGCCGCGCGTGGAATCGAGGTCGGGCACATCTTCAAGCTCGGCGACAAATATACAAGGGCGTTCGAACTGACGGTGCCGGGCAGCGACAACAAGCCGGTGCCGCTGCAGATGGGGTGCTATGGGATCGGCACCTCGCGGGTGGCGGCCGCCATCGTCGAGCAATGGCATGACGATGACGGGATCATCTGGCCGGTGACGGTGGCGCCATTCGAGGTAGCGATCGTCGCCATCAAGCAGGGCGACGATGGCGTGCAGGCGCATATCGACACCATCGAGACGGCGTTGGCGGGGCTTGGTCTCGACTACCTTACCGATGATCGGGACATCTCGGCCGGCGCGAAATTCAAGTCCATGGACATGATCGGCATCCCGTTCCGAATCACCCTGGGGCGCGCGCTCGACCAGGGGCTGGTTGAGGTAAGGGCGCGCGCCGGGGGCCGCACCGAAACGGTCGCGATCGGCGAAGCCGCCGCGCTGGTCGCCGCCTGGCGAAAGGCCGCCCTCGACGTGATCCAGAGCGGCGCGCCGGCAATTGCGCCCGTAAATTGATTCAGCCGCGACAGGAGTCGTGGGCTCGGCGGGACTTGTTCGCCCTGCGGTGCGGTCATATCCGATGGAACAAAGGTTTCGCCGCACGGTTCTGAGTTCAGGAACGTGATGGAGCGCGAATGAACTATCCCAAACCGCCATTTCCCAATCAGCAGCAGCCGATGCCGGGGGCGACCGAGGCCATGAAGCCGGTGCCCGATCACGGCGAAACGTCGTATAAAGGCAGTGGCCGGCTCGTGGGCAAGAAGGCGGTCATCACCGGCGGCGACAGCGGCATCGGGCGCGCGGTCGCAATCGCGTTCGCCAGGGAAGGCGCCGATATCCTGATTTCGTATCTCGAGGAGGACAATGACGCGCGGGACACCGCGCGCTATGTCAAGGACGCCGGTCGAACGGCCATCTTGATGCCCGGCGATTTGCAGCGGCCGGATCACTGCCGCGCCGTCATCGCAAAAGCCGTCTCGGAACTGGGTGGCGTCGACGTCCTCGTCAACAACGCCGCGCATCAAGCCACCTTCAAATCGATCGAGGACATCTCCGACGAGGAATGGGAATTGACCTTCAAGGTCAACATCCACGCGATGTTCTACCTCACCAAGGCCGCCGTGCCGCATATGAAGCCGGGAAGCTGCATCATCAATACAGCCTCGATCAATTCCGATGCACCTAATCCGACGCTGCTGGCTTATGCGACAACCAAGGGCGCGATCCACAATTTCACCGCCGGGCTGGCGCAGATGCTGGCCGAAAAGGGCATTCGCGCCAACGCGGTTGCGCCAGGACCGATCTGGACGCCGCTTATTCCCTCTACAATGCCGACGGAAACCGTCTCGAATTTCGGCAAGCAGGTGCCCATGAAACGCCCTGGCCAACCCGTCGAGCTGGCAACCGCTTACGTCATGCTGGCCGATCCGCTTTCAAGCTACGTGTCGGGCGCGACCATCGCTGTGACCGGCGGCAAGCCGTTCCTTTGAGCCTCTGTTGATGCCGATGCCCGGCCGTAACCATTTGCCCCAGTCCGTCTTCGCTTTCGCTGCGCTCAAGCTACGCCGGACACGCTTCGCCCTGACGGTCCGGCGCGGCTGCGCCACGCGTAGCCCGTCAGGGCGAAGCGTGGTGGGCCTGCCTGGACTCGAACCAGGAACCAGACCGTTATGAGCGGCCGGCTCTAACCATTGAGCTACAGGCCCGCGCAGCGTCGCGCTGGCGACACACGACGGTGCCGGTACCCCTTACAATGACCCTTGGCGCCCGGCAATGGCGTCGTTCCGCGTCACGGAACCATGCCGGCCGATCTTCGTTGAGGGCTGCATTGGAACGGGCTTTGGAGAGGCGCGCATGTTTCGCTGGGCTGTGATCTGCCTGATCATTTCGCTGATCGCCGGCGGCCTCGGGCTGACCAACATTTCGGCGTTCGCCAAACGGCTGTCGATGATCTTCTTCGCCCTGTTCTTTCTCGGCTTCCTGGCGCTGCTCGGCTTCGCCTATTTGGTCGGCTCCGCGCTCAGTCATACCGAGCTGGTGCCGGCGCTGGTAGCGATCAGCATGTAGCGCGGCGCTTAGCGCGTTTGCGAAAATCTGCCTCCCGGCCAGCTTTCGCTCTGCGTCGCTTCCGAACGCCTCAGAAGCGCGCCTCGTCATCCTGAGGTGCTCGCCGCACAGCGGCGAGCCTCGAAGGATCGGCCGCGGGCAAGATGCCAACACCGCGTCTGCGGCCATCCTTCGAGACGCCGCGCAACGCGCGGCCCTCAGGATGACGGTGAAGATGGGGCGACGCCGCTATTGGGACGACGTCGATGGTGCAACCCATTTTGCGCTTTGCGTTATTCCGGCTACGCTCGCCTTTCCGAGCAACCGTGCGAGTACAAAATGCGCGACCCTCAGGCTTTGATCAGCACCCAGGAGCTTGCGGCGATCGTCGGTCGGCCGGACCTTCGAATCTACGACTGCACCACTTATCTCGAACCTTCACCGCCGGGCAGCGACGACCCTTACGTCGCGGTGCCGGGCCGGCATACGTTTGAAGAGGCGCATATCCCGGGCGCCGATTTCCTCGATCTGCAAGGCGAATTCTCCGATCCCGCCACAAGGCTCCGCTTCATGATGCCGGCGCCGGCGCTGCTAGCAGCCAGCTTCGGCCGTCACGGCATCGGCGACGGCACGCGTGTCGTGCTCTACGGCATCGGCACCATGATGTGGGCGACGCGGTTCTGGTGGATGCTGCGCTCGCTCGGCTTCGACAACGTAGCGGTGCTCGACGGCGGCCTCGACAAATGGCGCGCCGAGCGACGGCCGCTGGAAAGCGGCGAACCTGGCGACTACCTGCCGGCCACATTTACAATCAAGCCACGTCCGGGACTATTCACCGACAGCCATGCGGTGAAGGCCGCGCTCGGGCGTCCGGATCACGTCATCGTCAACGCGCTTGGCCCGCAGTTTCACAAAGGGCTGGAGCCGAGCCGCTACGGGCGGCCGGGACGCATTCCAGGCAGCGTCAACGTTTCCGCGGCGACTTTGATGCAACCGACCAAAGAACTGATCGCGCCGACCGAAGCCGAACAAAAATTCGCGGCGCAAGGCATCACGAAGGACAAGAACGTCATCGCCTATTGCGGCGGCGGCATTTCGGCGACCATCGATCTGTTCCTGCTGCACCAGCTCGGCTACGACAATTTGACGCTCTATGATGGATCGATGGGCGAATGGGCCAGGGACGCTTCATTGCCGATCGAGACCGGTTGAGGCGATCAGCGATTGCGGCGCGCCGTCAGTTGCCGATCGGGCAGCTGCCTGGGCTGTTACAGGGCGCGGGAGTGGCCCGCGTGGCGGCTGTCGCCTCGTTGGAAGCTGGGCCCTCACCGCCGTTCACAATGGCCGAGACACGCCAGCTATACAGCGAACGCGGCGTCAGGCCGGTGTCGGCAAAACTGAAGCCCGCGGCGGTCCCGACCACGGAGAACTGACCGTCGGCGCCTGCGCGCGAGATGCGATAGGCGAGCTGTCCGTCCTGCCGGGTCCAGGCAAGATCCGCGGCGGTATCCGACGTGTCGATCGCCGTCAGCGCCGGCGCCGCGGCCGGGGCCGCTGCGGGAGCCGGCGCAGGCACCGCGCGCGCCGTGAGGGCATCGAGCATGGCCTTGATCGTCCTGATCTGCGATCCGGCCTTGGTGACGTAGCTGTCCTGATGATCGACGTAGCTCCACCAATCCCAGCATGCCTGCGGATTGAACGGCAGGAACGAGCTCGACTTGGTCTGCGGATACAGCACGATGAGATGGTTGGTATCGGCCCAGGCGTTATATCCGGTGTCATCGACAAAACGCCGGTCGATTTCGCCGAAATCCTGTTTGCATCCATGCAGGGCGATATGGACGCGGCATGCGGCGCCGTCTGCGCAATCCCTGGGTACGAATACATAGCCGGTATCGCCGAGGCTGAGCGCGCCGGTGTCGTGGGGCCTGGTGTACACGGACTGGTCGAAGCGCTTCATCGTCCCGGTCAGCTGCCCGCGGTTGGGGGCGTTCAACGCGCCGTAGATGTGCTGCAACAGGATTCCGGCCTGGTCGTAGCCGCACTGGTCGATGTACGGAATCTTGTTGTCGTTGCAGGCATTGAGGCCGGGCAGGTGCGGCTCTCGCGCAACGACCAGCGAATGACCGGCGCCGATCGCGGTCTGGTAATACAGATTGCCGCGGTTGGCCTCGCCGAGATAATGCCGGTAAAAACCGGCGGCGGCATCGGTGACCGATCTGGCGACGACGGCGTCGTTAATGCCGTGGAACACATAGACTTTTTGCGCGCTGACGAACCGCAACGGATCGATGTCGCCGGACGCCGCCTTGGCGTCGGCCTTTGCGAAAGACGTGCTCAAGGCCGGCGGCGGTCCGGACATGCACGAGCCGGTGGCGTGCAGGATCGGCAGCGTAAAGTTGTTGATGAAGTCATTGGCGTCGGCCTGGGCGCACCAGTATTGTCCGCCGGCAATCACGCCGACGCCCTTGATCGCCGACGACCATGCGGTGCCGAACTGTACCGCCATGAATGCACCGGAGGAGATGCCGGATATCGAGCTTTTGCCGATGTCGGCGTTATAGCCGGATAGCGGCTCAGCCAGCGCCGGTCCGGCGACGATTCCCGCGCAGGTCAAGGCGATCGCGGTCCGGCGCAACGTCCCAACGCTCATGACATCCCCTGTGTAGCTTCAGATCGTCAGCCGAACGGCCTGCAAGCGCAAGACGATTAATGCGCCAGTTGCTGCGAGAATTTTAGCCGAGGTTTGATTCTACCGATACAAGCTTGCGTCCACATTGAAACGGTAGACGAAGTGCCACCTCGCGCCGCCTTGCGGCATGGCCGCAAACCGCAAATACTTGGGCCGGCCGGGATCGCGAATCCCGGCTGAGAAAAACGACTGAAAGTCGGAAAACGGGAGGATTATCATGGCGGAGAAAAATGCCGCGAACGCCGAACGCGGCGTCGATGCCAGCAGGCGGAGGTTTTTGGGCGGCACAGCCTTGGCGGCCGTTGGCGCGATCGTCGGGGATGTCATGCCGTTGTCCGGGACCGGGATTTCCAGCGCGCATGCGCAAGGAACCGCGCCGGCACCCCCTGCCCCACCCGCGCCTCCGAAGGGACCGCAATACCTGAAATTCCCCGGCAAGAACGAAAAGCTGGTCGTGCTGGGCGACCGGCCGCTGGTGGCCGAGACCCCCGAGAGCCTGCTCGACGACGACACCACGCCTACGGAAAAATTCTTCATCCGCAACAACGGGCAGACTCCGGAGGAGACCAAGGATCCCGACAAGTGGAAGATCACCATCGACGGCGAAGTCAACAACAAGCTCGAGATCACGCTCGGCGAGTTGAAGGCGAAATACAAGGCGGTCACCCGCCGCATGGTGCTGGAATGCGGCGGCAACGGCCGCGCGGCGTTCTCGCCGCCGGCGCGCGGCAACCAGTGGAGCAATGGCGGCGCGGGGTGCGCCGAATGGACTGGCGTGCCGCTTGCCGACGTGCTCAAGATCGCGGGGCTGAAGCCGGGCGCAAAATACACCGGGCATTATTCATCCGACCTGCATCTATCCGGCGATGCCGGCAAGCCGACCATCTCGCGCGGCGTGCGCATCGAAAAGGCTGTTGACCCCAACACGCTGATCGTGTGGGCCATGAACGGCCAGCCGCTGCCCAACATTCACGGCGGGCCGGTGCGGCTGATCGTGCCGGGCTGGCCAGGCTCCGCGTCGCAGAAATGGCTGACCCGGATCTGGGTGCGCGACAAGGAGCATGACGGCCCCGGCATGACCGAATTTTCCTACCGGGTCGCGATCAAGCCGATGGTGCCGGGCGACAAGGGCGATCCGGCCAATTTCCGCATCCTGGAATCGATGCCGGTGCGCTCGATCATCACCAACCCCGCGAACGGCGCCAAGCTCGCCGCCGGCACCAGGGAGCTCAAACTGCGCGGCGCCTCATGGGCCGGCGATCTCACGGTGAAACAGGTGGACATCTCCACCGACGCCGGCATGACGTGGCGACAAGCAAAACTCGAAAAGCCGAAGAACAAATACGACTGGCAGCGCTGGACCGCGAGCGTAAAACTGCCGTCCGATGGCTATTACGAGGTCTGGGCGCGCGCCACCGATTCCAAGGGCGCGATGCAACCGCATCAGGCCGCCTCATGGAATCCGCAAGGCTACGGCGGCAACGCGATGCACCGGATCGCGGTGCTGGTCGGGTAAGCCTGATGGTTTCAAGTCAAATCGCCACGACGCTCAGCTCACCTCTCCCCGCAGGGGAGAGAGCCTGCCCCCGACTTGATCGGGGGTCGACGCGCATCGTCAGATGCGCGGCGGGTGAGGGGCCTCTCCGCAAGTCCGAGTGCTTCGAGAGACCCCTCACCCGAAGCCTTCGCTGGCGCTTCGGCTTCGACCTCTCCCCTCCGGGGAGAGGTGAGAAGGAGCCGCTCCGACCTAAATTCATCGCGCTCTCGATGATGCGCTTGGCGTGCATTGCGATTGCGGGTTTGCTCCGGACGGCGCCCGCACTCGCGCAAACGACGTTCACGCCGCGCGACGAAAGCCCGGAAGAATTCGTCGCCGGCGCCGGCCGCGACGAAACCTTCTATGCCTGCACCGCCTGCCACAACTTCAAGCTGGTGGCCGCGCAAGGCCTGAGCCGCGCCGGATGGGACGACTCGATCAACCTGATGATCCGCCGCCACAACATGCCGCCGCCCGAGCCCAGGGAGCGCGAGGTGCTGCTGAACTATCTGGAGGCCGCCTACCCGCCCCGCGCCCCCGGCCGCGGCGGCTGGCAAAACCCTTTCAGCAAGTGAGCGTGTCGTCGCGGCGCATGCACGATAACATCCTAACAACGATGGGTTATGGGCCGCTCGGAGGGTTTTCCCTGAGCGATCCAATGGATTCTCAGCGCAAAGAATGTTATATTCTTCGGCAGGAGACTCTATGTCCGCACGCCCTCAGACAGCCACCGCGACTTCTACCGCCACCCTCATTCGCGAGATGGCGGCCCGGCATCACGTGACCTATGTCCCAACCCGATCGGATTTGCTTGCGAACGATATAACGCGACTGGCGGACGATCGTGTCAGGTTGGATGAGGTAGAGTGCATGCTACTCGCGTTGCAGCGGGCCGGACATCTTAGCCGCAGCCAACTCGTCCATCTTCAGGCGAAATACCTGAGCGAAACCAGGCCGTGACCTTCGACCCATTCGGTGATTACGAGACCGAGGGTTACCTTCGCAATTTCGAAAAAGTAAAAGACCTCAATATCGTCAAACGGCTCGAGCATGCGTCCTTTGCAACTGGAATCGACGAAGCGTTCTCGCAACTCGCAAAGCCAAAGCAACTCGCTTACGAGCACATTCTGCAAACCCATAAGATCCTGTTCGACGCGGTGTACCCGTCGGCCGGGCAAGACCGGTTGCAAACAGCGCCGAAGCTTGCCGTAAAGAAGGGTAACGTCATCTTTGCGTACCCGCAGGACATCCGTCGAGCGGTGGATTTCGCCTTGCTGATAGGCCAGGACAAAGACACAATGGCGGCCGCGCCCGGCGAAGTAATGGGATATCTGGCGTTCGGACATCCTTTTCTCGATGGTAACGGTCGCACTATCATGACGGTGCACTCAGTTCTTGCGCAGCGCGCCGGCTTCAGCATCGATTGGTCTTCGACAGACAAGGAGCATTATCTTGATGCGTTGACCAGAGAACTCGACAGTCCGGGAAAAGAACACCTCGACAATTATCTCAGGCCGTTCATGCGAGGCGCGCCATCGCGTACGAGCGGTTAGCCGCCGAGGTTGCGCGGGCGCCCGGATTTGATGAAGACAACGGGCCGCCAGCCGAACCCAACGAAGTGCTGGGCGAGACCAACGAGCCGGGCGTCAAAGCGCGATACGAAAAAGCACTGCTGAACCGGAAGAAAAAGTAGCTTGAGCGATTTTCTATAAGGAGCCTTTATGCGCGCTTTCCTCCTTTTCGTCGCATTTATGATGAGTCTCGACGCACCCGCGCGCGCCGCGGATGATGTCGCTACAGCTCAAAACGTGATTCGTTCGCAGGAGCAGGCTTTCAGCCGCGACGATCCCGCGGCGGCCTACTACCATGCCGCACCGGCGATCCAGGGCATATTCCCGGACGCCGAAACCTTCATGGCCATGGTCCGCAACAGTTACGCCCCCGTCTATCGCCACAAGAGTTTTGAATTCGGCGAGGCCCGCATCGCCGACGGCAAGATCGCGCAGCGCGTCCATATTCTCGATGTCGAGGGCGTGCCGTGGGAGGCGCTGTATACGCTGGAGCTGCAGCCCGATGGCAGTCTGAAAATCACCGGCTGCATGCTATTGAAGGCGGGCCAGGCGGCGTGAGGAAACGGGGAATGCCAATGCCTTTCAGGAACACGATGCTGGCGGCGCTGCTGGCCGGGGCTCAATGCGTTGTCGGCTTTTCCGCACTGGCAGGCGCACCTGACGCTGAAAACCCCGCGGCAACAACGTGGCCGACGCAATCGTGGGCGGCTTCGACGCCAGAGGAGCAAGGCGTGGATTCGGCCGGCCTTGCGCGGCTGATCGAAATCGTGGGCACCCGCAGGCAAGACAGCTTGATGATCGTGCGCCATGGCAAGATCATCGCTGAAGCCTATTATGCCCCCTACGTCGCAGGGGTCAGCCATGATCTCCGGTCGGTGACCAAAGGCGTCACCGGCACCCTGACCGCCATCGCGCTGCGTGATGGTTTCTTCGACAGTGTCGACCATCCGGTCGTCGACTATTTTTCCGACCGGCGGATTTCGAACCTCGATGACAACAAGAAGGCGCTCACCATCCGGCATCTGCTGAACATGACCTCGGGCATCGACTGGCTGGAGAACGTCCATACGCCCGATGAACCCTTAATACAGATGTACAATAGCCCGGATCGCACCGGCTTCGTACTGAACCGGCCGATGTCGGGCGCGCCGGGAAGCAAATTCTACTACAACAGCGGCAACCCGTATCTGTTGTCCGCGCTGCTTACCAAAACCACCGGACAAAGCGCCTTCGACTTTGCAAAACATCGGCTGTTCGACCCGCTCGGCATCACGAGCGCCAAATGGGGTGACGTCGACGCGCAAGGCGTGACCGACGGCGAGGCCGGGCTGTCGCTATCGCCGCACGACATGGCAAGGATCGGCTATCTCTACCTTCACAACGGCATGTGGGACGGCAAGCAGATCATTCCGCCGTCATGGGTCGATCGCGCGCGCGAAGGCAACGTGACGGCGACCTACGGTTTTCGTTATGGAAATTTCTGGTGGTCGCTGCCCGAAAAGGGCGCCTATATGGCGCAGGGCCGTCACTCGCAATTGATTCTCGTGCTGCCGAAGCTCGACATCGTCGCGGTGATGACCGGCGTCATGCCGGATGATGAGTTCTATCCGGCTCGCCGGATGATCGACGATATTTCCAGATCGGTAAAGTCGGATACGCCGCTGGCTCCCGATCCGGTCGCGCAGTCCGTGCTCGCCGCGTCGATCCGCGCGGCCGCAATCGAAAAGCACTCGCCGATTGGTGCGACGCCTGAACTGGCCAAGGCGGTTTCGGGCAAGACCTGGCAATTCGCCAAAAATGACCTCGACGCGAAGTCATTCTCGCTTAACCTGGTCGGCGAAAATCCGACATGGGAAATCGTCACCGACACAGGCAAGCCGGACAAGCCGACCGAGCGGTTTTCGGGGCCGCTCGGACTCGATGGCATATTCCGGAAGAGTCCGGCTCATTACGGAATCGACGCCGTCAAAGGCCGCTGGATCAATGCGCGCACTTTCGCGATGGAGCGCCGTATCCTTGGCAACAGCGAAACGCAGCTCTGGGAGCTTACGTTCGACGGCAACAAGATGACGGTCAACTACGAAGACACCGACGGCACCAAGGTGGAATTGCACGGCGAAGCCAGCGACTGAAACGCGGTGACTACGCCATCGCCAGCCGCTGCCTTGCCCGCAGCAGCAGCGCCACCATGATGGTGATGTTCAGCGCGTTCCACCCCAAGCCGTTCATGAACGCCGCGGCGTAGGAGCCGGTGGCATCGAAGATGAAGCCGGAGATCCAGCCGCCGAACGACATGCCGAACACCGAGGCAAAGATCACGATGCCGACGCGGGTCGCCGCTTCGGACGCCGGCATCGCCTCGCGCACGATGATGGCGTAGCTCGGCACGATGCCGCCCTGGAACAGCCCGAACATCGCGGAGATGATGTAAAGCGAGGTGAGGCTGTCGAAGAACAGATAGAACAACAGCGCAAAACCCTGCGCCGCCGATCCGATCAGCAAGGTCGGGATGCCGCCGATCTTGTCGGCAAGATATCCCGAGCCGATCCGGCTGATGATTCCGAAACCCATCATCAGCGACAGCATCTCCGCGCCGCGCGCCACGCCGTAGCCGAGGTCGCCGCAATAGGCGACGATGTGGACCTGCGGCATCGACATCGCCACGCAGCAGGAGATGCTGGCAATGCACAGCAGCACCGTCAGGGTGTTGGTGGAGAGCTGCAGGTCGACGCGCGGCGGGGCTGCGTTGACGTGATCGCGCTGCGAGGCCGCGCCGATCTGCATTCGCAGCACCAGCAACACCGCCGTCATCGCGAGGGCGCAGAAAATGCCGACCGCGATATGGGTGGTGCGCCAGCCGGCGGTCTGCACGCCCCAATTGACCAGCGGCGGCCAGATCGCGCCGCCGACATAATTGCCGCTGGCGACAATGGTCACCGCGAGCCCGCGATAGCGGTCGAACCAGTGCGAGGCTTCCGCCATCAACGGCGCGAACGTCGCCGACGAGCCCAGCCCGATCAGGAAATGGATCAGGATGAACTGCCACAGCGTGGTCGACAGGCCAGCGCCGATATAGGCCAGTGCCAGCAAGCCGATGCTGAGCGTGATCGCCATCACGATTCCAAAGCGGTCGGTGATCTTGCCGGTCAAGACGCCGCCGGAGCCGAAACCGAGCATGGTGAGGGTAAAGGCCAGCGACACCGCGCCGCGGGTGGCGCCGAATTCGCCCTGCACCACCGGCAGCACCACCACGACCGACCACATCCCGACGCTGCCGATCGAGCCGATCAGCACCGCCAGCGCAAGCCGCACCCACGCCTGACGCGAGTCGGGGATGAAGGCGGCCGGATCTTTGGATGGATTGGCGGGTGCGCGCACGGGCGCAACTTCGTCGGGGGAGGCTTCCCGGTCAAGCGCCGTGATGAAATGTTGGGCATGCAAATGCGGTGGAACTCAAGCGTGTCCCGGACGCGATGCGGCGCGAAGCTCTTGCGAAGCGCTGCTCCGCAGACCCGGGACCCCGGTTCAGCAGCGCACCACGCCGCGAAGTGCGGCGCGCTGCGCTGCGCCCGGGGAACGAAAGACGCTCCACAGGCAGTCCGTTAACGCTTTCCTAACCATAAACCGGGCAAATTTTGCCTAGGTAAGTCGAGTGTCGTCGGTTGCGACGGGGGAGTACCCGTGGACGCCAATGCGGTGCCTCACTTTCGAAGCGGTGGTCCATCGGCCGCCGCGCAGACGTTTGGCGCCCGCGAACGGCATCGGCGGGGGGAAGCAGTTCTTATGGCGGATGTGACGGCAGGTTCGGGCGCGGAGTCACCCGGATCGGGTTTTCCCAGTTTTGCCGACATCGGCACCATGCTGAAGCGCGGCGATCTGGCGCTGGCCTTCGGCATCCTCACCATCCTGGTGGTGCTGATCCTGCCGCTGCCCGCGATCGTGCTCGACCTGTTCCTGGCGATCTCGATCATCCTGTCGATCCTGATCCTGATGACGGCGCTGTTCATCCAGGCGCCGCTGGAATTCTCCTCGTTTCCGACCGTGCTGTTGATCGCGACCATGCTGCGGCTGTCGCTCAACCTTGCCTCGACGCGGCTCATTCTTTCGCGCGGCCATGAAGGCACCGCGGCGGCCGGCCACGTCATCGAGGCGTTCGGCAATTTCGTGATGGGCGGCAATTTCGTGATCGGGATTATCGTGTTCGCGATCCTGGTGATCGTCAACTTCGTCGTCATTACCAAGGGCTCGGGCCGCATCGCCGAGGTGGCGGCGCGCTTCCATCTCGACGCCATGCCGGGCAAGCAGATGGCGATAGACGCCGATCTGTCCGCCGGCCTGATCGACGAGAAGACCGCCAAGGACCGCCGCAAGGCGCTGGAGGACGAAAGCGGCTTCTTCGGCGCCATGGACGGCGCCTCGAAATTCGTGCGCGGCGACGCCGTCGCTGGACTGCTGGTGGTGTTCATCAACATCATCGGCGGCATCATCATCGGCGTCGCCCAGCAGGGTCTCGGCTTCGGCGAAGCCGCGCGCACCTATACGCTGCTCACCGTCGGCGATGGCCTCGTGACCCAGGTGCCGGCGCTGATCGTCTCCACCGCCGCGGGCCTTTTGGTCTCGAAAGCCGGCGTCAGCGGCGCCGCCGACAAGGCGCTGATGAAGCAGCTGTCCGGCTATCCGCAGGCGCTCGGCATGTCGGCCGGCGTGATGCTGGTGCTGGCGCTGCTGCCGGGCATTCCGATGATCCCGTTCCTGGCGCTGGGCGGCGGCGCCGCGGCGCTGGCCTTCTCGGCGCGCAAGCGCAACCGCGCCGCCTCGGCCGCCGAAGCGCTCGCCGCCGCGGCGCCGGCGGCAGCGGCTGCTGCTACCGCCGCGGCGGACGAGCCGATCGCCACCGCGCTGAAAATCGACGATCTCAAGATCGAACTCGGCTACGCGCTGCTGCCGCTGGTCAATGGTCCCGACGGCACCGACCGCCTCACCGAGCAGATCAAGGCGCTGCGCCGCTCGCTCGCGATCGAGATGGGATTTGTGATGCCATCGGTGCGCATCCTCGACAATGTGCAGTTGGAAGCCAACACCTACGTCATCAAGATCAAGGAAGTGGATGCCGGCACCGGCCGCATCTGGCCGAACCAGTACATGGTCATGGATCCCGGCGGCAGTCAGGTCAACGTCCCCGGCCTGCACACCACCGAGCCGACCTTTGGATTGCCCGCGACCTGGGTCGATGCGGCGCTGAAGGAAGAAGCCTCGCTGAAGGGCTATACCGTGGTCGATGCCGCCACGGTACTGTCGACGCATCTCACCGAACTGCTCAAGAACAACATGTCGGACCTGTTGTCCTACGGCGAGGTGCAGAAGCTGTTGAAGGACCTGCCCAAGGAGCAGGGCGAGTTGGTCAAGGATATCGTACCGAGCCAGGTCACCGTTTCCGGCATCCAGCGCGTGCTGCAGCTGCTGCTCGCCGAGCGCATCTCGATCCGCGATCTCTCCACCATTCTCGAAGGTATCGCCGACGCGCTGGCGTTCTCACGCAACCCGGCGACGGTGGTGGAGCACGTCCGCGCTCGTCTCGCGCGCCAGATCTGCGCGCAAAACACCTCGATGAACGGCTATCTGCCACTGGTGGCGCTGTCGGCGAAATGGGAGCAGGCCTTTGCCGAGTCGCTGATCGGCCAGGGCGAGGAGCGCACGCTGGCGATGCAGCCGTCAAAGCTGTCGGAATTCATGACGGTGGTGCGCGACCGCTTCGAGCAGGCCGCGCGCGAGGGCGAGGCGCCGGTGCTGGTGACCTCGGCGGCGATCCGTCCCTTCGTGCGCTCGCTGGTCGAGCGCTTCAGGTCGCAAACCACGGTGTTGTCGCAGGCGGAAATTCATCCGCGCGCGCGGCTCAAGACGGTGGGGAGTGTTTGAAAACGCAGCGACTTTTCCGCCACAGACAACCATTTTGTGCCCGGTTAATTTGCAACGTCGAATTTGCCGCTTTAACGCAAAAGTCAAATTAACCTATTGTCTTAACACGCATATTTTTGATTTCGCGTATGCGTCGGGCTTCGCCGGATCGCGGGAGTTCAAGTCTTTTCACCGCTTTGTGATCGCCTCTGTGGAACGAAAAGCCGAATCCCTACGTTTCTGGCCATGAGTTGTTGAACCTGGCGGGGGAACGGCCAGACATACCCTCAAGGCAAGTTGGACGGCAGGAGGCTTGCAGATGAACCATTCGATCTACAGCGCGGACCGCTCGACCCATCTCAAGATCGTGGTCGTGGCCCTTGTCGCTGCCATCACGGTGGCCGCTTTCGGTATCTCGGCCCGCACCGGTTCGGACGAGACCTACGCGCAGTCGACGCGCGTCATCAAGGCCGGTGCGCCGGTCGCCATCACGAACTCCAACGGATCGGTTGTACGCTAACAGGAATTCAAGGAATTCACGCGGCTCTTTACCAGCCCCCCAAAGTCGCCACGTGGATAATTAAGACCCCAAGACCCCAAGTGACTCAGACGACCGAAAACGCCCGCTCCCCACGGGCGTTTTCTTTTTGCGGGGTCGTCATACGCGGGCTTGACCCGCGTATCCATCCATCTTCGCAAGAAGCTTCTTTCAAGAGCATGGATTGCCGGGTCAAGCCCCGGCAATGACGATAGAGAAGAGAGACCGTTCGGGTCCCGGGCGCGATGCAGCGCGTAGCTCTTGCGAAGCGCTGCTTCGCAGAACCGGGACCCCGGTTAAGCAAGCAAGCTGGACCCCGGCGCTGCAGCGCACCGCTTCGCAAGAGCTACGCGCTGCGCTGCGTCCGGGGAACGCAAACTTAGCGGCCCTGCGGCACGGTCTCGATCAGCTTGCCGGCGAACACCGGCGCCGAGCCCGGCTTGCCGTTCGGCGATCCGCCCGATGGTTCGACGGTGACGGCGTAGGTTGCGTTCTTGACGATGTCGGGGTCATAGGCCGCGAGCGCCGGGCGCCCGGTAAAATCACCCTCGCCAATCACGCCCAGCGAACGCGGCGCGCCGAGCCTGTCGGAAATCACCCACAACTCATAGCTCTTGCCCGGCTCGGGCGCGGCATCGACCTTGCGCACCGTAAAATTTCGACTTGCACCATCGACGGTGAGAATGAACGCGGGCGAACCGCCATCCTTCTGCAGCACTGCGACATATTGCGCCGGCACCGGAGCGGGCGGCGCTGGAACCTGCACCACCTGCGTCCGCGGTGTCGGGCGAATGCTGTCGGGCAGCAGGTCCGGCCGAACCACCTGGGTCACGACGAGCGCGATCAAGGCCGCCGCGATCGCGGTCATGGCGGTGGCGATATTGCGCCAGCGCCGGACCGGTGCGGGAAACGCGACAACATTGCCGGTTTCCGTCGCGGGGGCGGCTTCGGCGACGATCGGATCGGCGACTGGCGTTGGCGGCTCCGGCAGCACCAGCGGCATCTGCGCGGCGGACAATCCAGCGGCGGCCTTGATCCTGTCCCAGACCTCGGGCGATGGTTCGACCGAACCGACCATCTGGTTCAGCACGCCGAGCTTGTGCTGCCAGGCGTCGACCATCGCCGCGAAATCCTTGTCGACGGACATCATGGTCTCGGCCTGTCCGCGCTCATCGGCGTCGAGGGTGCCGAGCGCATATTCCGCGGCAAGCGCGATATGGTCTTCGCTGTAAGCCATCATCTCAAAGTCCAAGGCCTTAAAGCCCGAGACACTCCCGAATATCCATCATGCTGCGCCTGAGCCAGGTCTTCACGGTGTTCACCGGCGTCTCGAACTTCGCGCTAAGTTGTTCGCGGCTCCAGCCATTGTAGTACGCGAGCAGCACCAGCTTCTGGCGATCCGGCTGCAGCCGTCCGATGCATTCCAGCAGCCGCTTCAATTCCTCGGTCATCTCGCGCCGCGCCAGCGGATCCGGCGAATCGGCGGCGACTTCCATCGCGGCCGGCTCTTCTTCGATCGACGACTCGGTCCGCTTGCGGACCACATCGATGGCCCGGTTGCGCGCAATCGACGCCATCCATGTGATCGGGGACGCCACGCCCGGATTGAACTGCCCCGCGCTGTTCCAGATCTTGACGTAAGCCTCCTGAATGACCTCCTCCGCGAGATCCTGACGCCGCAAGATACGCAGCACGATGCCGAAGAGTTTCGCGCGCGTGGCGGCATACAGCCGCTCAAATGCGGCCTCATCCCCCTTCGCCACCGCGGCAATCAGCCAGACCAACTCAGCCGGCGTCAGCATTCGCACGTCCCCAAAACTCGCGGATTCCTCGACCGCGATTGTATCCGGCCCAAAGGCCGTCGAACGGTTTGGTATCATATTTTCACGGGGCCGATGTGCCAAGTGCTGGAACTCCCAAGGAAAAGATCGAGCGGGCTGCGACGCGTGAGCACTCGGTGACCGCGTAGCTGAGTTCGCCATCCTTCTTGACACTCATGTTATTGGGGGTACAAAAACTTATCGTGGGCTTGCCTTGTAGCCCTGGTTTGTGAGCACGAGCCCACACACCACCGTCATCCTGAGGTGCTCGCCGTCCTTCACGGCGAGCCTCGAAGGATGGCCACGAGCGCCTTGGCCATCCTTCGAGACGCCGCGCAAGCGCGCGGCTCCTCAGGATGACGGTGTGCGTGCGGAGATGACACACGGCAGCTAAAAGAAAAGGCCTCGCCAGCGACGAGGCCTTTCAATCTTCGCAGCGGTGACGGATTACGCCATCGCAATCCGCGCGCGCATCAGGCCGATGCTGTCGAGATCGGCCTGCTCGCGGGCGCTTTCCTCGGCGCGTTCGCGGGCCTGGTCGCGCTCGTCCAGCAGCTCGACCTTCTTCAGCTCCTCGAACGCCTCGGCCAGCATGCTCTTGGCATCCTCGAGCTGGATCCGCAGCTCGTCGGCGGAGCGGGTCAGGTTCTCGCGGCGCTGGATCGCGGCCTTGGCGTAGGTCGGATAGGCGAAGTGCGAGGGATCGTTGATCCCGGCGCGGTCCTGCTCGTTCTGGATTTCGCGCTCCAGGTCCACCGACATGCGCTGGAAGTCGGCAATCATGCCCTCGATCTGGGCGACCCTTCGGCGCTTTTCATCGACCTGAAATTTCTTCAGGCGGATCAGCGTTTCACGTGACTTCATCGACTCATACTCCCCAGAAGTCCCGTTTCGAACGCGGGACAGAACCGGCCTCCCGCAAGGGCCCCACCGGCATGACTAGGCGGATGATGGCCTGACAAAGTTAGCGTTCCGTTTCTTTAGCGCCCAGGATTTGCTCAAGTTGGCGGTAACCGGCGGCAAGACCCGTGACTTCTTCCTTCTGCTGGCGCAAAAACGCCTCCAGCGGCTCATGCAGCTGGATCGCCTCGTCGACCTCCGGGCTGGAGCCGGCCCGGTAGGCGCCGAGCCGGATCAATTCCTCCATGTCGGCATAGGTCGCCATCACCTGCCGCGCCCGGGTGATGGCCGGCAGATAGGCCGGATCGGCCGATTTCGGCATGGTGCGGGACACCGACTTCAGTACATTGATCGCAGGATAGCGTCCGCGCTCGGCGATTCCCCGCTCCATCACCACATGGCCATCGAGGATGCCGCGGACCGCATCGGCCACCGGCTCGTTGTGGTCGTCGCCGTCCACCAGCACGGTGAAGATGCCGGTGATGGTGCCCTGCCCCATGCCGGGGCCGGCCCGCTCCAAGAGCCGCGGCAGTTCGGTGAACACCGTCGGCGTATAGCCCTTGGCGGTCGGCGGCTCGCCTGCGCTCAGGCCGATCTCACGCTGCGCCATCGCAAAGCGCGTCACCGAATCCATCAGGCACAGCACATCCTTGTCGTCGTCGCGGAAATACTCTGATATCGCCAGGGTCAGATAAGCCGCCTGCCGCCGCATCAAGGCGGGCTCATCCGAGGTCGCCACCACCACCACCGAGCGCGCCAGCCCCTCCTCGCCGAGGTCGTCCTGCAAAAATTCCTGCACCTCGCGGCCGCGTTCGCCGACGAGGCCGATTACGGAGATATCGGCATCCACGTTGCGCGCCAGCATCGACAGCAGCACCGACTTGCCGACGCCGGAGCCGGCGAAAATGCCGAGCCGCTGGCCGCGGCAGCAGGTGAGAAAGGTATTTAACGCGCGGACCCCGAGGTCGAGCGGCGGTCCGACCCGGCGCCGGGAATGCGCCGGCGGCGGCAGGTTGCGGTACGGCATCGGCGAGGACCCCTGCGTCAAAGGCCCCTTGCCGTCGATCGGCTCGCCCATGGCGTTGAGCACGCGCCCCAGCCAGGACGGCGAGGGCCGAATTTGGCTCGCGGCATTGGCGATCACCGCGCGGCAGCCGCGCCGCACGCCTTCGAGGCCGGCGAACGGCATCACCACCGCATTATTCCCGGTGAAGCCGATCACCTCCGAGGGGATGAAACGGTTGGCGCCGGTCTCGATCACGATCCGGGCGCCGACCGACATCGCATGGACGGGCCCCGCGATCTCCACCATCAACCCGCGGACGCCGACCACCCGGCCATAAATGTTGACGCCGTCGAGGTCGGCGATCTGCTCGGCGAGCGCCTTCATTGCGAAAACCTTAAGTTTCCGCGCTTTCTAGGCCTCTCCTTAACTCCGTGTTTACCCGCATCGTTAATCATTACGTCACTGTCTTTGGTGACTGAAAGCGCTCGGCCGTCAGAATGAAGGTTGAGTCGCGAGAGTCGGTTAGACCCGACTCTTAATGTGAGAACTGAACGGACTGGGATACGAAAAGCTGCTTCACCGCAATATCTTATGGCGATTCGACAAAAATTGCACGAATAGACCTTGCGGACGGGAATCAGATTTTGTTAACCATATGCCGTCAGGATTCGAATCAGTTGTTCAAAGGCGTTTTGAGTGCCGCAAGTGCGGCCGACCTGACGCCCGGGAGCGGCGACGATAGGGGACTGGCATGCGCGTATTGCTGATAGAAGATGACAGCGCCGTCGCGCAGTCGATCGAATTGATGCTGAAATCCGAGAGTTTTAACGTCTACACCACCGATCTCGGGGAAGAAGGCGTCGATCT
>NZ_DASYMN010000320.1:0-19162 GCF_036009065.1 Bradyrhizobium sp. | reverse complement strand
GGCTGCACCTGCAACGGCAAGGACCAACTCGGCCTCGCCCCGATCAAGATCGAGGACGATCCGACGCTGCGCAAGGGTGACATCGTCGCCGGCGAAAACGGTTTGGTGGTCGCCGCCCGCGTACCCGACAAGCGCGGCGCCGCGTTGAACCTCTCCCCTGCGTCGCCACAGATTCGCGCGAAGTACCAGCGCGTGCCGGTCGTGGCGTCCGAATAGCAGGTTCCTTTTGTGGAACCCTTGGGTTCCACCCGCGTTGGGATGACGTCGCGCGCGTCGCGTCGTTCAAAACGATGAGGGAATTGCTATGCTGATGGGCGCCCTGGTCACGTTTCTCGTAGTCATTCTCATTCTCTATCTGATCAATCTGTTGCCGCTCGACGGCCGCGCCAAGCAGATCGCCCGCGTCGTGGTGATCATCCTCGGCGTAATCTCGCTGCTGAAATACATCGCGGTGTTTTAGGGACTCCCGTCATTGCGAGGAGCGAAGCGACCGAAGCAATCCAGTCTTGCTTCGCGGTTCTGGATTGCTTCGCTTGGCTCGCAATGACGGCGGTATGTCTCGCGCCGCGGAATGAACAACAAAAAGCCCCGGCGGAATGCCGTGGCTTTCGTATGCCGATAGGGCGGACTTACTTCAGCGTCCTGAACCAGTCGTCCACATCCTTATGGATCTGATCCTTGGCAAAACCGTAGCGCTGCTGCAGCTTGCCTTCCAATTGCTCGCGGCGGCCTTCGATCACGTTCAGATCGTCGTCGGTGAGTTTGCCCCACTTCTCCTTGGCCGCACCCTTGAATTGCTTCCGGTTGCCTTCAATCCTATTCCAGTCCATCGCCATCTCCTCTTGAGTTGCGACGGCCTTTCAACGGGCAGGCAATTCAAACGTTCCGCGCTGAGGCATCTGACCCGTAGCCCGGATGGAGCGCAGCGAAATCCGGGTTGCTTTCTCCGTCATGCCCGGGCTTGTCCCGGGCATCCACGTCTTGCAGCCCTCATGAAAAATAAGACGTGGATGGCCGGGACAAGCCCGGCCATGACGAACTTTACTGGTTTCCCCGGATTCGCTTCGCTCCATCCGGGTTACGCGATTACCCCGCCGCTTTCGCTTCCCTGCGCCGCGCGGTCAGAATGTATTCGGTGTAGCCGTTGGGCTGCTCGCGGCCCTTGAAAACGAGATCGCAGGCGGCCTTGAAAGCCACGCCGTCGAAACCGGGCGCCATCGGGCGGTACAGCGGGTCGCCGGCGTTCTGCTTGTCGCCCACGACCGCCATGCGCTTGAGCGACTCCATCACCTGATCCCTGGTGATGACGCCCTGATGCAGCCAGTTCGCCAGATGCTGGCTGGAGATGCGCAGGGTGGCGCGGTCTTCCATCAGCCCTACGTCATGAATGTCCGGCACCTTGGAGCAGCCGACGCCCTGGTCGATCCAGCGCACCACATAGCCCAAAATGCCTTGGCAATTGTTGTCGATCTCCTGCTTCACATCGTCGGGCGCCCAGTTCGACTGCGACACCGGGATGGTGAGGATGTCCGACAGCTTTGCGCGCGGGCCGCCCTTTTTCAACTCGTCCTGCCGCGCCAGCACGTTGACCTGGTGATAATGCAGCGCATGCAGCGTCGCCGCGGTAGGCGAGGGCACCCAGGCGGTGGTGGCGCCGGCCTGCGGATGCGCGATCTTTTGCGAAAGCATGTCGGCCATCTTGTCGGGCGCGGCCCACATGCCCTTGCCGATCTGGGCGTGTCCCGGCAGCCCGTCGATCAGGCCGACATCGACGTTCCAGTCCTCATAGGCCTTGATCCAGACGCTCGACTTCATGTCGTTCTTGCGGATCATCGGTCCCGCTTCCATCGAGGTATGAATCTCGTCGCCGGTGCGGTCGAGGAAGCCGGTGTTGATGAAGCAGATGCGCTTCGAAGCATTCTGGATGCAGGCCTTGAGGTTGACCGTGGTGCGGCGCTCCTCGTCCATGATGCCGACTTTCAGGGTGTTCTCGGGCAGCGACAGCATCGCCTCGACTCGGCCGAACAGCTCGCAGGTCAGCGCGACTTCATCGGGGCCGTGCATCTTCGGCTTGACGATGTAAACCGAGCCGGTGCGGCTGTTGCGTGTCTTCGCGCTGCCCTTGAGATCATGGATCGCGAGCAGGCCGGCGACCGCGGCATCGAGCAACCCTTCCGGAATTTCCTCGCCGGTGCTGTCCAGCACCGCGTCGGTGAACATGTGGTGGCCGACATTGCGCATCAAGAGAAGACTGCGTCCGTGCAGCTTGAGTTCGCCGCCGTCGGGCGTCTTGTAGACCCGGTCGGGATTGAGCGCGCGCTTCAAGGTCTTGCCGCCCTTCTCGAAGTCCGCCGATAACGCGCCGTTCATCAGGCCCAGCGTATTGCGATAGACCATCACCTTGTCCTCGGCATCCACCGCCGCGACGCTGTCCTCCATGTCGAGGATGGTGGAGACCGCCGATTCCAGGATCATGTCGGCGACCCCGGCCGGATCGTCCTTGCCGATGAAATGGCTGCGATCGATCCTGACCTCGACATGCAGCCCGTTGTTGACCAGCAGGATCGCGCTCGGCGCTGCGGCCTCGCCCTGGAAACCTGCGAACTGCGCGTTGGATTTCAGCGCGGTGGCGTTGCCGCTCTTCAGTTTGACGGCAAGCTGTCCGGCGATGACGCTATAGGCGGTGACGTCGGTATGGCTTGCGGTCGCCAGCGGCACAGCCTGGTCAAGAAAAGACTTCGCTTTCGCGATCACCTTGGCGCCGCGCGCCTTGTTAAACCCCTTGCCCTCTTCGCCGGCCTCGTGCGGGATCGCGTCGGTGCCGTAAAACGCATCGTACAGGCTGCCCCAGCGCGCATTGGCCGCGTTCAGCGCGTAGCGCGCATTGGTGAGCGGCACCACCAGCTGCGGCCCACAGATTTTTCCGATTTCTTCATCAACATTGGCGGTCTCGACGTCATGCGTCGCCGGCTCCGGCAGCAGGTAGCCGATCTCCTTGAGGAAGGCGGTATAGGCGTTCATGTTGAACGGCTTGCCCTTGTGCGCGCGATGCCAGCCGTCGATCTTTTGTTGCAGCGTATCGCGCACCTTGAGCAGGTCGCGGTTCTTCGGCGCGAGATCGCGGACGATGGCGGCAAGCCCGGCCCAGAACGCGTCCGGCGAAATCCCGGTCTTGGGGGCGGCTTCCTTGGCAATGAAATCAAACAGGACAGGAGCGATCTTCAGTCCGTGGGCGTCGATACGATTCATGATCTCGGATTTTCTCACGCGAAACGGCGCATCTCGCGCCGTTCTCAGGGATAAAGAAGCAAAAAACGCGCCGCGAGGGGCTGCGGTTCCCGGCCTTTTAGACAGGATGGCGCAGGGGGTAAACCCGAAACGTGACGTCATCCTGAGGAGGCCGCGAAGCGGCCGTCTCGAAGGATGGCCGCAAGCGCCGGTGGCCATCCTTCGAGACGCCGCGCAAGATGCGCGGCTCCTCAGGATGACGGTGGAGTTTTGGGCGGCCGGTTCAAATATTCGCAGCAAGATCAACGAGTTCGTCGAACAGAATGCCGGTCCTGGCCAGCATCCGCTCGATGTCGTCGGTGGCGTCGGACACCGATCGCGCCGAGGTGTCGATGGTCAGTTCGCTGTCGGTCGGCGCCTGATAATCCTTGCCGATCCCGGTAAAGTTGTTCAGCCCGCCGGCGCGCGCCTTGGCGTAATGGCCCTTGGGGTCGCGGCTCTCGCAGACCTCGGCCGGCGTTGCGACATAAACCTCCCGAAACGCGGTATCGGCGATGTGGCGGGCGGCGGCGCGGTCTTCCGCCGAAGGCGAGACCGCGGCGACGATCGCGATGTGCCCATTGCGCGCAAGATGCGTCGCGACTTCCGCGAGACGCCGGATGTTCTCGGTACGGTCCTGCGCGGAGAAACCGAGGTCGCCATTGAGCCCGGCGCGCAAGGTGTCGCCATCGAGCAGAACCGGCGAGCCACCCTGGCCGAACAGCCTGCGTTCCAGCGCGCGCGCAAGGGTGGATTTTCCGGAGCCCGGCAATCCCGTCAGCCAGACCACGGCGCCGGCGTGGCGATAACGCGCGGAGCGCTCGTCGGGGCGCAGCGCGGATTCCACCGGCACGATATCGACCGGCACGGCGCGTTGTCCGGCGTCGACCGAGAGCACTAGCCCGCCGCCGGCGATGCGGCCCTGGACCTCGATCACCAGCCGTCCGGTGCGCGGGTTGTCGGTGTAGGGATCAGCCGCCAGCGCCTGGGCCAGCGAGATGTCGATCTCACCGACATGATTGCGCGCGATCGATGTCGTCTCCACGCTGGACAATTCGCCGGGATCGACCGCCTTCTCGATGGCGACGACGGTGGCGCGTGCTTCCCTGGTGCCAAGCCGGACCACGATCGACGCGCCTGACACCAGCGGCTTGTCGTGCAGCCAGAAAATACGCGCGCGAATCCGCCGCGTGTCGCGCGGTGCCGAATCGACGTGCGCAATGACGTCGCCGCGTTCGATGAACAGCTCGCGGTCGAGCGTGATGCCGACCGAGCGTCCGGCGCCCTGGCGTCCCTTCACCGGCGTCAACGGCCAGCTCTCGACCGTCTTGATCTTTGCGATCTTGGCCGATGGCATAATGACGATTTCGTCGCCGGCGCTTAGAGAACCGGATTCAATGCGGCCGGCGACAATGCGGCGGTCGTCGAATTTGTAGATCGCCTGCACCGGCAGCCGCAGCGCCAACGCCTCCAGTGGGCGCGCCGGCTCCAGCGCATCCAGCGCCTCGACCACCGTCGGGCCGTTATACCAGCCGATCCGCGGCGTGCGCTCGGCGACGCCGTCGCCGTCGCGCGCGGAAATCGGGATTACCGCCGACGGCGCGACGCCGAGGCCGATGAGATGCGCCGAGATTTCGTCGCTGATGGCGTTGAACCGCGCCGCGCTGAAATCGACGCGATCCATCTTGTTGACCACCACCGCGACCTGTTTGACGCCGAGCAGATGCAACAGATAACCGTGCCGCCGCGTCTGGTCGCGCACGCCTTCCAGCGCATCGATGATCAGCACCGCGCCGTCGGCCTGGGAGGCGCCGGTGATCATGTTGCGTAAAAATTCCGCGTGGCCGGGCGCGTCGATCAGCACCACGTCGCGCGAACGGGTGCGGAAGCGGATCTGCGTGGTGTCGATGGTGATGCCCTGGTCGCGCTCGGTCTGCAGCGCGTCCAGCAGGAACGACCATTCGAACGGCATGCCGCGCCGCGCGCTGACGGCTTTCAGCATCTCGAGTTTGCCCTCGGGCAGGCTGCCGGTCTCGTGCAGCAGGCGCCCGACCAGCGTCGACTTGCCGTGATCGACGTGGCCGACGATGACGATACGGACTTGCGGACGCGTGGTGCCGTTCGGCGGTGCCTGTGTCGTTCTCGAGAGCATCATGTTCATCGCGGCACCCAGTTCGAATTTTTTACAGATAGCCGGCGACGCGCAGCCGCTCGAACGCATCCTCGGTCTCATGATCCAGCGCGCGGCCTGAGCGTTCCGGCACCTTGGTACTGTTCAGCTCAAGCAGGATTTCTTCGATGTTCGATGCATCGGACGCCACCGGATTAGTGATGTCCTGATCTCCGAGCGAGCGGTAGCGCTTGCCGTCTTTGGCGAGATACAGCGGGATGATCGGGATGTTTTCGCGCTGGGTGTAGGCCCAGATATCGGCCTCGGTCCAGTGCAGGATCGGGTGGATGCGCAAATGCGCGCCGGGCGGCGGCGAGGCGTTGAACTGGTCCCAGAATTCCGGCGGCTGGTCGCGGACGTCCCATCCGCCTTCGGCGCCGCGCGGCGAGAACACCCGCTCCTTGGCGCGGGTCGCCTCTTCGTCGCGGCGAATGCCGGCGATCAATCCGTCAAAACCGTATTTTGTCAGCGCCAGCTTCAGCCCCTCGGTCTTGCGCGCGGCGGATCGCGCCGCCGGCGGCAGGGTCGGATCCACGGCGTCGATCGGCGGGCAGGGTTCGATGCGGAGATCAAGCTCCCATTCCTTGCCGTAGCGGTCGCGGAACGCGTACATCTCGGGAAATTTCTTGCCCGTGTCGACATGCAGCGCCGGGAACGGCACGCGGCCGAAGAACGCCTTGCGCGCCAGCCAGATCATCACGTTGGAATCTTTGCCGAGCGACCACAGCAGCGCCAGCTTCTTCAGCCGCGCGAACGCTTCCCTGAAAATGTAGATGCTTTGGGCTTCCAGCGCATCGAGGTGGTCCATGCTGGGACCGTTGAGCGGCTCGGGATGCGGAATTTGCAGGCCCGGTAATCGCTGGGTTTCGGGTGCGCCGCGCAACGCATGAATTCGGCCGCTGTTGTCGAGAAGGGACATCTTCGCCGCTTGGTGTTTGAGGACGGAAATTCTATAGTTGCACTGCAATAGAGAAGAAATAATTTTCTCTTTGTGAGGCTTGCGTGAGACATAAATAGAAAATAATTCTAGTCAACCCCCGAAAGTTGGGGAGCGGAGTTTCGCATGCGATTCCTGCCGGTGTTCCTCGATCTGCAGACTGGTCCGATCCTGCTCCTTGGCGGCGGCCAATTGATGCGGGCGAAGCTGCGCCTGTTGCTGTCGGCAGGCGCGCGCGTCCGCTGGTACGCGAGCGACGGCGATCACGATGTGAGCGGGCTAGATGCGTCAGATGCGGCGCGGATCGAGCGGGCGCAAGGCGATCCGCTGACAGCCGATCTTTCAGGCGTGATCGCGGTGCTCTGCGCGGGCGCCGGTGAATTCGGGCCGGCGATGTCGGCGCGGGCCAGGGCCGTCGGCCTGCCCGTCAACGTAATGGACGATCTTGCCCACTCCACCTTTATTTTCCCGGCGATTGTCGATCGCGGCGACGTGGTGGTCGCCGTCGGCACCGGCGGCGCTTCGCCTGTTGTGGCGCGCCGGGTACGCGAGCGCATCGAGGCGATGCTGCCGGCGCGGATCGGGGATCTCGCCAGCTTCATCGGCCACTGGCGCAAATCCATTCATGATCGTATTCCCGAGTTTCCGCTGCGCCGCCGCTTCTGGGAGCGTGTGATTGATGGCCCGATCGGCGCGCTGGTGCTCGCCGGCCACAACGATGAGGCCGAAGCGGCGCTGAAGGATATCGCCGATCCCACAGCCTTTGCCGGCGCGCAGGCAGGCCGAGCAGAAGGCAAAGTGACGCTGGTTGGCGCAGGCCCCGGCGATCCGGATCTGCTCACCATCAAGGCGCTGCGCGCGCTGCAGGACGCCGACATCATTTTCTACGACGAACTGGTCTCGCGGCAAGTGCTTGATCGCGCCCGCCGCGACGCCGCGCGCGTGCCGGTGGGACGTCGCGTGGGAAAGCCCGGCATCGGCCAGGACGCCATCAACAGATTGCTGATCGACGCCGCGCAATCAGGCCAGCGCGCGGTGCGCCTCAAAGGCGGCGATCCCTTTGTCTTCGGCCGCGGCGGCGAGGAAATCGAGGCGCTGCGCGAGGCGGGTGTTGCTTATTCGGTCATTCCCGGAATCACCGCAGGCCTCGGCGCCGCCGCGGAATCCGAAGTGCCGCTGACGTTCCGCGGCGAAGCGCTGCGCATCACGTTTCTCACCGCGCACAAGGCGAAAGACGCAGAGACTGTCGACTGGACCACGCTGACCGATAGTAAGATGACGGTGGTGGTCTACATGGGCATCACCGCCGCGCCCGCGATCCGCGCCGGCCTGCTAGCCGCCGGACGTTCGCCGCAAACGCCGGTCGGCGTGTTTGCCCGCGCGACCCGGCCGGATTCGCAAGCCGTGGTCGGCGCGCTCGAAAATCTCCCGGCGCTGGTTCGCGAGATCGACGGCGGCCCCGCCATTCTCGTAATCGGCGACGTGGTCGCGCACTCAGCACCCTGGCGCCAAGCTAATCTCGATTCCCTGATCTCGAACTATCTGGTAGCTGCCGAATGACCTCCCCCCTCGAACAGAAGAAAATCAAGATCACCGGCCCCTCGGTGGTCACCGCAAACCGCACCTGGGACGGTGTCGTGATCTACCGCACGCCGTCGCAGGGCTGGTCGGACGACTTGTCGGATGCGGCGATCGTCCGCACCTCCGACGAAGCACGCGCGCTGCTCGCCGAATCGATAGCCGACGATGTCGGTGCGATCGGCGCTTACATCGCGCCAGTGGACATCGGCGATGGCGGCGCGATCGAGCCCGGCAATCTGCGCGAACACATCCGGTCGGAAGGCCTCACCATCGGCCTTCCGGTTCCGGCGTAAAGGCAAGTTCATGTACGCTTACGATGAAATCGACCGCACGCTGATCAATGAGCGCGTCTCCGAATTTCGCGATCAGGTGAAGCGCCGGCTGTCCGGCGAGCTCACCGAGGACGAGTTCAAGATGCTGCGGCTGCAGAACGGCGTCTATCTGCAGCTGCACGCCTACATGTTCCGCGTCGCGATCCCCTACGGCACGCTGTCGTCTCTCCAGTTGCGCCGGCTGGCGCATGTGGCGCGGCGCTATGATCGCGGCTACGGGCATTTCACCACCCGGCAGAACATCCAGTTCAACTGGATCAAGCTCGCCGAATTGCCGGACGCGCTGGCCGATCTTGCCGAGGTCGGCATCCACGCCATGCAGACCTCGGGCAACAACACCCGCAACGTCACGTCGGATCAATGGGCCGGCGTCGCGCCCGGCGAGATCGAGGACCCCCGCATCTGGTCCGAGCTGCTGCGGCAATACACCACGCTGCATCCGGAATTCTCGTTCCTGCCGCGCAAGTTCAAATTCGCCATCACTGCGTCCGCGCACGACCGCGCCGCGATCAAGGTGCACGATGTCGGGCTTCGTCTGCACAAGAACGCAGCTGGCGAAACCGGCTTCGAGGTGCTGGTCGGCGGCGGGCTCGGCCGCACGCCGTTCATCGGCAAGACCATCAAGCCGTTCGTGCATGGCCACGATCTGCTCAGCTACGTCGAGGCGATCCTGCGCGTCTATAACCAGTACGGACGCCGCGACAACATCTACAAGGCGCGGATCAAGATCCTGGTCCACGAACTCGGCGCCGAAAAATTCGCAGCTGAGGTCGAGGACGAATGGCAGCAGATGGAGGGAAGCGCACTGACGCTCGATGACGCGGCGATCGAGGAAATCCGCTCGCGCTTTTCCTATCCGGCCTACGAAAAACTGGCGCACATGCCGGACGAGCTGAAGAAAGCCGCGCACGATCCGCAGTTCGAGGCATGGCGCAAGAATTCGGTCGCGCCGCACAAGGTGCCCGGCTATGCGATCGTCACATTGTCCCTGAAACCGGTCGGCGGACCGCCCGGCGACGCCACCGCCGACCAGATGGACGCGATCGCCGATCTTGCCGACAGATATTCATTCGGCGAAATCCGCGTCGGCCATGAGCAGAACCTGGCGCTGCCCCATGTCGCCAAGCGCGACCTGCCGGCATTGTGGAAGGCGCTGGATGCCATCGGCGTCGCGACGCCGAACGTCAATTTGGTCACTGACATCATCGCCTGCCCGGGGCTGGATTACTGTTCGCTTGCCAATGCGCGTTCGATCCCGATCGCGCAGGAACTGACCCGCCGCTTCGCCAATCACGACACCGCTAACCTGATCGGCAAGCTGCATGTCAACATTTCCGGCTGCATCAACGCCTGCGGGCATCATCACGTCGGTCACATCGGCATTCTCGGCGTCGAGAAGAACGGCGAGGAATTTTACCAGATCACCATCGGCGGCCGTGCCGACGAGCATGCCGAACTCGGCCATCTGATCGGGCCCTCGGTGGCCTATGCCGATGTCGCCGACGTGGTCGAGGACATCGTTGAAGCCTATCTGGCGCTGCGCGCGCGGCCCGACGAATTGTTCGTCGATACCGTGAAGCGACTCGGCGTCGAACCATTCAGGGAGCGCGTCTATGCCACTCGTTAAGAACGGAAAGATTTTTGGCGATTCGTTCGTCCGCGTCGCCGACGATGACGAGATCCCGAGCGGCCCGGTGCTGATCTCAGCCGCGCGGTTTCTCGCCGATGCCGACGCGCTGTCGCGACGGCTCGGCAAGCTGGGGGTGATCTGGCCGAACAACCGCGACGTCGATGACCTCGTGCCGCATCTCGACCGGCTTGCGGTGGTTGCGCTGGTGTTCCCGACTTTCCGCGATGGCCGCGCCTACAGCCAGGCGCGGCTGCTGCGGGAACGCTACAATTATCGCGGCGAGCTGCGCGCCACAGGACAAATCCTGCGCGATCAGTTCGTGTTCATGCTGCGCGCCGGGTTCGACGCCTTCGAGGTGAAGAAAGACAGCGACGCCGAAGCCTTTGCCAATACGGTCAAGCGCTACTCGGTGTTCTATCAGCCGACCGGCGACGGCCGCGTCACCGCCCTGCACCGGCGGATGCAGCAACGTCATTCGGAAAGCGCCAGCCAGTGAGCAGTCTTGCAAATCGATTATTGCCGGAGCGGGCGCCGCTCACGGACGAATTTCCGTCAGCCGAGGTGCTCGACCGCGCGCTGCGCGACGCGCCGCCTCAACAGATCATCGCCGCGGCGCTGCGCGCGGTTGGCCGCGACCGTCTCGCGATGGTGTCGTCGTTCGGCACCGAATCGGCGGCCTTGCTGAAGGTGATGGCCGATGTCGATCCGGCGATTCCCGTGATCTTTCTCGACACCGGCTGGCTGTTCGAGGAAACGCTTGTTTATCGCGACAGGCTGATCGCGGCGCTTGGGCTGCGCGATGTCCCTTCGGTAAAACCGCTGGAAAAAACCCTGGATCAGGCCGATCCCGATCGCGATCTTTGGTTCTCCGGTCCGGATGCGTGCTGCCGGATTCGAAAAGTCGAACCGCTGGCGCGCGCGCTGGCGCCCTTCGATGCCTGGATCAACGGGCGCAAGCGCTTTCAGGGCCGCGCGCGCGCGGCGATTCCCGTCGTCGAGGAAGACGGCGTGCGCTTGAAATTCAATCCGTTCGCGAACGTTTCCCGCGAGGACATCGCGGCGATTTATGCGGATGCAAAACTGCCGCCGCATCCGCTCGCGGCGGCCGGATACCTCTCGGTCGGATGCATGCCGTGCACCAGCCGCACCGAGCCTGATGAAGACACCCGCGCCGGCCGCTGGCGCGGTCGGCCGAAAACGGAATGCGGCATCCACACCCACTCCCTCGCCCCGCAAGCGGGGCGAGGTAAGTAAGCAACGCCGAGAGCGACGACACTAGATTTCGTCGCGGCAACGGAGATCGAGATGGTTCGTCGTATTCTTGCGGTCGTTGCAGCACTGGTCTGGGTGAGTTCAGCATTTGCCGCCGACGTGTCGCTGCTCAATGTGTCCTACGATCCGACGCGCGAACTCTACGCCGATTTCAACAAGGCGTTTGCCGCGGCCTACCAGAGAGAAACCGGCAAGAGCGTCGAAATCAAACAATCGCATGGCGGCTCCGGCTCGCAGGCGCGCGCCGTAATCGACGGCCTCAAGGCCGACGTGATCACACTGGCGCTCGCCTACGACATCGACGCCATTGCCGGCAAAGGCCTGCTGCCTAAGGACTGGCAAAAGCGCCTGCCGCTCAATGCCTCACCCTACACCTCGACCATTGTTTTTCTGGTGCGCAAGGGTAATCCGAAAGGCATCAAGGATTGGGATGATCTGATCAAACCCGGCGTCAGCGTCATCACCCCGAATCCGAAAACCTCCGGAGGCGCGCGCTGGAATTATCTTGCCGCATGGGGCTACGTGCTGAAGAAGACCGGCTCGGCGGACAAGGCCAAAAAATTCGTCGCCGATCTGTATCAAAATGTCCCGGTGCTCGACACCGGCGCGCGGGGCTCGACCGTCACATTCGTCGAGCGTGGCGTCGGCGACGTGCTGCTGGCCTGGGAAAACGAGGCGTTCCTGGCGCAGCGGGAGTTCGGCAAGGACAAGTTCCAGATCGTGTCGCCGCCGCTGTCGATCCTCGCCGAGCCTCCGATCGCCGTCGTCGACGCCGTTGCCGATAAAAAGGGCACGCGCGCCGCCGCGGAAGCCTATTTGAAATACTGGTACAGCAAAGAAGGCCAAGAAATTGCCGCACGCAACTCCTACCGTCCGCGCGATCCGGAGATCGCAAAGGAATACGAGACGTCGTTCGCCAAGGTCGAACTGTTCACCATCGACGACGTGTTTGGCGGCTGGACCAAGGCGCAGAAGGAACACTTTGGCGAAGGCGGCATCTTCGATCAAATCTACAAAAACTGAACGAAGCGAACTTTTTCAGAGGGCGTTGTGAGCGGAGCGGCGTCAAGGCGCAGCACCTTGCCGGGATTCGGTCTCACCATGGGATTGACGCTGACATGGCTGTCGATCATCGTGTTGATCCCGCTGGCGGGCCTGTTCCTCAAGACGTTCGAACTGAGTTTCGATCAGTTCTGGGCCATTCTCGCCAGCCGCCGCACGCTCAACGCGCTGAAACTGTCGTTCGGGCTCGCCTTCGCCGCGGCAGTCGTCAATCTCGTCATGGGAATGATCATCGTCTGGGCGCTGGTGCGCTACCGCTTTCCGGGCCGCAGGCTGTTCGACGCCATCGTCGATATTCCCTTCGCGCTGCCGACCGCGGTAGCCGGCGTGGCGCTGACGTCGCTGTTCGCGCAAAAAGGCTGGCTCGGCGCGCCGCTGGCCGAACTCGGCATCAAGGTCGCGTTCACGCCGGTCGGGATTTTTGTCGCGATGATTTTCATCGGCATCCCCTTTGTGGTGCGCACGGTGCAGCCGGTGCTGATCGATCTCGATGCCGAGATCGAGGAGGCCGCCGCCAGCCTCGGCGCCAATCGCTGGCACACGGTATCAAAGGTGATCCTGCCGAGCCTGATGCCGGCGATGCTGACCGGTTTTGCGCTGGCGTTCGCGCGCGCCGTCGGCGAATACGGCTCGGTCATCTTCATCGCCGGCAACCTGCCGAACGTCTCCGAGATCGCACCGCTGCTGATCGTGATCCGGCTGTCCGAATTCCGCTATGCCGATGCAACAGCTATTGCCGTGGTCATGCTGATCGCCGCGTTCCTGATCATCTTCGCCGTCAACCGCATCCAGCGCTGGGCGCAAACCCGAATCCCTGCGCATTGAGGATGGTTTGAGAATGCGCACGAAACAACAAGACCGTCATTCCGGGGCGCGAGCTTTGCGCAAAATTGACTACGTCAATTTTGTCGCCGAGCGAGCGAGCCCGGAATCCATAACCACCGCCGGGAGTATGGATTCCGGGCCCGCGCCAAGCGGCGCGTCCCGGAATGACGAAGGTTGTGTCGCATGACCAACGTCCAACCCCTATCGTTATCCGCGCGGGCCGATACACGCACCGAGCCCTGGCTGATCCGCACCGTCATCATCGCGATCACGGTAACGTTCCTCACCGTCTTTGTGGTGCTGCCGCTGGTCGTGGTGTTCGCGCAGGCGTTTTCCAAAGGGATCGGCGCTTACTTTTCCGCGCTCACCGATCCCGAGGCGCTCTCCGCGATCCGGCTGACACTCACCGTCGCGGCGATTTCCGTCAGCCTCAATCTGGTGTTCGGCGTGACCGCGGCCTGGGCCATCACCAAATTCGAATTCCCCGGCAAGACGCTCCTCATCTCATTGATCGACCTGCCATTTTCGGTCAGTCCCGTCATCTCCGGGCTGGTCTTCGTGCTGCTGTTCGGCGCCCAGGGATTTTGGGGGCCGTGGATGCAGGCCCATAACATCCAGGTGCTGTTCGCGGTGCCCGGCATCGCGCTCGCGACCACCTTCGTGACGTTTCCGTTCGTGGCACGGGCGCTGATTCCGCTGATGCACGAGCAGGGCACGCAGGAAGAGGAGGCGGCGATCTCGCTTGGTGCCTCCGGCCTGCAGACCTTCTTCCGCGTCACTTTGCCCAATATCAAATGGGGCGTGCTGTATGGCGTACTGTTGTGTAACGCACGCGCAATGGGCGAATTCGGTGCGGTGTCGGTGGTATCGGGGCACATCCGCGGCGAGACCAATACCATGCCGCTTCTGGTTGAAATCCTCTACAACGAATATCAATTCGTATCGGCGTTTGCGATCGCGTCGCTGCTGGCGATGTTGGCGCTGATCACGCTGGTGGCCAAGACCATTCTCGAGCGGCATCTGGACGAAGGGCAAATCCCGCGTGGCAATTGAAGTCAAAAATATCATGAAAAAATTCGGCGCGTTCACCGCGCTCGACGACGTCGACCTCAAGGTCGCCAACGGCGAATTGCTGGCGCTGCTCGGACCATCGGGCTCGGGCAAGACCACGCTGCTGCGGATCATCGCGGGGCTGGACTGGCCCGATACCGGCGCGGTCTCGTTCGACGGCGAGGACGCGCTGGCGCAGGGCGCCAGCGAACGCCATGTCGGTTTCGTGTTCCAGCACTACGCGCTGTTCCGGCACATGACGGTGTTCGAGAACGTCGCCTTCGGCTTGCGCGTGCAGCCCCGGGCCATCCGCAAGAGCGAGGCCGACATTCGTGCGCGCGTAAAAGAGCTGCTCGACCTGGTGCAGCTCGACTGGCTCTCCAGCCGCTATCCGAGCCAACTGTCTGGCGGCCAGCGCCAGCGCATTGCGCTGGCGCGGGCGCTTGCGATCGAGCCGCGCATCCTGCTGCTCGACGAGCCGTTCGGCGCGCTCGACGCCAAGGTGCGCAAGGAGCTGCGGCAATGGCTGCGGACGCTGCACGAGGAAATCAACGTCACCTCGATCTTCGTCACCCACGACCAGGAAGAGGCGCTGGAAGTCGCCAACCGCGTGGTGGTGATGGACAAGGGCCGCATCGAACAGATCGGCACGCCCGGCGAGGTCTACGACCAGCCGGCGACCGCCTTCGTGCACGGCTTCATCGGCGAATCGATCGTGCTGCCGGTGCATGTCGATGACGGCCGCGTGCGGCTCGATGGCAGGGTGCTGAACATCGCACCCGACGGCGCCGCCTGCGGCCCGTCGCAACTGTTCGTCCGCCGCCATGACATGCAGGTGGGGCCGGTCGGCAGCGGCGTGCTGGAAGGCGCGGTAAAGCGGGTGCGGACTTTTGGGCCCACCCAGCGCGCCGAAGTGGCGCTGTCGTCGGACAACGGCGGCACGCTGATCGAAATCGACGCACCGCGCGACCGTGAACTCAGGACCGGCGACATGATCGGCCTGCACCCAAGACGGTACCGGATTTTCGCGGCGTAGGAATAGTTTCTGACGCCACAAGCGCAGCCGTCATCCTGAGGTGCTCGCCGTTCTTCACGGCGAGCCTCGAAGGATGGCCACGAGTGCCTGCGGCGATCCTTCGAGACGCCGCGCAAGGGCGCGGCTCCTCAGGATGACGGCGGTGTGTGTGGCTCGCGGTTGGTAGACCGTTACTCGAGGTGACCTCTCTGCTTTAAAATGCCCCACCGTTCACCATTCAGCCATGGTTGGTATGCAACAACTGCCCTCGACTCTGGGGGAATTCGAATCATGCGGCTCGCAGTGGCCATATCAGGCCTTTTGGTGCTCGGCGGCTGCGCCGCGGAGGCGCCGCTCAAGGAAGAGCCGGCGTTCTATCGCAGCATGGCTCATGTCGGCGCCAAGGTGGATCCGGGGGTGGCAGCGTCGATGATCTCGGGCTACCGCCAGAACAACGGTCTCGGCGCCGTGATCGTCGATCCCGCGCTGATGACATTGGCGGAATCGCAGTCGATGGCGATGGCCAGCCGTAACAAGCTCGACCACGACGTCACCGCGCCGCTGGCGAAACGCCTGAACGCGTCGGGATATCCCGCGACGTCGGCGGTAGAGAATGTATCGGCCGGCTATCACACGCTGGCGGAAGCATTTTCCGGCTGGCGGGACTCGCCGCCGCATCGGGCCAACATGCTGAAAAACGGTGTCACAAAACTAGGCATTGCGGCGAGCTATGCTCCGAATACCAAATATAAGGTGTTCTGGACGCTCATTCTCGCATCATCGGAAGCGCGATAACCTCGGCGTGATACGCCGCGCGCCGTCCGCGATTGACGCCGCCGCGAAGGGACGCCACGGTGCGCCTTCATTTTTTAAGATCGATCGATGACGCCGACGGATTCCACCGAGCCCGTGCCCGCAACCTCGCCCGCGAGGGCAAAACCCGTGCTTGTCCTGCAAGGCGGCGGGGCGCTCGGCTCCTATCAGGCGGGCGCCTATCAGGCGCTGTGCCGTCAGAACTTCGTCCCCGAATGGGTGGCCGGCATTTCGATCGGCGCCATCAATGCAGCGATCATCGTCGGCAACGCGCCGGAAAAGCGCGTCGAACGCCTCAAGGAATTCTGGGAGACGGTGTCGTCGCCGGTGTCCTGGAGCCCTGTGGTGCAGGGCGACCGGGCACGCTCCTTGTTCAACGAGACCAGCGCCGCCTTGATCGCCACCTTCGGCGTACCCGGTTTTTTCACGCCGCGGTTTCCGCCGGCGCCGCTGTGGCCGCAGGGCAGTCCGCAGTCGCAGAGCTATTACGACACCACGCCGCTGCGCGCGACGCTGGAGCGGCTGGTCGATTTCGACCGCATCAATAGCTGTGAGACCCGGCTCAGCGTCGGCGCCGTCGGCGTAACGACGGGCAACTTCAAGTATTTCGACAACTTCGAATTCAGCAAGCTTGGCAAGCGAATCGGCCCCGAACACATCATGGCGTCGGGGGCGTTGCCGCCGGGCTTTCCGTCCATCGTCATCGACGACGAGCATTTCTGGGACGGCGGCATCGCATCCAACACGCCGCTCGATTACGTGCTCGATGAGGATAACACGGACGATCTCCTGATCTTCCAGGTCGACCTGTTCAGCGCGTGCGGGCCATTGCCGGAGACACTGCTGGAGGCCGCGGAGCGCGAAAAGGACATCCGCTTTTCCAGCCGTACCCGGATGAATACCGACAAGAACAAGAAGATTCACGATGCCCGCAAGGCGCTGCGCGACCTGCTTTCGAAGTTGCCGGACGAACTCAAGAGCGATCCGTCGGTAAAATTCCTCTGCGAAGTGTCGAAGGAAAGCACCGTCACCGTGGTGCACCTGATCTACCGCAGCAAGAATTACGAATCCTCATCCAAGGATTACGATTTCTCGCGCGTCGGCATGGTCGAACACTGGAACGCCGGCGCGCGCGATGTTCATCTGTCGATGCGTCATAGGGATTGGCTGGAGCGGCCACAATCGGACGAGACCATGGTGACCTACGATCTCACCGGGGACGTCAGCGAAACTCTCGACGACAAACAGGAGCAAAAATAGAATGGGCATGTTGACAGGCAAGACCGCGGTGGTGACCGGATCGACCAGCGGCATCGGGCTCGCTTATGCGCGGGCCTTCGCGGGCGCCGGCGCCAACATCGTGCTCAACGGCATGGGCACGCCCGCCGATATCGAGAAGGCGCGCGCCGCGATCGAGAGCGACTTCAAGGTCAAGCCGGTGCACTCGCCGGCCGACATGACGAAACCTTCGGAAATCGCCGGCATGATCGCGCTGGGAGAAAACACCTTCGGCTCGGTCGATATCCTGGTCAACAATGCCGGCATCCAGTTCGTCTCCCCGATCGAGGAATTCCCGGTCGACAAGTGGGACGCCATCATCGCCATCAACCTGTCGTCGGCGTTTCACGGCATCCGTGCCGTGGTGCCCGGCATGAAGAAGCGCGGCTGGGGCCGCATCATCAACACCGCCTCGGCGCATTCGCTGGTCGCCTCGCCGTTCAAGTCGGCCTATGTCTCGGCCAAGCACGGCATCGTCGGCCTCACCAAGACCGTGGCGCTGGAGCTTGCGACCTTCAAGATCACCTGCAACTGCATCAGCCCCGGCTATGTCTGGACGCCGCTGGTCGAAAAGCAGATCCCCGACACCATGAAGGCGCGCAACATGACCAAGGAGCAGGTCATCAAGGACGTGATGCTGGCCGCACAGCCGACCAAGGAGTTCGTGACATCGGAGCAAGTCGCGGCGCTGGCGCTGTTTCTGTGCGGCGACGACGCATCCCAGATCACCGGCGCCAACCTGTCGATCGACGGCGGCTGGACCGCAGCGTAGGGCTCATCCGTGTCCCGGACGCGCTGGGGCATCCTTTGTGCTGCTGCGCAGAGCCGGGACCGTCAAAAGGCTGGCGTTGCGGCCAACCATCTGCTTCGTTTTCGCTTACCTGTTATACTTATTCCATCTGCTGTGGACTAGGACGTGGACTCATAACGCGCGGCCAGCCATAGCCGAATAGATGCGAGTTGGACAAAGGCAAGGTAGTTGGCGGCGAGCTTGTCGTAGCGCGTCGCCACCCGACGACAATGTTTGATCCTATTGAAGAACCGCTCGACCTGGTTGCGAGCGCGGTAGAGATAGGGGCTGAAGCAGATCGGATCGCTGCGATTGCTTTTCGGCGGGATGTTGGCCCACGCGCCCTTCTTCATGACAAGCTCCCTGATCCAGTCCGCGTCGTAGCCACGGTCGGCAAGCAGCATTGACCCGGATTTCAGACGAGAGAGAAGTTTTCCGGCAAGTCGAACGTCATGGGCCTCGCCAGGGCTCAGCGCAAGCCGAGCCCGCCGCCAGCGAACGAAACGGTTATAGCAGGTCGTGTAAGGGCCAAAATGATCCGGCAAATCGCGCCAAGGTGCCCCGGATCGCAGGACCTAGAAGATGCCGTTGAGGACACGCCGGTCGTTTACTCGAGGAACGCCACGCGGCTTATTCGGCAGCATGGGCTTGATGGCAACCCATTCATATTCGGCCAGTTCGTAGCGCATGATTGATCCTCCAATTTAGGAGTTTGAATCACAAAACTTCGGCCTAACGCAACTACTCCCGGCTCAGTCGTGGTTGGGCGTTCACGGGCAGAAGCGGACCTTAACCGGCCGATAAACGATGGACGTCAGTGCGATGAGCGACGCCACGAAGACTGCATTTGCGGACGCTCGGATTGTTCCCGCCTTCGTCAACGCTTAGGGGCGCAAGTCGCTTCTCTCGCAACGAATAGACGTTACATTCGCGCCATCATTCGTGACTCGCGTTCGACGCCTACTGCGTGTATGTAGTGCGCGCCGCTCGGGAAGCAGCGGGGCTCGGGCTGCACATGTACGACGAGACGTCACCGCGCTACGCTGGCTGGCGGGTGGTGCTTGCATGTTTCCTGCTGGCGCTATCGATCTTCGGCTTTGCTCTGTACGCGCAGGGCATTTACCTGGTCGAGCTGGAGCG
>NZ_DASYMN010000319.1:0-15701 GCF_036009065.1 Bradyrhizobium sp. | reverse complement strand
CTTCCTGCAACTTCTGCCGCGCCGCGGGCGGCACGTTTTCCTTGAAGAAGGTCCGCACTTCGTCGCGAAACGCCTGTTCTTCCTTGCTGAAGCTGAGATCCATCGGATCCTCCTGTGAGCGAGTGAATTACGCGATGTCTTTCCACACGTCGTCCCCGCGAAGGCGGGGACCCATACGCCGTGTCGTCCCGTTATGGCATTGTGGTGGACGCCTTTTGTTTTCCACTAATGCCAGGGGTTATGGGTCCCCGCCTTCGCGGGGACGACACCGCGGTTACTGCAGCACCTCGAACAACCCTGCGGCGCCCATGCCGCCGCCGACGCACATGGTGACGACCGCGTATTTGGCCTTGCGGCGACGGCCTTCGATCAGCGCGTGGCCGGTGAGGCGCGCGCCGGACATGCCGTAGGGATGGCCGACCGAGATCGCGCCGCCATCGACATTGATCTTTTCCGGATCGATGCCGAGCTTGTCGCGGCAATACAGCACCTGCACCGCGAAGGCTTCGTTCAATTCCCAGAGGTCGATGTCGTCGACGGTGAGGCCGTGGCGCTTGAGCAGCCGGGGCACCGCGAACACCGGGCCGATGCCCATCTCGTCCGGCTCGCAGCCGGCGGCGACAAAGCCGCGGAAGATGCCGAGCGGCTTCAGGCCGCGCCTGGAGGCTTCCTTGTCGCTCATGATCACCGAGGCGCTGGCGCCGTCCGAGAGCTGGCTGGCATTGCCGGCGGTGATGGTAAAGCCTTCGCCGCGCACCGGCTTCAGGCCGGCGAGGCCCTCGGCCGAGGTGTCGGGACGCGGGCCTTCGTCCTTGGACAGCGTCACGTCCTTGAAGGAGATTTCGCCGGTGGCCTTGTCGGCGACGCCCATCCTGGTGCTGATCGGCGCCAGCTCATCGTTGAACTTGCCGCCCTGCTGGGCCGCGGCGGTGCGGCGCTGGCTCTCCAGCGAATATTCGTCCTGGCGCTCGCGCGAAATGCCGTAGCGCTTCGCCACCACTTCGGCGGTGTCGATCATCGGCATGTAGACTTCGCCCTTGATCGTCAGGAGCGCCGGATCCTGGGTGTGAAACTTGTTGGCGTGCTCGTTCTGCACCAGGCTGATCGATTCGCCGCCGCCGCCGACCGCGATTTCGACGCCGTCGAAGATCACCGAGCGCGCGGCCAGCGCAATCGCCTGCAGGCCCGAGGCGCATTGCCGGTCGATGGTGGTGCCGCCGACGGTGACGGGAAGGCCGGCGCGAAGCAGCGCCTTGCGGGCGATGTTGCCGCCGGTGGAGCCCTGCTGCAGCGCCGCGCCCATCACCACATCCTCGACCTCCTTCGGATCCACCTTGGCGCGCGCAACCGCCTCGCCGATGGCATGGCCGAGCAGGGTCGCGCCCTCGGTGGCATTGAGGGCGCCGCGGTAGGCCTTGCCGATCGGGGTGCGGGCGGTGGAGACGATAACTGCGTCGGTCATGAACGACCTCCTGTTGCGAGTTGTTGTTTGTGTTGCGGGTATGGCGCGGGCTGCAGCGTACGCAATTGGTGGCGCGAGAGCTTTCCGACCGTGGTGCGCGGCAATTCATCGACAAAGTCGAGCGCGGCGGGCAGTTCATGCTTGCCGAGCTTGCCGGTCAGGAATGCGCGCAGGTCTTCGAGGCTGAACGGATTGGCGCCGGGGCGCAGCTTGACGAAGGCTTTCGCCGCCTCGCCGCGATAATCGTCGGGAACGCCGATCACGATCACTTCGTGCACCGACGGATGGGTGTAGATCGCCTGCTCGATCATCTGCGGATAGACGTTGAAGCCGCCGGAGATGATCATGTCCTTCTTGCGATCGACCAGGTAGAAATAGCCGTCGTCATCCATGTAGCCGATATCGCCGGTGAGGAAGCGGTCGCCGACAAAGGCTTCGGCGGTCTCCTGCGGCCGGTTCCAGTAGCCCTTGGTCACGTTCGGACCGCGGATGCGGATTTCGCCGACCTCGCCGGGCGCCAGAAGCCTCGTTGGATCATCGAGCGCGACTACATCCAGTTCGATGCCGGGCAGCATCAACCCGATCGAGCCCGGCTTGTCCGGCCCCTCCTTCGGATGGGCGGTGCCGGGCGAGCAGGTCTCGGTCATGCCCCAGCCGCTCTTGAGCTTCATGCCGACCCTGTGCTCGAGGATGCGGGCGACCTCGACCGGCAGCGGCGCGCCGCCGGAGCCGCAACTGGCCAGCGACGACAGATCGCGCTTGTCGAGATCGGGCTGGCCGGCGATCGCAATCCACATCGTCGGCACGCCGGGGAACGCGGTAGCGCGCTTCTTCTCGATGTCGCGCATCACCGCCTCGACTTCGAAGCGCTGGTGCAGCGAAATCAGGTTGCCGTGCTTCAGGCTCGCGAGCAGCACCACGGTCAGCGCGTAAATATGAAACAGCGGCAGCACGCAGATCACGCGCTCGGTCGTGTTGCGCTCGGCCCGAGCGGGCGCGCCCCAGACGTCGTATATCGACACGGCCGAGGTGAGATTGCCGTGACTGAGCATCGCGCCCTTGGGCTGGCCGGTGGTGCCGCCGGTATATTGCAGCAGCGCGACATCGTCCGCTGCGATGGATGGCCATCGCGCCGGTTTGGTTGCGCCCTCGACGAAGGTCCTGAACGTGACAATTCTCGGATCATCCGGAATCGGAATCTGCGGATTGCCGACCGCGCCCCAGTCGTCGTCGTCGCAGACGATCAGGCGGTCCAGCAGCCCCCTGGCCAGGAATTTCAGCGCCGTCGGCAACAGCGCCGCGAGATTGCCGGTGACGAGAATGCGCGCGCCGCTATCGCTGAGCTTGTGCGACAAAGCGATTTCGCCATCGAGCGGGCTTAAATGCACCACACGCGCGCCGGCTTTCAGCGCGCCGAAGAAATTCACCGGATGATCCGGCGAATTGCCGAGCAACAGCGCGACGGAGATGTTCTTGCCGGCGCCCGCGCGCAAAAACGCAGACGCCGCCGTCTCGACCCTCGTCTCCAGTTCGGCATAGCTGATCGGACGGTCGCGGAATTCGATCGCGGTGCGTGCGCCAAAATCTTCCGCCGCCTGCGACATCAGCTCCGGCAGCGTGCCGCGCGCGATCGGATCGTCCCAGCGAACGCCTTCCGGATAGAATTTCTCGCCGGGGTGGGTCATCGTGCGCCCTGTTTATGCACTGACCGCCCCGCAAGCACGGTGAGGCCCCTCTCCCATGGGGAGAGGGGGTACGGTCTATCGATAGCGCGTAACCCCTCACCCGGCGCTACGCGCCGACCTCTCCCCATGGGAGAGGTGAAGAGAGCACCGCGTTCGCCGACGCGCATCTCCATTACGCCGCGGCTTTCGACGTCTGCGCCAGCGACGCGAACGTCTTGCCCCCCGCGGCGAGGCGCTTGAGCAACGGGGCCGGCTCCAGCGACGGGTCGTTGGTCTCCTTGGCGTAATACGACAGCCGGTCGGCGATGTGCTTGAGGCCCACCTGGTCGGCGTAGTACATCGGGCCGCCGCGATAGATCGGCCAGCCATAGCCGTAGAGCCAGATAACGTCGATGTCGCTCGGCCGCGCCGCGACCTTCTCTTCCAGGATGCGCGCGCCCTCGTTGATCATCGGATACATCATGCGCTCGAGGATTTCGTCGTCGCTGACAGTGCGGCGCTTGCGGCCGAGCCGCTGCAAGGTCTCGTCGATCAGCTTTTCGACTTCCGGATCGGGCATCGCCGCGCGCGAGCCGGCTTCATACTTGTAATAGCCCTTGCCGGTCTTCTGGCCGAAACGGCCGGCTTCGCACAGCGCGTCGGCGATTTCCGACTTGATGCCGCGATCCTTGCGCGAGCGCCAACCGATATCGAGGCCGGCAAGATCGCCCATCGCGAACGGGCCCATCGGCATGCCGAACTTGGTCACCACGGCATCGACCTGCTGCGGCAGCGCGCCCTCGAACAGCAGTTTTTCCGCCTGCTTGCCGCGCTGCGCCAGCATGCGGTTGCCGACGAAGCCGTCGCAGACCCCGACCACCGCCGGCACTTTTGCGATTTTTCGCGCTACCGCGACCGCGGTCGTCAGCGCATCGGGCGCGGTTTTTTCCGCACGCACGATTTCGCACAGCTTCATTACGTTCGCCGGCGAGAAGAAGTGCATGCCCAGCACGTCCTGCGGGCGGTTGGTCACTTTGGCGATCTCGTCGATGTTGAGATACGAGGTGTTGCTGGCAAGAACCGCGCCCGGCTTGGCGTATTTATCGAGCGCGGTAAAAACCTCCTTCTTGATCGCCATGGTCTCGAACACCGCCTCGATGATGAGGTCGGCATCCCTGACGTTTTCCAGCCCGACCTTGCCGTCGATCAGGCCCATGCGCTTGGCCGGCGCATCGGCGGGAATGCCGCCGCGCGCCGCGGTCGCCTCGTAATTCTTCTGCATCACGCCCATGCCGCGCTTGAGCTGCTCGTCGCCGGTCTCGATCAGCGTCACCGGAATCCCGGCATTGGCGAATGACATCGCGATGCCGCCGCCCATGGTGCCGGCGCCGATGATGGCAACGCGCTCGACATTGCGCGGTTTTGTCCCCTCGGGAACGCCGGCGACCTTTGCCGCCTCGCGCTCGGAGAAGAACGCGTAGCGCTGCGCCTTGGACTGATCGCCGGTCATCAGCTTCATGAAGCCTTCGCGTTCCTTCTTCAGGCCTTCGTCGAACGGCAGGTCGATGGCGGCGCCGACCGCGTCGGCTGCGGCAAACGGCGCTTCCAGGCCGCGCGCCTTTTTGGTGAGCGCGGCAACTGCGTTGGTGAAGACCGAGCGGTCGGCTTTCGCAGCTTGAAGCTTGGAGTCGTCGTCGCGCAATTTGCGCAGGGGGCGTTTCTCGGCCAGCACCTTGCGCGCAAAGGCTTCGCCGCCCGAGGCCAAACCTTCGACGATTTCGTCGATCAACCCCTGCTTGAGCGCTTCCCCGGCGCTGATCGGGTCGCCGCCGACGATCATCTTGACCGCGAGTTCGGGGCCGACCGCGCGCGGCAACCGCTGGGTGCCGCCCGCGCCCGGCAGCAGACCGAGCTTTACCTCGGGCAGGCCGAGCCTTGCGTCTTTAACGGCAACGCGGAAGTGGCAGCCCAGCGCTACTTCGAGGCCGCCGCCAAGCGCGGTGCCGTGAATCGCGGCAATGGTCGGCTTCGGACAGTTTTCCAGCTCCGAAATCACCTCGGCCAGGCCAGGGGGCTGCGGCGGCTTGCCGAACTCGGTGATGTCGGCGCCGGCAATGAAAGTGCGGCCGGCGCAGGTGAGCACGATCGCCTTCACTTCCGGATCGGCGGCGGCTGTTTTGACAGATTCAAAAATGCCGCGACGAACTGCCGCGCTCAGCGCATTCACCGGAGGACTGTCGACCGTGACGATGGCAATCACGTCATGACGTTCAAGCTTGACCACTTCGTTCACGACATTCTCCCTGGACATCTCGTTTTTAGTGGATTTCGCAGTGCGGAATTTAATTCCACATCTTGACAGCGAGGGTTATTTTGAAGCACGTCCCTTGTCAACGACATCAGCACAGCAGCAGGGAATGAAGCGTCCAGCCAAGAAAGCGGCGACCGATCGCAGCTTCGTCGTCGCGTTGTCTCGCGGCCTTGATGTGTTGCGCGCATTTCATCCCAATGACGGGCTTCTTGGCAATCAAGAGATCGCGGCCCGTACGAACTTGCCCAAGCCGACCATTTCGCGGCTGACCTACACCTTGACCAAGCTCGGCTATCTTACACAGGTTCCGCGGTTCGAGAAATATCAACTCGCACCGGCAGCCATGGCGCTGGGGTATGCCGCCCTTGCAAATCTCGGCCTTCGGCATTTGTCCGAATCCTTCCGCGAGGAAGTGATGCGGGAAACCGGAGGCGCCGTCGCCGTCGGCGCCCGCGACCGTCTCAGCATGATCTATGTCGGTCAAAGCCGGGACGGTCTCGCACTCGGCGTTCAACTCGATGTCGGTTCGCGGATACCGATGGCGACCACGGCGATGGGACGCGCCTATATCTGGGCGCTGCCCGACGAGGAGCGCGCCGCAATGTTGCGCGAGCTGCGCGAGCACTACGGCAGCCGCTGGCCGCGGATGCGCGACGGCGTCGAGCGCGCCGGCGAAATGGTGGCGCGTCATGGCTTTGCCCTCTCTGTGGGCGAGTGGCAGGACGACGTGCACGCTGCCGGTGTGGCGTTGAAGCTCAATGATGGAACCGGTCCTTATGCGTTCAATTGCGGCGCGCCCGCTTTCCGTTTCACGGAAGACCGGTTGCGCAACGATATTGGACCTCGTCTCGTGGCGATGGTAAGGAATATCGAAGCCGCACTCGGCGGCGCGGCGCCGCAATCAAAAAAACAAGAAACAAAAAAGATGAAAGCAGGAGGGAAAGTTGCACGTGTGGTCGAGGGCATCGGTTAGCGCCTGTCGTGACGGCCGGCGGGACGGAACGATATGATGCAGGTACAACTCGCGCAGGGACAGGCCAGTTCGGTTGCTCCCCTGCTTGCGGTTCGCGACGTCAGCGTCGTGTTCGGCGGCATCGTCGCGTTGAACGGCGTGTCGTTCGACATGCACAAGGGCAAGATCCTCGGCCTGATCGGACCGAACGGCGCCGGCAAGACCACGCTGTTCAATTGCCTCTCCAGGCTGTATCAGCCGAGCAAGGGCGATATCCTGCTGGAGGGCGAGAGCATCCTGACGCGGCCGGCGCACAAGATCGCCGAAATCGGCATCGGCCGCACCTTCCAGAACGTAGCACTGTTTCCCAACCTCTCGGTGCTCGACAATGTCCGCGTCGGAACCCACGCCAAAACCAGCAGCGACATCATCAGCGACAGCCTGAAGCTGAGGAAGGTTCGCCGCACCGAGGCCGAGATCAATGAACGCGTCCATGAAATTCTCGGCTATCTCAATCTTCATGACGTTGCGCACACCATCGTTGCCGGCCTGCCATTCGGCACCCAGAAGCGCGTGGAGCTGGCGCGGGCCCTTGCCGCGCAGCCCAAGATCCTGCTGCTCGACGAGCCGGCCGGCGGCCTCAACCATGAGGAAGTCCACGTTCTCGGCGACGTGATCCGCCGGATTCGCGACGACCGCGATGTCACCGTTCTGCTGGTCGAGCATCACATGGGACTGGTGATGTCGATCGCCGACCACGTGGTCGCGCTGAATTTCGGCAAGAAGCTCGCCGAAGGCACGCCGGCCCAGGTCCAGGCCGACCCCGATGTCATCAAGGCGTATCTGGGGAGCAAGGACCAATGACGGCGATGCTCAACGTCAAGGACCTCAGAGCTTATTACGGTCAGGTGCAGGCGCTTCACGGCCTCAGCTTCGCTCTCAACGAGGGTAGCCTGACCACGCTGCTCGGGGCCAACGGCGCCGGCAAGACCACCACGCTGCGCGCGATCTGCAACATGGTGCGCTCCACCGGCGCAATCGAGTTCGACGGCGCGCCACTCAGCAACCGCTCCACCGAAAACATCGTTCGGCTCGGCATCGCGCATGTGCCGCAGGGCCGCGGCACCTTCACCACCATGACGGTGGAGGAAAATCTCCAGCTCGGCGCCATCACCCGCAAGGACAGCAAGGCGGTCGTCGCCGACATCGAGCGGATGTACGACCACTTCCCGGTGCTGAAGCAGCGCCATACCCAGCAGGCCGGCACGCTGTCGGGCGGCGAACAGCAGATGCTCGCAGTCGCCCGCGCGCTGATGCTGCGTCCACGGCTGATGCTGCTGGATGAACCTTCGTTCGGGCTGGCGCCGCTGATCGTGCGCGACCTGTTCAAGATCCTCGGCAAGATCAACCGCGACGACAAGGTCACGATCCTGGTCGTGGAGCAGAACGCGCAGTTGGCGCTCGAGCTCGCCGACACCGCCTATGTGATCGAAACCGGCCGTATCGTGATGTCGGGGAAAGCCGGCGATATCGCGAACAACGAAGACGTCCGTAAATCCTATCTGGGATACTAGGCATGATGATTTCAAGTCGGATAGCGACGCTCGGCTCACCTCTCTCCGCAGGGGAGAGGTCGAAGTCGGAGCGCCAGCGTAGGCTTCGGGTGAGGGGTCTCTTCACGCATTCGGACTGGCGGAGAAACCCCTCACCCGCCGCGCATCTGACGATGCGCGTCGACCTCTCCCCTGCGGGGAGAGGTGAGAAGCCGCCGCAACCTGAATTCATCGCAGTCTAAGGAGCGGCCATGGAGCTATTTACCAACCAGGTCCTGGCCGGCATCGCGACCGGCGCGATCTATGCCTGCATGGCGCTCGCCGTGGTCATGATCTACCAGGCGATCGATCATCTGAATTTCGCGCAAGGCGAAATGGCGATGTTCTCGACCTTCATTTCCTGGCAGTTGATGCAATGGGGCGTGCCTTACTGGTGGGCCTTCCTGCTCACACTGGCATTTTCCTTTGCCGGCGGCATCGTCATCGAGCGGCTGCTGTTCAAGCCTTTGGCCAAGGCGCCGATCCTGACCAACGTCGCCGGCTTCATCGCGCTGTTCGCGATCATCAACAGCGTCGCCGGACTGATCTGGGACTTCACCATCAAGCAGTATCCCACCCCGTTCGGATCCTCGCCCTTCCTCGGCAGCCAGCTGATCTCGACCCATCAGGCCGGCATGATCGGCGTCACCCTGGTGCTGTTGATCCTGCTGTATTTGTTCTTTCAGTTCACGCGGATCGGCCTCGCCATGCGCGCCGCCGCCTCGTTGCCGGAATCGGCGCGGCTGGTCGGCATCAACACCTCCTGGATGATCGCGCTGGGCTGGGGCATGGCCGCCGCAATCGGCTCCATCGCCGGCATCCTGATCGCCCCGGTGGTGTTTTTGGAGCCGAACATGATGGGCGGCGTGCTGATCTACGGATTTGCCGCGGCCGTGCTTGGCGGACTGACCAGTCCGCTGGGCGCCGTAATCGGCGGTTTCCTGGTCGGCGTGTTCGAAAATCTCGCCGGAACCTATATCCCCGGCGTCGGCAATGAACTGAAACTGCCGATCGCGCTCGCGCTGATCATCACCGTATTGGTCGTCAAACCCGCCGGCCTGTTCGGCCGGCCCATCGTCAAGCGAGTTTGATCATGAGCGCTGTTCAGGAAACCGTCACCGAAGCGCCGGCGATCGACGCCGTTCCCAAGAAGGCCATGACGCTCAGCCTCGGCACCTCGCTGATCGTGCTGCTGGCATTTCTCGTGGTTCCGCTATTCGTCAAGAACTTCATCATCTTTCAGCTCACCACCGTGCTGATCTACGGCATCGCCGTGCTTGCGCTCAATATCCTGACCGGCGGCAGCGGCCAGTTTTCGCTCGGCCAGAGCGCGTTTTACGCGCTTGGCGCCTACACGGCGGCGATCCTGATCGAACATGCCAACATGAATTACGCGCTGACGCTGCCGATTGCCGGACTGATTTGTTTTGTCTTCGGATTTCTGTTCGGACTGCCGGCGCTGCGGCTCAGCGGGGTTTATCTGGCGCTGGCGACCTTCGCGCTCGCAGTGGCGATGCCGCAATTGCTGAAGCTCAACTTCATCGAGCACTGGACCGGCGGCGTGCAGGGCCTGGTGGTCACCAAGCCCGATGCGCCGTTCGGGCTGCCGATGTCGCAGGACATGTGGCTGTATTACTTCACGCTGGCGATTTCGATCGGCATCTACATTGCCGCGGTTAACCTTTTGAAGTCGCGCTCAGGCCGCGCCATGATGGCGATCCGCGACAATGAAATCGCGGCTTCCGCCATGGGCGTCGATGTCGCGCTATACAAGACCCTGGCGTTCGGCATCAGCGCCGGCATCACCGGCGTCGCCGGGGGCCTCGGGGCCATCGCGGTGCAATTCGTCGCCCCCGACAGCTACACCATCCAGCTCGCGATCGCGCTGTTCCTGGGCATGGTGGTCGGCGGCGTCGGATGGCTGCCGGGATCCATCGTCGGCGCGGCTTTCATCGTCTTCGTTCCCAACATCGCGGAAGGCATTTCGAAAGGCCTTTCCGGCGCGGTGTTCGGGGTCCTGCTCTTCATTGTCATCTTCCTTGTTCCTCACGGCGCAAGGCAGGTGGCGTTCGTCGCCCAGAGCCTGATCGGCAAGATCAGGAAAAACTAAAAGGAGAAGTCATGCGTTCCATACAACAACTACGGCTAGCCACGTTTTCGACGGCGCTCATCGCGTTCGCGGCCCTGAGCAGCAGCGCGCTTGCGCAGAAGAAATATGACACCGGTGCCAGTGACACCGAGATCAAGATCGGCAACATCATGCCCTACAGCGGTCCTGCCTCGGCCTATGGCGTGATCGGCAAGACCGAAGAAGCCTATTTCAAGATGATCAACGACAATGGCGGCATCAAGGGCCGCAAGATCAATTTCATCAGCTATGACGACGGCTACTCGCCACCGAAGGCCGTCGAGCAGGTCCGCAAGCTGGTCGAGAGCGACGAAGTGCTGGTCGTCTTCAATCCGCTCGGCACGCCGTCGAACACCGCGATCCAGAAGTATTTGAACTCCAAGAAGGTGCCGCAACTGTTCGTCGCCACCGGCGCCACCAAGTGGAACGATCCGAAGAATTTTCCGTGGACGATCGGCTGGCAGCCTTCCTACCAGAGCGAGGCACGTATCTACGCCAAGTACCTGATGAAGGAGAAGCCCGACGCCAAGATCGCGGTGTTCTATCAGAATGACGACTTCGGCAAGGACTACCTCAAGGGCCTGAAGGACGGCTTCGGCGCCAAGGCGTCGATGATCATCGCCGAGGAAAGCTATGAGACCACCGAACCGAGCATCGACAGTCACATCGTCAAGCTGAAATCCACCGGCGCCGATGTTTTCATCAACATCACCACGCCGAAATTCGCGGCCCAGGCGATCAAGAAGATCGCCGAGATCGAATGGAAACCGCTGCACATCGTCTCCAACGTCTCGGCGTCGGTCGGCGGCGTGATGAAGCCGGCTGGATTGGAAGCCAGCCAGGGCGTGCTGTCGGCGGCTTACGCCAAGGACGGCGCCGATCCGCAGTGGACCAACGATGCCGATTTCAAGAAGTGGATCGCCTTCATCGACAAATACATGCCGGGGGCCGACAAGGCCGACGGCGCGCTGGTGTTCGGCTATGGCGTCGCCCAGACGCTGGCCAAGACCCTCGAAATGTGCGGTGACGATTTGACCCGTGAAAACGTGATGAAGCAGGCGGCGAGCCTGAAGGATTTTACGCCCGACACCCTGCTGCCCGGCGTGAAGATCAACACCAGCGCCACTGATTTCGCTCCCATCAGCCAGTTGCAGATGATGCGGTTCAAGGGCGAGAAGTGGGACCTGTTCGGCGATATCATCAGCGGCGAACTCACCAACTGATATTCCGCCTCGCGGAAGGATCCTCGGCATAGCTCGGAGCGGAGCCTCTCTTCACCTCTCCCGACGGGAGAGGTGAAAAAGCCCCCTGCGACAAAGGTCGCAGGGGGCTTTTTCTTGCTGGCGAGCGGCGAAAGGTATTGAATAGCACGCGAGGAGCCGCAAAGCGCTTCCGATCAATAACCGCGACACATTCACATGATTTAAGGGAGACACAACGATGCCCGCACTCCAATTGCGGCTGGTGACCTTTTCGGCTGCCGCCGCCCTGCTTGCTGCGTCCTGCAGCGGCGCGCTCGCGCAAAAGAAATACGACACCGGCGCCACCGACACTGAAATCAAGATCGGCAACATCATGCCCTACAGCGGGCCGGCGTCCGCCTATGGCGTGATCGGCAAGACCGAAGAGGCCTACTTCAAGAAAATCAACGCCGAGGGCGGCATCAACGGCCGCAAGATCAATTTCATCAGCTATGACGATGCCTACAGCCCGCCCAAGACGGTGGAGCAGGCGCGCAAGCTGGTCGAGAGCGATGAAGTTCTTGTCGTGTTCAACCCGCTGGGCACGCCGCCGAATACGGCGATCCAGAAATACCTGAATTCAAAGAAGGTGCCGCAGCTGTTCGTCGCCACCGGCGCCACCAAGTGGAACGACCCGAAGGAATTTCCATGGACCATGGGATGGCAGCCCAACTACCAGAGCGAAACCCAGATCTACGCAAAGATCATTCTCAAGGAGCACCCCAACGCAAAGATCGCCGTGCTGTATCAGAACGACGACTACGGCAAGGATTACCTCAAGGGTCTGAAGGACGGGCTCGGCGCCAAGGCGGCCTCGATGATCGTCATCGAGGAAAGTTATGAAACGTCCGAGCCGACCATCGACTCCCATATCGTCAAGCTGAAATCCACCGGTGCCGACGTGTTCGTCAACATCTCGACGCCGAAATTCGCCGCGCAGGCGATCAAGAAAATCGCCGAAATCGAATGGAAGCCGGTGCATTTCCTCAACAACGTCTCGGCCTCGATCGGCAGCGTGATCCAGCCCGCCGGCCTGCAAAACGCCCAGGGCATCATCTCGTCGGCATATCTGAAGGATCCGACCGATCCGCAATGGAAGACCGATGCGGGAATGCTGGCATGGAACGCGTTCCTGGATAAATACTTCCCGGAAGCAAATCGCGCCGACGCTTCCGTGATGTTTGGCTACACTGTCGCACAGGGCCTCGTGCATGTGCTCAAGGCCTGCGGCGACAACCTGACGCGCGAGAACGTCATGAAGCAGGCGGCGAGCATCAAAGACCTTGAGCTCGGCGGCCTGCTGCCCGGCATCAAGGTCAACACCAGCGCTACCGATTTTGCCCCGCTCTCGCAACTGCAGCTTCAGAAGTTCAAAGGCGAGACCTGGGAACGGTACGGCGAGGTTCTGAGTTCAGACACCGGTGGTTGACGGCCGTTGACTGACTGCCAAAGGAGCAGCCTCCGCGAACCCACCGCGGGGGCTTTTTCTCGATGGCCGCCGTCGAACGGTATTCAATGCCGCCAGGTCAAAGGGCTTTCGCTCAAGAAGGCCATGACGCGCAAATGCACGAACATTCATCACAAGGGAGAACCGGAATCCCTGTTGTCAGCAACAAAGGATTTTCCCTGGACCATGGGCTGGCAGCCGAACTGCCAGAGCCAGACCCAGATCTACGCGAAATATATCCTGAAGCAAAAGCCCAATCGACGCGCCATGGCGTCGCTGCTGATAACGGGGCCGTAACGGGCTCGGCGTCTGTAGCGGTCCCGGCTCTGCGGAGCAGCGTGAAGAACGCTGCACCGCGTCCGGGACACGGCGACACCCCCCGCGTCCCCGCGGGGGTTTTCTTTTGCGCCGATTGGATGGATAACCGGTCGCATGTTTCCAGCTCATTTCGTGAAGCGATGACCGGCCGACGCCCCCTTCTGCGCGCGATCTTCGATGCCGCCGTGGCCGCCGCACATCCCGATGTCGTGCTCGCGCCATTGCTGCCCCCGGTGCCCAGGGGCAAGGTGATCTGTCTCGCCGCCGGCAAGGCGGCCGCCGCCATGGCCGCCGCCGCAGAACGGCATTACCTCGACGCGCTGGAAATGCAGCCGTCGCGGCTCACCGGCATCGCCACCACGCGGCACGGCCACGGCGTACCCACGCGGCGGATCAGGGTGATCGAAGCCGGCCATCCGGTCCCCGACGAGGCGGGCCTTGAGGGCGCCGATGCCAGCTTGAAGCTGGCCGAGGGCGCGACATCGGACGATCTGCTGCTGGTGCTGCTGTCGGGCGGCGGCTCCGCCAACTGGATCGCGCCCGTCCGCGGCATCAGCTTCGCGCAAAAGCAGCAGGTGACGCGGGCGCTGCTGCGCTCCGGCGCGCCGATCGGCGAGATCAACACCGTGCGCAAGCATCTGTCGCGGATCAAGGGCGGCCGCCTTGCGCGCGCCGGCCAGCGCGCCGAAATCGTGACGCTGGCGATATCCGACGTGCCGCATGACGATCCCTCCGCGATCGCATCGGGGCCGACGGTGCCGGATCCCACCACGCTCGCGGACGCCCGCGCCCTGATCGCGAAATACGGCCTCGAGCTCGATGACGCAATCGGCCGCGCGCTCGACGATGCCGGCAATGAGAGCTGCAAGCCCGGCGATGCCGCGTTCGCGCGGGCGCAGTTGGAACTGATCGCGCGCCCGCGCAACTCGCTCGACGCCGCGGCCAAATTGGCCAAGGACGCCGGTTACGAGATCGTCGATCTCGGCGCCGATCTCGAAGGCGAGGCGCGCAGCGTCGCCGCCGATCACGCGACGCTTGCATTGCAGGCGCGCGCGCAGGGAAAACAACTCGCGATCCTGTCCGGCGGCGAGTTGACGGTGACGGTGCGCGGCCAGGGGCGCGGCGGCCCCAACCAGGAATACGCGCTGGCGCTGGCCGGCCTGCTCGGGGATGTTCAGGGCATTTCGGCGTTGGCGGGGGATACCGATGGGGCCGACGGCGGGGCAGGAAGTTCGACCGATCCGGCGGGTGCGATGATCGATGGGAATACGTTTGCGAAGATGAAATCGCTAGGGCTGGACGCGCGGAAATATCTCGACAACAACGATGCCACGACCTTTTTTGAAAAGACCGGCGATCTGCTGGTCACGGGTCCGACGTTGACCAACGTCAACGACATCAGGGTGATTCTGGTCGATCGGATAGGTTAGCTCTGTGCGCACACGACGCCGTCATCCTGAGGTGCTCGCCCTCTTGGGCGAGCCTCGAAGGATAGCCACAAGTGCGTGCGGCCGATCCTTCGAGACGCCGCGCAAGGGCGCGGCTCCTCAGGATGACGGTGTGTATGTGGCGAGGTCCTAGAACTCCACGGCGATCTTGGCCAGCATCGACAGCAATGCGGCGCGGTTGGCGCTCCCGAGCAACTCGTTGAGCCTTGCTTCATGCTTGGTGGCGACCAGCTTCTTGGCGCGGGCCAGAACGGCGCGGCCCTTGTCGGTCAGCATCAGGATGTGCGAGCGGCGGTCGTTGGTGGAGCGCACCCGCACGCATAGTTCGCGGCTCTCCAGGCCATCGAGCATCGCCACGAAATTCGGTCTCAAGATGCCCAGCGTATTGGCGATCTCGGTCTGGTTGCGGCCGGGGTTCTTGTCGAGCAGCAGTAGCACCGAGAACTGCGCTGGCGTCAGCTGCAGCGGCGCCACGCAGCGCAAAAAATCCTCGAAGATCTTGAGCTGTGCGCGCTTCAGCGCATAGCCGAGATGGTCGGACAATTCGCCCATCAGCAGCGCGTCGTTATCGACAGCGGGATCAGCCGGCTCCTTGCGGAGCGCCTTTGCCGCATTGACTGCGGCGGTCTTGGAAACAGTCATCGCTCGGTGCTCGCAATCCCGGTAGGTTGGACGAAAATCCCGTCCAAAGGAGGAGGGGACTTGATTATATCTGATAATTGTTATAGATCATATCAAACAAGGCCGGCAGATTCAACTGCTGTTATTGCGTCGTCGGGACGCCCGCAGCCCGACGCTTGAGGGAGCGTCCGTCTTGAATACGACGATTCTGCTGTTTCTATTGCAGGACGGCATCACCAACGGCGCGATCTATGCGCTGCTCGGGCTGGCGCTGGTGCTGGTATTCGCCGTCACCCGCGTAATCCTGATTCCGCAGGGCGAGTTCGTCACCTATGGCGCGCTGACCTACGCGACGCTGTCGGCCGGCCAGGTCCCGGGCACTGCGCGGCTCGCGCTGGCGATGGGATTTGTGGCATTCTGCCTCGATCTGTTCGGCGCCCGCAAGGCGCTGAACCTGCGGCGCATGCTGCGCGCGCTGGGCGTCAATATCCTGCTTCCTCTCGGGATTCTCGCGCTG
>NZ_DASYMN010000318.1:0-5307 GCF_036009065.1 Bradyrhizobium sp. | reverse complement strand
CTATTGCTGAATGTGGTCGGTGTGGCCCTGGAACCGGTAAAATCGCCCGCGGCAGCCTGTCCTGGGGCCCACCACAACTTTTTCGACAAATGTGAACTAGTTCACATTCGATTTCGCGAGTCCTGTGCAGGATGCAACTTACCGGACGGCGCGAGCCAATTTCGATGTCCGGGGCAGGCAAGGCCGCCGGGCGTCATACTCCGCCGCAGGCGGCTTTGTTTTGGCCGAAATCGGGCCGGCGGCAAACGCCGCGCTCGCCCGTCGATTTTTCAGGGATGCTCGCAGCCGCGCGCGCCGACTCGCCGAACAAGGCCCGGCCTATCCAAAGCGATCGCTTTTGCGTTGCCGCTGTCGGTGCTCGATCTCCCAGAAAGCCCACACCGCCGCGGACAGCAGGCAAACCACCACGGCCAGAAACAGCCATGTCAAATCCGGGGCGGTGAGACCAGTCAGCATCATCTTGTTAGTGCAATCGCCGTACCAAAGCGGCGGTATGGATGACAGACGGTAGCCTCAGCGGATCACGCTGAGGCTACCCTTATTCAGCGCGCCGAATTCAGTTGCAGACCTGAACGCGCCGGATCGCCGGGCCATACGGGCCCCACACGCTCTGGCGGACGATGTAGCATCCGCCGCCATAACCATATCCGCCGCCATAGCCATAGCCGTCGTCGTAGCCATAACCGGCGTAATACGGGTCGTAACCGTAGCCATAGGGATATCCGTAGCCGGCGTAGGCCCCAGCGAGGCCGAGACCCAGGCCAACGCCGATGGCCCCGAACCCCGGTCCGCGGAAGCCGCGATGGAAGCCGCCGCCACGGAAACCGCCGCCGGCGAAGCCGCCGCGGAAGCCGCCGCCGCCAAAACCACCGCCGCGAAAGCCGCCGCCGCCAAAACCGCCACCGTGAAAGCCGCCTCCGCCAAAGCCGCCGCGTGCCGACGCTTCCGGCGCCGTCGCCAGGCCCACCGCTGCCACCGTCACCGCCGCCAAGGTCGCCAGAACTGTTTTCCGCAACATGACCATCCTCCGTAAAGGGGTATCGCACCCGGTGATTATGACTCAAAGCGAGGGAAATTGTTCAAGCTTCAGCGTAAATTGATGACGCCGCCGCCGATATTTTTTCCAGTTTGCCGTTCAGCTTCGAGGGAATAATCATCTAGCGGCGAGGTTGCGAAAACGGTGCAACCGGCGCGGACTTCAGCCGGCCCTAGCAGCCCTTGCAAATGCTTTTGATCTTGCGATCGACCGCCCGATCCTTTGCATCGACATCGGCATTTCCGGTCCGCGGCGCAGCCGTCGTCGACGACGCGCCGGAGCCCGCGCCGGTTGTTGTCCCACCTGACGTCACTCCGCTTGAATTTGCCGTGCCGGCGGAATTGGTCCCGGGCGGTGGCGGCGAGGCGACCTTCGCGGCATTGCCGACGCCGCTGGGATCGTTGACCGAATTGTTGAGACCACCGGCATTGCCAGGACCGGAAGGCACGCCGCTGATCGCCGAATTTCCGGCGCCGGCCGAGCCGGCATTGGGTGTGCCCGCGGCCGTGCCGGTGCCGGCGGATGCGCCACTCGCGGCGCCACCCGCACTTCCGCCGCTTCCACCCGCGCCCTGCGCCAACGCGCCGACGGGCGACATCAGAAATGCGATCACGGCAAGGGTTGCAGGCTTCGAGAGCTTGGTCATTTGAAAAACTCCGTTTCAAATTCAACGATGGCAGGCGGCGTCAGTTCCGCGGGCTGGAACAAAATCAACATGCTGCGATTGATCGTGAGTTAGGATACGTGCACGCCAATGGGGGGTTGCACGCCATGCGCAAGCTGATCGCCTTCGACGATGACACACACGACAAGCTGATCCAGCTTGGGCGCAGCCGGATGGCAACGCTTCAGGAGTTGGCTGACGAAGCTTTCGCCGACCTCCTGAAGAAGCACGGCGTGCCGATCGACTTGAAAGATGCGCTTCGCAAGAGCGCCGGCGTTGCGAAGAAGGCGGCAGCGAAGGCGCGATCAAAGGACAGCAAACGATGACAGCCGATCCCGATCCGTTTGAAGAAGGCCGGCGCGCCGCGCGAAAGCACATTCCCGCCGAAGCCAATCCGTATCAGGACGGCAGCGACGAACATGCGCTATGGAGCGCCGGGCATGAGCAGGTGGCGGGCGAGGCCGAGGCCAACGAATCCGAGGGGAGCTGAATTCGTCATTCCGGGCGCGCGTAGCGCGTGTCCCGGAATGACCATGACAATACCTCGTTCAGCCGATCTTCTTCAGGCCCTTTTTGAAGCGCGGGCCGTTGCCGACATAAAACTTCGCCGCACTTCCCATCGCCGCGACCTGCGCCGGATCGAGCGTGCGGACCACCCGCGCCGGCGCGCCCAATATCAGCGAGTGCTCGGGAAACTGTTTTCCCTCTGTTATCACCGAGCCGGCGCCGACAATGCTGCCGCGGCCGATCCGCGCGCCGTTCATCACGATCGAGCCCATCCCGATCAGCGCCCCCTCCCCGATGGTGCAGCCGTGCAGGATGACGTTATGGCCGATGGTGCAGTTTGTTCCGATGGTGAGCGGAAAACCCATGTCGGTATGGCAGGTCGAGTTGTCCTGGACGTTGGCGTTTTCGCCGATCTCGATCCACTCATTGTCGCCGCGCAGCACCGCGCCGAACCACACGCTCGCGGAATTCTTCAACCGCACCTTGCCGATCACCGTCGCGGTGTCGGCGATGAAATAATTTCCGTCGGCGGGAAGTTCGGGCCCCTGCCCGTCAAGTTCGTAGATCGCCATGCTGGTCTCCTGTGCAAGAAGACCTTGCATGAATTCCATACCCCGTTCAACTCACGCCGCCTTTGCGCAATGGACTCCGTCATCCCGAGGGCCGCGCGCTCGCGCGGCGTCTCGAAGGATCGGCCCCAGGCGCCTGCGGCCATCCTTCGAGGCTCGCCGTGAAGAACGGCGAGCACCTCAGATGACGGCGGTGTCTTAATTTAGAAAGCGATGCGGCTCAGGCCAGCAATCCGGCTGCCCGCAACGTCATCACCAGGAAGGTTCCGGACATCAGGCTCCAGAACCCGGACAATACCGTTGCCATCATCACCAATTCGAAACGGCGGCGCTCGATCCGCTTCCCCCGAAGGGTGTTGCGCATGATGATGAAGGGCGCGGCGAACACCAGGAACGGCACCGCGGCGAACGTCTTCGGCGCCACGCCCTCCTGCAGCAGGCCGAAGCCGGCGGGACGCTGCACAAAAGCCTGATATCCGCTGGCGAGCGCGCCGGCCACCGCAAAGCCGAGGCACAGCGAAAAAAACGAGTTCAACGCATCCGGCGACATCGGGGTCTCACGCATCATACAAAGAGCCCGCCATGCATCGCAAAATGCAGCGCCGTGCGCCACAACATCCTTAAGGAAAGGTTAACGGCGCGAGCGCAAAACCGTGCGGAAGTCTTGGCGCGCGTGGCATATTCGAAAGCTGATTCGGCCGCTCTTTTCGAAAAGTGCCCTGCCCGCATGACGCTGCTCTCGTCGGTTCACATCAATACCCGCCGCCTGCGCCGGCGGCACCGCGGCCATCTCGTTCCGCTCGCGCTGGGAAGCGTGATCGCCGCGGGCGCGATCGCGCTGGTGGCCTATTTGCTATGGCCGACATGGGAGCCGATCAAATCGGATGATCCGGCGCGATTGCCGGTCAGCGTGGGAGCTACGCTGTTCAACGTGCCGACTCAGGCCGTGCGCATGAAAGTGCAGCGCCATTCCGGACCGCAGGAGCGCGTCGACCTCTCCTTCGCCTACCCCTCGCTCGATGCCGCGGGCGCGCCGAAGCACGCCAGCGCCGAGACGGCCGACGCCGCTATCCAGCCGATCGACCGCATCTTCCTGTCGATCTCGGCGCATCACGACACGCTGGCGCCGGATGTCCGCGTACGCACTATCTATCCGCGCTATCTCGAGAAGGTTTCCTCGCAGGGGGACGACGGCCTGACCGCGCGCGCGTTCCGCGATGGCACGCCATACAGCAATGAAGACCTGGTCCTCGCTACCGCGCCGGCCCTGGTCGCGCGCTGTACCCGCGACGCCGCAACCCCCGGCATGTGTCTCAGCGAGCGCCGCATCGACGGCGCGGACCTGACGTTTCGTTTTCCGCGGGCGTGGCTCGCGCAATGGCGCGGTGTGGCGGGCGCGATGGACAAACTAACCGCACAGTTGCGCGGGCCGCGGGGATAACCTACCGCGCGTAGCGCATGGCTATTTGCCGCGCCGCTCGCGCATTGCGTAGACGGGCCGCTAAAGCCCGCCTAAACTGCCAGCAACCATGCCGACGTCCGGGACAACGGGCGCGGACAAATAACGGTCCGGCGCGCCGCCGGCAATCCAGGGGAGGATATCATGAGTCATTTTCTTGAACTGCGCTGTCATGCCGCGCGCTTGTCTATTGCCGCAGCAGCAGCGCTCACGCTGGCGGCACCGGCTTCCGCGCAAGACAGTTTCAAGCTCGGCATCGTGACATTCCTGTCCGGACCCGCGGCGGACAGCTTTGGCGTTCCCGCGCGCAACGGCGGCCAGTTCGTCATCGACCAGTTGAACAAGGGGGCCGCCCCCTCGCCTTACGAAAAGGTCGGGTTCGGCGGCATGAAGGTCGAGCCCGTCATCATCGACGAGAACGGCGGCGCCACCAAGCAGGTGCAGGAGCTTCGCAACCTCTATCAGCGCGACAATGTCGATGTCGTGCTCGGCTATATCGGCTCCGGCGACTGCCTTGCGGTGGCGCCGATCGCCGAGGAACTCAAGAAGATGCTGGTGCTGATGGATTGCGGCACGCCGCGCATCTTCGAGGAGGCGAAATACAATTATGTGTTCCGCACCGCCGCGCATGCCACGATGGATAACGTCGGGCTCATCCGTTACATGAAGGCGAAGAACATCAAGATGGATACGCTGTCGGCCATCAACCAGGACTACGCCTGGGGCCAGGACAGCCGCGCCGATTTTGTGGCCGCCGCGGGACAGCTTTATCCCAACGCCAAACTCGAGACCGACCTGCTGCCGAAATTCGGCGCGGGCCAGTACGGCACCGAGATTTCCGCATTGGTCGCCGCCGGCTCCGACGTGGTCTATTCCAGCCTGTGGGGCGGCGATCTGCAGGCCTTCATCCTGCAGTCCGTACCGCGCGGCTTGGCAAAACGCAGCCAATTGGTGTTCAGCGCTTCCGATCACGTGCTGCCGCCGCTCGGCGACAAGATGCCCGACGGCGTCATCATCGGCGCGCGCGGCGCCTATGGGTTGATGTCACAGAAATCGCCGCTCAACGACTGGT